>NZ_CP089746.1:6358337-6670005 GCF_029541745.1 Streptomyces sp. LX-29 | reverse complement strand
CACGGCGAGGGACAGCGTGGCCAGGCCCGGCAGGTCGAGCTTGCGGGACGGATTGCCGGCGTCCTTCGGCAGCGTGCGCGCTCCGGCGATCAGCAGCACCAGACCGACGGGCACGTTGACCAGGAACACCGGCCGCCAATCGCTGCCGAAGATGTCGGCACTGACCAGCACGCCACCGGCGATCTGGCCGACGATCGCGCCGCCGGCGATCACCGTGGCGTAGGCGCTGAGCGCCTTGGCCCGAGCTGCGCCCGCGAAGTTCAGCTGGATGAGGCTGAGCACCTGCGGCACCATCAACGCGGCCCCGGCTCCCTGCACGAACCGGAAGACGATCAGTGCCACAGCCGTCCATGCCACGCCGCAGGCGAGCGACGCCGCCGTGAAGACGGCGGCCCCGGCGAGGAACATCCTCCTGCGGCCGGCGAGGTCGCCGAGCCGCGCTCCGGTGATCAGCAGGACGGCGTAGCTGACGATGTAGCCGGCGACGACGAGCTGCAGCTCGGCGCCGCTGGCGTGCAGGTCGGTGCCGATGTTCGGCGCCGCCACGTTGGCGATGGCGACGTCGAGGATCGCGATGAACACCCCGGTCAGCAGAACTGCGAGGAGGCCGCGCGACGACGTCTCGGCGCGCGCGACCACCGTGTTGTCAGACATGCTGCGTCCCCCTACTGCGCGAGCGCCTGGAGGCGCTGCTTCGCGCGTTCGGGAAGGACGTACTCGCCGTCTCGTTCGATCTTGTCGTACAGCTGCTCGACGCGCTCGTAGTGGGCGTCGAGGTTCTGGTCCAGCAGGTGGTACTCGGACTTGTTGTACACACCGAACTGAAGGTCGGTCATCAGCCCGAAAGGGTTGATGTGTTCGGTGTGCCGGGTGCCGAACACGAGGTACAGGAACTCGTCGATGTCCTCGTAACCCAGTGTGGTCAGCAGGAAGTCGATGGAGTCCCGTTTGCGGGTGATCTGGTAGTCGCGTTCGTCCGGGTCGACGATGAAGTCGAGGCCGCTGGACATGCCCGGCGGGTAGTGCACCTTGTTGAAGCAGCGGAAGTCGATCGTCAGCCGGTCCTTCGGCGAACCGGGCAGCGTGCCGTCGCCGTGGGCCCGGTAGTTGTCGAAGACCAGCGCGTCACCGACCCGCGAGTCGCAGTAGTAGCCGGGAGACGGCGTGTCGGCGTACCGCTTCTCCCAGTACTTGGCCATCAGGAAGTCGCGCACGGTCGGCAGGTCGATCTCGGAGAGCTTGCCCTCCAGGAACAGGTAGAGGGCCTTGTCGACGGCGGCCTTCTCCTCCTTGTCCACGCCGTATTCCATGATCTTCTCGTACGCGAACTGCAGGTTCGGCGCCTCGACCTCGGCCTCTTCGAAGATCACGAAGGGCTGCCGGTCGAGCGGGGTCGGCGTCACCGCGGTGTGGAAACTGCGGTACTCGGTCGGGAAACCGAGCCGCTTCTTCACCAGCGACGGGATCTGCAGCGCGATGCCGCTGGCCGAGTGGGTACCGTAGGAGCGCTTGTTCGCGGTGACCACGAAGGCATTGACCACCGCGGTCTCGACCTCGGGGAAGTGCTTGTGGACGATCTCCTGGTTCAGGTCGTAGAAGCGTTTGGCCGACGGTATGAACAGCACGCAGTTCTCGAACATCGTCGACAGCGGGAAGTAGTTGCCGATCGACGCCTCGGCGAAGCTCTCCTGGATGACGGCCTGGCACCGCAGCTGCCGGGCCAGGTTGTCGGCGAGGCCGTCGTCGAGGTTCATCTGCTCGACGACGGTGGGGGTCGTGTCCGGATAGAAGCAGCTGGGGTTGAGGACGCGCTTCGGCGGCAGCCGCGACTCCACCTCCCCGGCGTCGACCGGGTACTTGTCCAGAACCGGCATCAACTTCTGGGCGTGCGCGCCGGCGGACGTGTGCAGGAACGTCCCGCTGGGCTGGTAGGTGCCCGTCACGACGGGTTCCCGCTCTGATTCTGCACTCATGCCGTTCCACTCTCCTGTCGATCCGGGTGTCGGTCCGGGGCCGGTGGAGCCGCCCGCGCCGGGGCGGCTCCACCCGTGCCTGGTGTCGTCACGCCCCGACGGGGCCGTGCGTCCTGGCGGCCGCCTCGTCGGAGGCGATGATGCGGTGGACATACCTCTCGACGAACTGTTCGTCGAGCGGCGCGGCGGGATGGTCGTCGCCGCCCAGCACATACTCGCCGGCGAGGCCGGCCCCGAACGTGAGCGTCAGGTTGTCCGGCGTCAGTCCGTCCACGAGTGCGGCGATCCGGGCCAGCGCACTCGTGGTGTCCGCGGCCGCGAAGGCCAGGGCCCGCTGCTTCCACTCGTCGAACGGCACCAGCTCACCGGAGCCCGCCGCCGCGCCGACCATCTCGAAGAAGCGGTCGAAGCTCGGCGCCCCGGCGTTGACGAAGTCGTAGTCCCGGCCGATGCGGTCCCGCTCGTCGAGCATGATCGCGGTGATGGTCCGGGACAGGTGGTCCACCGGCAGGACAGCCGCGAGACTGGCGCCCGTGCTCGGGAAGCACCCCAGGGCCATGCTGCCGGCGACCAGGTTGTGCAGGAAGTCGCCGCGGTCGAGCCGGAAGTGGCCCGTCGTGGCGGACGGCCCCACGAACGGCAGCCGGTACACCGAGGCCTTGGCACCGCGCCAGCGTGCCGCGGTCACCATCTGCTCCGCCATCCACTTGGAGGTGACGTAGCCGTACTCCAACTCGTCCGGCGTGACCTCGTACCCGAGGTAGCGCGGCAGGGTCCCGAAGGTCGACATGACGTGCACCGACTTGCCGCGGCCCGTCGACGCCAGCCGCAGGGTCTCGTGCACACCGACCACGTTCGGGCCGATGTACTCGCTCAGGGGCCGCACCCAGTCCACGAGGGCGCCGGAGTGGCACACCGCGTCGACCTCGTCGGCAAGCCGGCCGAACGCCTCGCCCGTCAGCCCGAACAGAGGCTGGGACAGGTCGCCCACCACCGGATGCAGCAGCGACGCGAAGTCGTCCTGCCACATGCCGTAGCTCGACAGCACACCGGTCAGCCGCCGCGTGGCGGTCTCCTGGTCGTCGGCCCGCACCAGGCAGTGCGTGGCGACGCCGGCGGCCAGCAGTTCGCGCAGGAGGAAGGCGCCGACGAAGCCCGTGGCGCCGGTGAGGAACACGGATTCCGGACGCCCCAGGTCGCCTCGGCAGTTGTCGAACCGCAGCGTCGGGTCCAGGTAACCCTTGCGTACCGGCGCCATGTCGAGACCGGCCGCGTTGTCCGTGTCCGCCGCACCGGCCGGCCCGGCAGTGTCCTCACCGGTGGAGACGGCCGCCTCCGACGGCTCGTCCAGGCCACGCTCCAGGAGTTTCTCCAGCAGGAACTGAGCCAGCGACTTCAGGTTCGGACGATCGAGCGCGATCTTCGCCGGCAACGCGAGGCCGGTCATGTCCGCGAGCTGGTTGCGCATCAGGACGGCGGTCAGCGAGTCGATGCCGAGGTCCTGCAGCGGCAGGCCGGGGTCCACGTCGTTCATCGAGGCGAAGCCCAGCGTCCTGGCCACGCCCTCGCGGACCATGTCCAGCACGACCGACTCCTGCTCCGCCGGAGCGGTCTGGCCGAGCAGCTTGCGCAGACCCGCACCGCCGTCGCCCTTGGCGCGGGTGCCGCCGCCACCGTGGGTGCTCAGGAGCGAGCGCAGCAGCGGGGGTACTCCGCCCTGGTCCTCGTAGTAGCTCTGGATCCCGGTGAGGTCCAGTGCGGCCGCCACAGTCAGCGGGCGGCCGCTGCGCACCGTCTCCTCCAGCAGTTCCAGGCCGTCCTGTGGAGAGAGCGCGTCCATACCGGTGCGGCTGATCCGGGCCCGGTCCCGTTCGCTGAGCGTCGCGGCCATGCCCTCGCCGTCCCACGGTCCCCAGGCCACCGAGGTGGCCGGCAGGCCCTGGGCCCGGCGCAGGTACGCGAGCGAGTCCAGGAAGGCGTTGGCCGCCGCGTAGTTGCCCTGGCCCGGCGCCCCCAGGATGTCGGAGATCGAGGAGAAGAGCAGGAAGAAGTCCAGGTCGAGATCGCGCGTCAGCCGGTGCAGGTGCCAGGCCCCGTCCACCTTCGGCGAGAAGACGGTGTCCAGCCGTTCGGGCGTCAGCGCCGACAGAGCACCGTCGTCGAGCACACCGGCCGCGTGGACCACACCGCGCAGCGGACGGTCGGCGTTGAACAGAGCCAGCACCGAGGCCATGCTGTCCGCGTCGGCGGAGTCGGCGGCCACCACCGTGGTGGTGGCGCCGAGCTCTTCCAGGCCGGCCACCAGCGCGTCCGCGCCAGGGGTGTCCGGGCCGCGCCGCGAGGTGAGCACGAAGTCGCGCACCCCATGGGCGTCCGCCAGCCAGGTGGCGACCTGCCGGCCCAGGCCCCCGACGCCACCGGTGATCAGCACCGATCCGCCCGGCTGGATGAATTCCTTCTGCTCGGTGGGTGTCAGCACCACCTTGCCCACGTGCCGTGCCTGGGCCATGAAGCGCAGCGCGTCGGACGTGGCCGTCATCGGGAAGGTGCGCACCGGCAGTGGCGTGAGCTTGCCCGCCGCGAGCAGTTCGGCCAGCGACACCAGCATCGCGTGCATCTGGTCCGGACTGGCCTCGAGCAGGTGGTAGACCCGGTACTGCACGCCGGGGTGGTTCTCGTCCACCCACGACTGCTCCCGCAGGTCGATCTTGCCGAGTTCCAGGAAGCGTCCGCCCTCGCGCAGCATGCCGAGGCTCGCGTCGATGAACTCGTCGGCGAGCGAGTTCAGTACGACGTCGAAGCCGCGTCCGGGCGCGGTGCGGCCGAACGACTCGACGAAGCCCAGATCGCGGGAGGACGCGATGTGGTCGTCGTCCAGCCCCATCTCGCGCAGCGCCGCCCACTTCGGCTCGCTGGCGGTGCCGTACACCTCGGCGCCGTGCAGTCGTGCCAGCTGGACGGCTGCCATGCCGACGCCACCCGCCGCGGAGTGGACCAGCACCCGCTCGCCCGGCTTCAGCGCGCCCAGGTCGTGCAGGCCGAACCACGCCGACAGGAACGTCATCGGGATGGTCGCGGCCTCCTCGAACGTGAGGTTCTCCGGGACGCGGACCACCCAGCGCGCGTCGGTGACGACCTCCGCGGCGAACGAGCCCTGGCCGAGGCCCAGTACCCGGTCGCCCACCTGGACGTCCTTGACCCCGGCCCCGACCTCGGTGACCACGCCGGAGAACTCCATGCCGAACACCGGGAGTTCGACCATGCCGAGCGCGTTGAGCACGTCCAGGAAGTTCACCCCGGCGGCCTTCACATCGGCCCTGATCATGCCCGCCGCCAGCGGCTTCGGGGTCACCCGGCGCACCGACAGCGGCTGGTCCAGACGGCCCTTCGCGGCGATCTCCAGCTGCCAGCGACCCTCCGGGGGCAGGGTCAGCTCGCCCGAGGCGCCGACCCGCTCGAGATGCGGGACGAGTACCTCGCCGTGCCGCAGCACGCACTCCGGTTCGTCGGAGATCATCAGCGCCGGGGCGAGAGCGGCCAGATCGGCGTCCTCGTCGCCGAGGTCGAGCAGGCGCAGCGCGAGGTCGGGGTGCTCGCTGCGGGCGGTGCGCATCAGGCCCCACAGCGGTCCCGCACCGAGCCCGGAGGCCATGTCGTCGGCGTTGACGCCCACCGCGCGGCGGGTCAGCCACACCAACGGCGGCGCGAACCCGGTCTCGGCCGCGGTGTGGAGCTGGCCGAGTGCCGCGGCGGACAGCTTGTGGGCCCCGGCCAGGGTGTCCTCGCCGGCGTCCCACAGGCAGATGACGCCGTCGAGCTCCTCGGCTTCCTCCAGGTCGCGCACCTTGAACGCCTGGACACCGGCCCGGCTCAGCGCCCGCTTCACCTCTGCCGCCCACGGCACCTCACCACCCGGCGACAGCAGGCCCCAGGAACCGCCGATCTCCACCTTCTCGGTGTCGGCCGGCCGCCAGTTCACCTCGAACCGGAGCCGGTCCACGCCCTCCGCGGCCAGCCTGCGCAGCACCGCGCGGTCGACCCGCCGGGCGTGCATACGCTCCAGCCGGCCGATGTTCTTGCCGGCGGAGTCGAAGAGGTCCAGGGACGCGTGGAACTCCCCGTCGCCCATCTCGAACTCGGCGACCCGGACCCACACTTCGGCCAGGCCCTTCTCCCGTATCGACAGGCGTTCCGCCTCGAACGGCACGAGCACGTCCTCGGGGTTCGTGTTGTGCATCCGCATGCTGAAGAGCTGCGACTGCATCGCCGAGTCCAGCAGAGCCGGGTGCAGGACATAGCCGCGGGCGGTGTGCGCGGCGTCCTCGGGCAGGGCCGCACGGGCCCACACCACCCCGTCGGCCTGCCACGCCTCCTGGATGCCCCGGAACACCGGGCCGAACTCGTAGCCGACGGTGTCCAGTTCGGCGTAGAGCGCGGAGATGTCAAGACGCTCGGCACCGGGCGGCGGCAGCACCACGGCGCCCGCCGTGACGGGCTTCGCGGGCACGATCCGGCCCTCGGCGTGCAGCAGCCACTCGCCGTCCCTGCGGTCGGGTGCGCTGTACACCTGGACCGGCCGGGCGCCCTCGGACTCCTCCCCCACGACGACCTGGAGGCGGGCGGGCGCTCCGCCGGCGAACACCATCGGGTACAGGAAGTCGACGTCGGCGACGTCCCATTCGCCGGGTGCGGTGGCGTCGGCGGCCGAGCGCATCGCCTCGATGTAGGCGGTGCCCGGCATCAGCACGGTGCCCATGATCTGGTGGTCCTGCACCCACGCCGGTTCCTCGGGCGCCACCACGGTGGTGAACACCGCGGTCTCGGTGCCGGCGATCCGCACGGCGCCGCCCAGCAGCGGATGGTCGGTGTCGTCCAGACCGGCGCCGACCGAGCGTGGCGTCGACGGCTCGAACCAGAAGCGCTCACGCTGGAAGGCGTAGGTGGGCAGGGCGACCCGTTCACCGCCGAAGGGTTCGAACCAGCCCTGCCAGTCGACCGGTACGCCCCTCACGTGCAGGTCGGCGAGGCTGCGCAGGACGACGTCGGAGCCGTCCTTGCCCGCCGCCAGCGACGGCAGCCACGCGAGGTCGGTCTCGTCGGCCAGGCAGTCCACGCCCATGCCGGAGAGCACCGGCTGCGGACCCAGCTCCAGGAAGGTGGTGACGCCCTCGCGGTGCAGGCTCGCGATGCCGTCGCTGAAGCGCACCGCGTGGCGCACCTGGCGCACCCAGTAGGCGGCCTGCTCCAGCTCGCCCGGGCCGGCCGGATTCCCGGTGAGACTGCTGACCAGCGGGATCGTCGGGGTACGGTACGTGACGGTCTCGGCGACCGCCTGGAAGCCGGCCAGCATGGCGTCCATGTGGTGGGAGTGGAACGCGTGCGACACCGTCAGTTCCTTGACCCGGCGGTCCTGGCCGGCGAAGTGCGCCACCAGGGCCCGCACGGCGTCGGCGTCGCCGGAGACGACGGTCTGGGTCGGGGTGTTGAGGCCGGCCAGATCGACCTTGCCGGTCAGGTCCAGCTCCCGTACCGCGGCCTCGGCCTCGGCGGCGCCGGCCTCGACCGAAGCCATCGCGCCGCGGCTGGGCAGCGCCTGCATCAGACGGCCCCGGGCCGCCACCAGACGGGCCGCGTCGGCCAGGTCGAAGACGCCGGCGACATGCGCGGCGGCGAGTTCACCGATGCTGTGGCCCAGGAGCAGCTGTGGCCGTACGCCCCAGCTCTCCCACAGCCGCCACAGCGCCACCTCCAGCGCGAAGAGGGCCGGCTGGGTGAAGTCGGTCCGGTCGAGCAGCGCGGCGTCGGCGGTCCCCTCCTCGGCCCACATGACGTCGAGCAGCGGCCGGTCCAGTTCGGTGAAGTGGGCGGCGATCTCGTCGAGCGCGTCGCGGAACGCCGGATGGGTCTCGTACAGATCCCTGCCCATGCCGAACCGTTGGCTGCCCTGCCCGGTGAACAGCAGGGCCAGGCGCTGCTCCTCGGCGCTGTCTCCGGTCCGGGCGGCGCCGGGCGGGGTCTCCCCGCTGCGGGCGAAGGAACCGAGCTTGTCCAGCAGTTCGGACCTGTCCTTCGCCATGACCACGAGCCGCTTGCGGAAGTGGCTGCGGGTGGTGGCCAGCGAGTGCGCCAGGTCGAGAAGGCGGTCCTGGATGTTCATGCCCACGTACTGGTGCAGCGCCTCGGCCTGTGCGCGCAGGGCGGCGTCGGTGCACCCGGACACCACGAACGGCAGCGTCGACGGCGGCTGCGCCGCGGTCCGGTCCGACGGGAGGGGCGCCGGCGGTTCCTCCACGATGACGTGGGCGTTGGTGCCGCCGATGCCGAACGAGCTGACGCCGGCGCGGCGCGGCCGGTCCTTCGGCAGCCAGGGCTGCGGCTCCACGGCCAGGGCCATGTTCGCACCGGCCCAGTCCACGTCCGGGGTGGCTTCGGAGACGTGCAGGGTGCGCGGGATCACGTTGTGCCGCATGGACTGGACGACCTTCATCACACCCGCGAGGCCTGCGGCGGCCTGGGTGTGGCTGAGGTTCGACTTGACCGAGCCGACCCACAGCGGTTCGTCGGGGTGGCTGCCGCCGAAGACCTCGCCGAGGGCGGTGCCCTCGATGGGGTCGCCGAGGCGGGTGCCGGTGCCGTGGGCCTCCAGGTAGTCGATGTCCTTCGGCTGCAGCCCGGACGCGCCGAGGGCCGCGCGGATGACCTTCTGCTGGGCGGGTCCGCTGGGCGTGGTCAGGCTCGCCGCGTGGCCGTCGTGGTTGACGGCGGTGCCGCGCAGGACGGCGTGGATGGTGTCGCCGTCGCGCTGCGCGTCGGAGAGCCGCTTCAGGATGACGACGGCGACGCCCTCGCTCCATCCGGTCCCGTCGTTGTCGGCGGAGAACGACCGGCACAGCCCGTCGGGCGACATCCCGCGCAGCCGGCTGAACTCGACGTTCATGTTGGAGGTGAGGAGGATGGTCGCGCCGCCGGAAACGGCCAGGTCGCACTCGCCGTCACGCAGTGCGTTGGCGGCGAGGTGAGTGGTCACCAGGGACGAGGAACAGGCTGTGTCGATCGTGATCGTCGGGCCTTCGAGGCCGAACACATGGGAGATCCGGCCGGACGCGGTCGCGAGCGCGGAACCCGTGCCCACGTAGCCGTCCAGGTCGGCTATGGAACCGCCGGTGGTGATGCCGTACTCGTGGTACGAGGAGTTCTTGCCGACGCCTATGTACGTGGCGGTCTGGCTGCCGCGCAGCTGGTCGAGCGTGTAGCCCGCGCGTTCGAACGCCTCCCATGTCGTCTCCAGCATCAGCCGCTGGAGCGGATCCATCGCGTGCGCCTCCCGTGGCGCGATACCGAAGAACGACGTGTCGAACATGTCGATCGGCGTCGCGAGGAAGCCTCCGCGGCGGGTCACCGACTTGCCGCGCGCATCCGGGTCGGGGTCGTAGATCGCGTCGGCGTCCCAGCGGTCGGCGGGCACCTCGCTGATGCCGTCGGCCCCGCGCTCCAGCAGGTCCCACAGCTCGTCCGGGCTGCTCACGTCGCCGGGAAGCCGGCAGGCCATGCCGATGATGGCGATGGGCTCGTCCTCGGCCCGGCGGCTCGACGGGATCCGCGTCGGGCCGGTCCGGGCGCCGGCGAGGTGCGCCGCCAGGGTCTTGACGGTGAAGTGCTCGAAGAGCCTGGCCGAGGAGATGGGCCGGCCCAGCACCTTCTCCAGCCGGATCTGGACGCGGACCACGCGCAGGGAGTCCCCGCCGATCTCGAAGAAGTTCTGGTTGACGCCGATGCGGTCGTGGCCCAGGACGTCCGACCAGATCGCGAGGATGTCCCGCTCCAGCTCGTTGGCGGGCTTGGCGATGGCTCCGGCGTCGGCGACCGGGCTCGGCAGGGCGTTGCGGTCGATCTTGCCGTTGGGGGTGAGCGGGAACTCGTCCAGCTCGACGAAGAACGCCGGCACCATGTACGCGGGCAGCCGCTCGGCCAGCCAGGGGCGAAGGAGGCGGCCGATCGGCGCCTTGGCCGGCTCGCCCGCCGCGGGCACGTTCGCATACCGGGCGAGCGTGGCGCGGTCGGTGGCGGCGGCCGGGCGCAGGCTGAGGTCCGGGGTCAGGCCCGGGCGCCAGAACACCGCGTCGAACGTCCGCTTGTCACCGGAGCGGCTGGGCAGCAGCGCGCATTCGAGCCCGGCCTCCTGGGCGATCTCGGTGAGGTCACGGGGGTCCACCGGGAGGGCGTATCGTTCCGTCACCTCGTCGAGCGCCCCGGTGTGATCGGGCACCCCGGCGAGCCGGCCGTTGGGTACGTCGGTCAGGCGCAGCGGTCCGCCGTCGAGGCCGGCGAGCAGCGCGGGCACGGCGGCGGTCTCCAGCGACTCGGTCCGCCAGTCGTGTTCGGTGGTGGCGGTGTGCGCCTCGGGGCCGCCGCCGATGTGGAGCGTCACGTCGTAGCGGTAGCGGGTCATCTCGTTGACGTACCGGCCGTCGCGCAGCATGACGTCGACGCGGGTGATCTGCGGGAAGAGGGCGGGGAGGTCGGCGAAGTAGTCCGGCGCGACGACCAGTTCGCGCTCGGCCCGCACCTCGCGTTCGACGCGGCGGGCCACCTCCTCGGGCGTGAGGTCGTCGTGGCGGAACCGGATCACGTCGGCGTGGAACATGCTCAGCAGCGACAGGTCGCGTATGTCCCCGAGGAACACCCGCCCCTCCGTCACCGCGGTGGTCGCCCACTCCAGCACCGAGGTCAGGTAGTCGACGCCCGGGAAGTACTGGGCCACCGAGTTGACGATCACGGTGTCGAAGGAGCCGGCGGCCACGGCCGGCAGGTCGTGTGCCGGGCGGTGCTCGCAGGTGACGTTCGGCAGCGACCGCAGGTGGTTCCGGGTGACCTCGACGGCCTGGGCCGAGGCGTCCACCGCGTGGTACGCGGTGCAGTGCGGCGCGACGGCGAACATCATCAGGCCGGTGCCGAAGCCGACCTCGAACACGCGCTGGGGCGCGTAGGACAGGATGCGGTCGACCGAACCGCGCTGCCAGTCACGCATCTCGGCCACGGAGAACGGCAGACCGTCATAGCTGTTGCGCCAGCCGGCCAGGTTGAAGGTGGCGTCATCGGCGTCGGACTCGTAGGCGCGGTCCCAGGCGCCGGCCCACTCGGCCAGCGCGGCACGCTGTACCTCCTCGTCGTGGGCGGACGCGGTGGGCGCGGGAGCCTCGCGGACGCAGTAGGCGACCAGTTGCTCGTCGCGGCCGACGACGACCGCGCGGGCGATGTCGTCGTGGGCGGTCAGCGTCGCCTCGATGTCGCCCAGTTCGATGCGGTGGCCGCGGAGCTTCAGCTGGCTGTCGTTGCGGCCGAGCACGCGCAGCGCGCCGGGTGCGACGAACCGGGCCAGGTCGCCGGTGCGGTACAGCGTGTCGCCGGCGCGGAACGGGTCGGGGACGAAGCGGGCCCGGGTCTGCTCGGGGGCGGCGTGGTAGCCACGTGCCACTCCGGCGCCACCGATGCACAGTTCTCCGGAGAAGCCGGGCGGCACCGGCACGAGGTTCTCGTCCAGGACGTAGAGCCGGGTGTTGGCCACCGGCCGGCCGATGACGACCTCGCCCTCCGGCTCCACCCGCCAGATGCTGGACCAGACGGTGGTCTCGGTGGGCCCGTACATGTTCCAGACGGCGTCGCCGCAGCCGAGCAGACGGTCGGCCAGTGCGCGCGGCAGGGCCTCACCCCCGCACAGGATCTTGCCCAGGCGCGGGTCGCCCTGCCAGCCCGCGTCCAGCAGCAGCTGCCAGGTCGCCGGCGTGCCCTGCATCATCGTGATCCCGTGACGCCCCATCAGGCCGATCAGCGCCTTCGCGTCGACCGTCTCGTGGGCCTGGGCGATGACCGTGGCGGCCCCGCTGAGCAGCGGCAGGAACAGTTCCAGGACCGCGATGTCGAAGGAGATGGTGGTGACCGCCAGCAGCCGGTCGGTCTCGGCGCAGCCGGGCTCCCGGCGCATGGACTCCAGCAGGTTGCACAGCGCGCCATGGCTGATCTCCACGCCCTTGGGCGTGCCGGAGGTGCCGGAGGTGTAGATGACGTAGGCGAGGTCGTCGGCCTGGACCTCGACGTCCGGGTTGGCGGCGTCGCCGTCGGCACGCTCACCGGCGGCATCCGTGATGCTCAGGCAGCGCGTCGACCACTCGGCGAGGTTGGCGGGTGCCGCGGTCGGGGTGAGGACGATCCGGGGGTCGGCGTCGTCGATCATCTGGCGGATACGTTCCGCCGGGAACGCCGGGTCGACCGGCACATAGGCGGCACCCGTCTTCAGCGCCGCCAGCACGGCCACGACGACGTCGGGCGAGCGGTCCAGCCCTATGCCGACCAGGTCGCCGCGGCCGATGCCGCGCTCGATCAGCGTGTGCGCGACACGGTTCGCCCGGCTGTTCAGCTCACCATAGGTCAGCCGCGTGTCGGCGCAGATCAGTGCGACGTTGTCGGCGTGGCGCTCGGCGGCCTGCTCGAAGAGCGTGTGCAGGCGGTGGCCGAGGATGGTGTTGTCGTCGGTGGCGTTGAAGGCGTCGGTCAACGACGCCCGATCCGACGCGGAGAGGATGTCGACGGACTCCAGGGTCTCGTCGGCCAGCCCGGGTAAGCGGTCGCACCAGTCGCCGAGCTGGGCGGCGAGGCGGGCGACGTCGCCGCGGGCCAGACGCCGGGCGTCGAAGTGGAACTCGACCGTCTCGCCGTCGGGTCGGACGACCAGGTTCAGTGCCGGGCGCCGGCCGTCAGCGGGCTCCGCCGCATCGGCCCACGAGATCATCACGTCGGGCGTCAGGTCGCCGGCGTCCCACAGCCGGCGCAGCGTCTCGTCCCGTCCGATCTGGTCACGGCGCAGCCATCCCTTCTCCTGCCCGAGACGGAACTCCTCGGCGACCGCCCGGAGGTTGTCGGCGATCGTCCGGCCGGGGTCGACCGTGGCGCGCAGCGGCAGCCAGGCGGCGAACAGGTCCCGGTAGTCGGGGTCGATCCCGTCGCGGGGCGCGGCGACGGCGAGAGTGACGTCGTTCGTCGCGGCCGCCCGGCTCAGGTACGTGCTCACCATGCCGGCCAGGGCGGACACTCCGCCGGGAGCGGCGCAGCGCGCGACGACGGGAGCGGCGTCCTGCTCGGTGTCCTGCGTGGCGTCCTGCTCGGTGCCGGAGGCCTGCGGCGTGAAGGGCAGGCGGAACGGGTGGGCGTCGGCGCCAAGACGCTTGCGCCAGTGGGCGGCGGCCTTCGACGCCCGGGTGCCGGTCTCGGTGATGCCGTCCCGGAGGGCGTCGCCGGGAGCCAGGAGGATCAGGCCGGCCCGGACCGCGTTCTCCGTCCGGAGGCTGTCCGTGTCGACCGGCTCGCCCTCCAGCGTGCTCAGCCGGATCAGGCGAACGGCACCGGTGGCCGTGGCCACGTTCAGGCCGTCCGCGTCGCAAGTGAGCACCTCGCCGGGTGCGGCACCGGGGGACGCCACGCCGACGCGGGCCTCGCGGACGGCGAGAATGCGCCCGTTGACGTTCACCTTGGGCCACACGAGCGGGCAGCCGAACAGCCCGTGGTCGGTCGCCCGGACCATGGCGACGATGTCCTCGGCCTCGCGGGCCCAGTCGATGAGGCCCTCGGCGGAGAACTGCGTGTGCCGGGAGAAGTAGCGACGCGCGGCCAGGTCCTGAGGGACGGCGGTCTCACTGCCTTCGGCGATGTCGCCGATCAGATCGGCCACGCTCGCGACAGCAGCCTCGTCGCACTTCACGCCCAGCGACAGCGCGGTCTCGTCGGGCTCGACCGGCACCGGTATCCGCTTGAGAATGTCGCCCCCGTCGACCAGCTCGCCGATCCGGTGCCACGTGATGGCGTAGTCGCTCTCACGGTTGGCGACGGCCCAGGAGGGTGCGTTCAGACCGGCGTACTCGGGCAGCGGACCGTAGTGGTAGTTGACGCTCGTCCGATGCGCGCATGCCAGCAGTGCCTCGGAGATCAGGGCGTCGTTCCCGATGCTGAGAAGCACGTCGCACGACAGCCGGGCCGGGTCGAGAAGCGCGTCATCGAGGTCGTGGTGGCCGATTCCCGATTTGACGGCCCAGGCGCGGACCATGGCGTCGCCGGTCACCACCGCCCGGATCCGGTGCCCTGCCGACAGCAGCGCCTCACCGCAGCGAGCGAGGACACCACCCTTACCGATCAGAACCACGTTCAGAGTCCGCATCACTGTTCCCCCTTCAGTTCCCCCGTGGCGGAGTTTCAGACGATCAACATCGATGACGCGTGGTCATGATGTGTGGCTACTTGATGCTCAGTCAAGAAGATTCCGAACAAACGCAGTTGAGGGTTTGCAACTGACATGGCATCAGTTGGCAAGGGTTCTCGGCAGCATCACGACCCCGGGAATCCCTCGGGCCACGCCCGCATCATCGGCAACGGACGATGTCCGTCTTCTCGGCGACCGTGTCGAGTTCTCCTCGGGCGTGGACGGCCATGGGCCTGCGTCCGGCGCCGCCCGAAGTGCCGGAGTGACGGGTGGACCGGGAGGAGGCCGACGCCGTCATCAAGGCGGTACCTAGGCAAGAAGGTCCACGTCAGCGGCGCATTCATCGGCAAGATCGAGAAAGCTGAGCGGCCTTGCCCGCATCACCTCGTAGGTGAGCTGGACGACGCTCTGCAGGCCGGCGGAGCCCTGGGCAGGCTCTGGCATCGCGTCCACAAGGGCCAGGGCGGGAGGCACCCTGATGCCGACAAGCCCCATGGCCACACGCGGGAGCCCGCCTCTGGTCACGGAACGGTGGGCATGCTCCCCATGGACCCGCCCGCGCTCGTGGATCGGAGCCTGACCGCCGTGGAACGTCGTTCGTTGCTTGCCACCGGCGGCTTAGCCGCGCTCACTGCCGGGTCGCTGGCTGAGCTGGTTCCACCACTCGGCCGCTCCCCTCTTCCTGGAGTCGTCCGCTCTGTGGACGTCGAGCAGGTGCACACCGCCTCCGCCACGCTCGCCAGCTGGGCCAACCTCTACGGTGGCGGGGGGGTTCGTGAAGGAAGCCTCGATCGGGCAGCTGAACTGGGCGACCGGCCTGCTGAAGGCCAGGTGCCCGGCCGAGCTGGAGACGGAGCTGTTCGCCGCCGTCGGCCGGCTCGCCACGGTCATGGGAGCCTCCGCATTCGACGCCTACGAGCACGACGACGCTCGCCGTCTCCTACAGTTCGGCACCGCCTGCGCAGAGGCGGCAGGAAACCGGCGCCTTCGGGCAACCGCGCTGACCTGGCAGGCCAGGCAGGAGATCTGGTGTGGCTCCCCCGACCTCGGCCTCACCCATGCGGAGAAACGGACTGGTCAGGTCTGACCGGCTGACCTTCCGGGAGCAGGCCATGCTCCACAACGCCAGAGCGCGCGCACGCGCCCTTCGGAGCGGCGAACAGCGGTCAACACGGGTGTCCCATCGCCCGCAGGGGCCGCCACACTAGAGGACGTTTTCCCAGGTCAGACACTAAATGACCGGTCTGGGGCTGCGGTGATTCCCAAGCTTGTAGCGCGGGTTCGATTCCCGTCATTCGCTCTTGGGCAAAGCCCCAGGTCATCGACCTGGGGCTCTTGTGTTGTCCAGACCTTTCCGGGCTCACGCGCCATTCGCGTATGGGACCGTGCGGGGGACCAGCGAGCCAGGGGCTTTACCGCGGCGGTGTCAGAGCACTGAGGCCCACCAGGTCGAGGGCGCTGCGGCGGTGTACCCCAGCGACTCGTACAGCGGCCTGCCCAGCTTCGAAGCGGTGAGCGTGACCGGCAGGTCCGCCAGGTGGGCGAGGGAGCCGAGCATGACGGCCCGCCCCACGCCACGCGACCGGACTGCCGACGATGTGCCGACCCAATAATGGCTGCCGACGCCGTCGTCCACGACCGTGACGCAGGCTCCCGCGGGCACGCCGTCGTGCGAGGCGACAAACACGTCCACGCCCGGCTGCTCAATCAGCGCCATCGGGAACAGCTCGCCGGGGCGGTAGGGCGTGAATCCGGCCAGCTCGAAGCCCTCGATCACGATCCGCTCGGCCGCCTGGAGGTCCTCGGGCCGCCGTACCCGGATCACGTCCAGCACCGGTTCGCCGACGGGACCGGGCGGGCGCAGCATGATCGGCATCTGCCAGCTGCGCATGCCCAGGTGGCTCAGGTCGGTCGAGCTGAACGGATCCTCGGCGTTCACCGGACCTGCGGCTCGGCCAGCCAGCTCGCTCAACTCGGCCAGTTCGCCCGGCTCGAGGTGGGATTCCTGGATCAGGATCCGCAGGCCAGCGCGCTCGTCGCCGTCGACCGCAACGAATCCGCGGCGCCGGATGACCTCATTCCCCCGGCATCGGCCCTTCGCGGTCCAAAAAGCAGCGGAGTTACGGGCCTGACGCATCGGCGCCTCGGCCAAGTCCACGGACATGCGCTGGTCGGCCGAAGCGGATCTTGTTCTCATTGCGCCTACGGTAATGCGCAGTTGCCTCATCGCACAGGCCAATTCCCTGTGAGATGACTGGGCCACCTTCGGGCCGGGGCAGCTCGCGAGCCTGCCGGGGCGTGACCCGGCCGTGCCCTCGGGTGCGGTGAAGTCGTGCGAACGACCAATCCTCTCCCGCTACTTTCCCTTTGGCGCACAGAGCATTCGGAGTGACACGGCTGGACTCGACATCAAGGGTCGTCGGCCCAATCCCGCACCCGATGGCACTATCCCGCTCAGCTGGATGGTCGCCCAGTGGCCCCAAGGTCAGGGCGAGCACGTCAAGTACTGGATCTCGAACCTGCCCACCGACATCCCGGTTGCGGACCTGGTGCGGCTGGCGAAACTGCGCTGGCGCATCGAGCATGACCACCGCGAGCTGAAGACCTCTCTTGGTCTCGACCACTTCGAGGGAGGCTCATTCGCCGGCTGGCACCGCCACGTCACCCTCGTCACCGCGGCGCATCTGTTCCTGACCGAACAACGGACCGCCCCAAAAGCCCCTGGGCCTGACCTCTACCAAGCCCTGGACCAGCTACAACACCTACTCGCCACCTGGACCGGCACCTGCCCGACCTGCCGCCAACCCACACCCTGGCAGCCCTATGACACCACCTAACAAAGCACTACTAGGCAGTGTCTGATGGCTCTTTGATGAGATCGCGGAGCCAGATGACGATGGCTGCGGTGGCCAGGGTTCCTTGGAACACGTAGTCGCGTTTGTCGTACCTGGTCGCCACTGCCCGGTGTTGTTTCAGCTTGCCGACGCAGCGTTCGACCGTGTTCCGGTGGCGGTACTGCTCGTGTTCGAAGGCCGGTGGCCGGCCTCCCGCCCGGCCCCGCCGTCTGCGGTTTGCACGCTGGTCCTCCGGTTGCGCGATGGTCGCCTTGATGTGGCGTTGTCGCAGGTAGGCGCGGTTGGCGCGGCTGGAGTACGCCTTGTCACCGCGGGCCCGGTCCGGCCGGGTGCGCGGGTCCCGGGCGGGCGACCGCAAGGGCCTGCATGAGCGGGATGAACATCGGGCTGTCCCTGCGCTGGCCGGGGGAAGTCAGCCAGACCAGGGGTCGGCACCGGTCGTCGGCCAGCAGATGGACCTTGCTGGTCAGCCCGCCCCGGGAGTGTCCCAGGGCCTCACGTCCCTCCGGGTCCTCACGGGTCCCGCCCCTTTTTGCGGGTGGTCGACCGGGGGCCGGTGCCGGGCTCCGGCGGCGTGCTGGTGGGCCCGGCAGGTGGTGGAGTCGGCGTTGACCGCCCAGGAGCCGTCTGCGTCCCGGGCACTGGCGTCGGCGCCGGTCTGCAACGCGCGCAGGATCCTCGCCCACGTGCCGTCGGCCGACCAGCGCCGGTGTCGTTCGTACACGGTCTGCCAGGGGCCGTAGCGTTCGGGCAGGTCACGCCAGGGAATCCCGGTCCGGGTCCGGAACAGGACCCCATTGACCACCCTCCGGTGGTCCGCCCACCGCCCGCCCGGCCCACCGGTCTCCGGCAGCAGCGGAGCGATACGTTCCCACTGAGCGTTCGTCAGTTCATGGCGACGCACCATGACAGGCTCCTGCCCGGCACGGCAACAGATCCACCATCCCGGCCAAGAGCCATCAGACACTGCCTAGTGACCTGAGTCAGAGATTCGGTGGCAGTACGCGGCGAGTTTGTCGAGGATCTCGTCAGCTGTTCTCGTCCAGACGAACGGTTGCGGGTCCTCGTTCCAGTCGGCCGACCATGCCCGGAGGTCGCGTTCGAGTGCCTGGACCGAGCGGTGGACGCCGCGCTTGAGCATCTTCTGCGTGAGCTCGGCGAACCACCGCTCGACCAGGTTCAGCCACGACGAGCTCGTGGGCGTGAAGTGCAGGTGGAAGCGTGGGTGAGCCAGCAGCCACTTCTTGACCGCGGGCGTCTTGTGGGTCGCGTAGTTGTCGAGAATCAGATGCACTCCCAGGCCGGCCGAAACCTCCTTGTCGAGCCTGGCCAGGAACTTCTTGAACTCCACGGCCCGGTGCCGCCGGTGCAGAGAGCCGATGACTTTCCCACTCGCCACCTCCAGGGCGGCGAACAAGGTGGTGGTGCCGGCGCGGACGTAGTCGTGACTGCGGCGTTCGGGGACGCCGGGCATCATCGGTAGCACGGGCTGGGACCGGTCCAGGGCCTGGATCTGCGACTTCTCGTCCACGCACAGGACCAGGGCCTTTTCCGGCGGAACCAGGTAGAGGCCGACCACGTCGCGGACCTTGTCGATGACAGCGGGTCCGTGGACAGTTTGAATGTCTGCGTGCGGTGCGGGGCCAGGGCGAACGCACGCCAGATCCGCGAGATAGCCGACTGCGACATTCCCGTGGCCGCGGCCACGGACCTGGTCGACCAGTGGGTGGCGTTCTTCGGGGTTTCTTCCAGACAACTAACGATGAATCTTCGACTCAGGTCACTAGTACTGCAACGGTGCTTGCCGTGACTGCTGGCCAGTTTGGTCGTTGGTTGCGTCATGGGTGGGGAACTTGCTGATGCCCGGTCGTGGGCTGGTGAACTGAGGGCCTTGCATGAGCGGTTCGTGCACCGTTTCTCCAGGTCAGAGCCGCGGGAGTCGGCTCTTGCCTATATGCAGGGGCTGATAGCTCCGCTGGAGCGGAAGAACGGATGGACGCTTGCCGAGGAGGCCGGGCATGCGGGTCCGGACCGGATCCACCGGCTGCTGAACCGAATCGACTGGAACGCCGATGAGGTCCTCGACGACGTGCGGGACTATGTCGTCGAGCATCTCGGCGACCCGGAAGCGGTGCTGATCGTGGACGACACGGGATTCCTGAAGAAGGGAGTCCGCTCGGCTGGGGTCCAGCGGCAGTACTCCGGAACCGCCGGCCGGACGGAGAACTCCCAGATCGGGGTGTTCCTCGCCTATGCCGGCGGCCGTGGCCGCACCTTGATCGACCGCCGCCTGTATCTGCCCACCTCCTGGACGGATGACCGTGAACGCTGCCGGGCCGCCGGCATCGAGGACACGGTCGCCTTCGAGACGAAGGTCGTCACCGCAAGGGCGATGGTCCGCCGGGCCATCGCGGAGAAGATCCCGTTCCGGTGGGTGACCGCGGACGCCGCCTACGGCTTCTCCAAAGGTTGGCGGACCGAGCTGGAGCGGGCCGATGTCTTCCACGTCATGGCCACGACCCGGCACGACACCGTCGTCACCCGCTGGGCCATGGACCACCCCGTCCACGACCTGTTTCCCGGTCTCCCGAGGCAGAAGTGGAAGCGCCGTTCCTGCGGCGACGGCGCCCACGGGCCACGGGTCTACGACTGGGCCAGGGTGGAGGTCCGTCCCTGGCACCGCGAAGACCGCCGGCATTGGGTGATCGCCCGCCGCAGCGTGAGCCGGTCGCAGGAGATCTCCTACTACATCGCCTACTGCCCCGCCGAGACCACACTCGGCGAGCTCATCCGTGTCGCCGGCAGCCGGTGGGCAGTGGAGGAATGCTTCCAAAGCGCAAAGCAGGAGTGCGGCCTGGACGACTACCAGGTCCGTCGCTACGACGGCTGGCACCGCCACATGACACTGGCCATGGCCGCCCACGCCTGCCTCACCGTCCTGCGGGCCCGCGAACTCGACACCGGGAAAGCAGAAACGGATCCTCCGACCTCGTCCCCCCCAGCCTTCCCGAGCTCAGACGCCTGATCCACCGCCTCACCCACCGCCACCCAGCACCCGTCGACCACGTACTGCACTGGTCACACTGGCGACGCAGACGACAACACCAAACCCGCATCAGCCACTACAAACGACGCGGCCACACACCACCAGAAACTGCCAAACCCTCACAGCAAACACCGTTGCAGTACTAGTGACCTGAGTCAGAGACTCTTCGGCAGTAGGCGGCGACTTTGTCGAGGATCTCGTCGGCGGTCTTGGTCCAGACGAACGGCCGTGGGTGGTCGTTCCAGTCGGCGAGCCAGGCCCGGATGTCGCGTTCCAGTGCCTGGACGGAGCGGTGGACGCCCCGCTTGAGCTTCTTCTGCGTGAGCTCGGCGAACCACCGCTCCACCAGGTTCAGCCACGAGGAACTGGTGGGCGTGAAGTGCAGGTGGAAGCGCGGGTGGGCCAGCAGCCACTTCTTGACCGCGGGTGTCTTGTGGGTGACGTAGTTGTCCAGGATGAGATGGACCTCGAGGTCCGCGGGCACCTCCTTGTCGAGCTTGGCCAGGAACTTCTTGAACTCAACGGCCCTGTGCCGGCGGTGGAGAGAGCCGATCACCTTGCCGGTGGCGACCTCAAGAGCGGCGAACAGGGTGGTGGTGCCGGCGCGGACGTAGTCGTGACTGCGGCGCTCAGGGACTCCGGGCACCATCGGCAGAACGGGCTGAGACCGGTCCAGGGCCTGGATCTGCGACTTCTCGTCCACGCACAGAACCAGGGCCTTCTCCGGCGGATCGAGGTAGAGGCCCACGACATCGCGGACCTTGTCGATGAACAGGGGATCTGTGGAGAGCTTGAACGTCTGCGACCGGTGAGGCGCCAGCGCGAATGCGCGCCAGATCCGCGAGATCGCCGACTGCGACATCCCTGTGGCCGCCGCCATGGACCTGGTCGACCAGTGGGTGGCGTTCTTCGGTGTCTCTTCCAGCGTTTTGACGATGACCCGCTCGACGTCCGCGTCGGTGATCTTCCGTGGGACACCAGGCCGGGGCTCGTCGGACAGTCCATCCAGGCCACGTTCGAGGAAGCGTCGCCGCCAGGTGCGGACCGTGTCCGGAGTGACCTGCAGTCGACGGGAGACCTCCATGATCGAGTGCCCTTCGGCGCACTCCAGCACGATCCGCGACCGCTGGGCCAGCGCTTGAGCCGTCGTGCGGCGACGCACCCAGCCTTCCAGCACAACCCGCTGGGCATCGGTCACCGACAACGGCGGAATCTTCGGACCCGGACGACTCATACCAAACCAACGACGAATCTCCGACTCAGGTCACTAGGCAGTGTCTGATGGCTCTTGGCCGGGATGGTGGATCTGTTGCCGTGCCGGGCAGGAGCCTGTCATGGTGCGTCGCCATGAACTGACGAACGCTCAGTGGGAACGTATCGCTCCGCTGCTGCCGGAGACCGGTGGGCCGGGCGGGCGGTGGGCGGACCACCGGAGGGTGGTCAATGGGGTCCTGTTCCGGACCCGGACCGGGATTCCCTGGCGTGACCTGCCCGAACGCTACGGCCCCTGGCAGACCGTGTACGAACGACACCGGCGCTGGTCGGCCGACGGCACGTGGGCGAGGATCCTGCGCGCGTTGCAGACCGGCGCCGACGCCAGTGCCCGGGACGCAGACGGCTCCTGGGCGGTCAACGCCGACTCCACCACCTGCCGGGCCCACCAGCACGCCGCCGGAGCCCGGCACCGGCCCCCGGTCGACCACCCGCAAAAAGGGGCGGGACCCGTGAGGACCCGGAGGGACGTGAGGCCCTGGGACACTCCCGGGGCGGGCTGACCAGCAAGGTCCATCTGCTGGCCGACGACCGGTGCCGACCCCTGGTCTGGCTGACTTCCCCCGGCCAGCGCAGGGACAGCCCGATGTTCATCCCGCTCATGCAGGCCCTTGCGGTCGCCCGCCCGGGACCCGCGCACCCGGCCGGACCGGGCCCGCGGTGACAAGGCGTACTCCAGCCGCGCCTACCTGCGACAACGCCACATCAAGGCGACCATCGCGCAACCGGAGGACCAGCGTGCAAACCGCAGACGGCGGGGCCGGGCGGGAGGCCGGCCACCGGCCTTCGAACACGAACAGTACCGCCACCGGAACACGGTCGAACGCTGCGTCGGCAAGCTGAAACAACACCGGGCAGTGGCGACCAGGTACGACAAACGCGACTACGTGTTCCAAGGAACCCTGGCCACCGCAGCCATCGTCATCTGGCTCCGCGATCTCATCAAAGAGCCATCAGACACTGCCTAGTCCGTTCGAGTTGCGTTGCTCCCCAAGGGGCTGGAGCATCGAGTTACCGGCAGTACGCCCGTTCTCGGTTACGGCCCCGGATCAATGTCTCCCGGGGAAGTGAGGTGACCAGGGTGAGTACGCTCCCGAATGACGCGTATGAGGGCGATACGACAGCTGCTCCCTTCGCGGCGGCACATGTGAGCGTGGAGGCCGCGCGGAGCGACGCGGTTGGCGCCACAGTCCCCATGGCATCACTCTCCTCTCCGTTCTCCGACGGATTCGTCAGTGCGGAGGAGGCGGACAGGGATGCCTTGACGACGGCGGCCCTCCTCTCCGAGCTCGGCGATGAACGTTTCGAGGAGGCCCTGCAGGCACTGGTCGGCGAAGTCGCGGCCGCACATCTGCGCGCAGCCACCCCGTGGTCGCCCGATGCCTCGGCGCCCGTGCTACCCGCGTCGGAGTTCGAGGGGTGGCTGGCCAGGCGGCTCTCCGAGG
Source organism: Streptomyces sp. LX-29 (assembly GCF_029541745.1). Classification (NCBI taxonomy): domain Bacteria; kingdom Bacillati; phylum Actinomycetota; class Actinomycetes; order Kitasatosporales; family Streptomycetaceae; genus Streptomyces; species Streptomyces sp. LX-29. The sequence goes on along the minus strand of NZ_CP089746.1, from coordinate 6,647,167 downwards.
CCGACGATGTACTCGGTCGGCTCGGTGAGCGGTTCGCCGATCGCCCGGCGGACTCGCTGTCCGTCGAAGAGGTGGATACTGCCACTCAAGAGCTGCTCGAGCAGCGGGACCTCGAGTACCCGGCGATGCAGCAACTGTTCGGCAGCCTGGTCCGCAAGGTGGCCGGCATCGGCAAGGGCATCGCCAAGGCCGGACTGGCCGCGGTCGGGAAGGTACTGCCAACCGGCGTGATCCTCGCGGCGTTGCGAAAGCTCCTCGATCCGCTGCTGCGATGGGTCCTGCGCAAGGCCACCAACCGGTTGCCGGTGAGTCTGCGCCCGGCCGCTTCAGCGCTGGCCAAGCGAGTGCTGCGTGAATCCGCGCCAGGTGATGGGGCGCAGGGCCACCGTACCGATCTCGACTCGGTCGGAGAGGCGTCACACCGGTTCGACACCCAGCTCGCGGAGGTCGTGCTGGCGCCGAGCGACAGCGCCGCCGAGCAGACCGTGGCGGATGCCGTACAGGAGACCGAATGGAGCGAGCATGACCCGGTCCAGGAGCTGGACGAGGCACGCGCCCGCCTCGTCGGCCAGCTCGCGGAGGCGGCGTCCGGTGAGCCGCCGGCCGCCCAGTTGCAGCAGTTCGTGCCCGCGGTCATGGCCGCGATGCCCATGGTACGGGCCGGTGTGGGCCTGATCGGCGGGCGCGAGCGAGTGGCCAGGTTCCTGGAGGCAGGGCTGGCGAAGCTCATCTCAGGCTATGTGGGGCCGGCCGCTGCGAAGGCACTCGCCAGGCCGATCGTGGATGTCGGCATGCGAGCGCTGCGGCTGGAGGCCGAGTCGGCGGAACTGCTCGGTGCCGAGGCGATGGTCGCCACGCTGGAGGACACCGTACGACATGTGCTCTCCCTACCGCAGGAGTCGCTGGACGAACCGCTGCGAGTCGAAGCGGAGCTGCAGGAGGCGTTCGCCGAGGCCGCCGCCCGCCACCTGCCGCGCGAGGTGTTGCGGGCCGATCTCCCCTCCGGCGCGAGGGCCGAGGCCCAAGACGGTGCCGTCTGGCTGTTCATGCCGAGGGCGACCCGGCCTTGCTTTCGGTACAAGAAGCTGAGCCGAGTGCTGCCGCTGTCGATCAGCCGCATACAGGCGGGCGAGGTCCTGTTGCGGACCGGTGAGACCTTGGAGGGGCACCTGCTCGACGCCGGGGTACGGAGCTGGCCGGTCGAAGCGGACCTCCACCTGTACGAGACACTCCCTGGCACCCACGCCGGGCACCTCGCGGCCTTCGAAGACGGAGCGTCGGCCGAGGACTTCGAGGAGTTCACCCCGGAGGCCGCCGCGCTGCTCGTGGGGCGGCCGGGCATGGGCCGTCGGGTGCCGACGTGGCAGCCCGGCGGCGGGCCGCCGAGGCGGCTGTTCCGCCTTGTCGTACCAGGAGCTCCCCGGCGTCGCAGGCGGACCTCGCGATTCGTCGTGCGCATCGATCCGACGGCTGCCAAGCCATTGCTGCGGGTGCACTTCCGGCTCGGTGAGCGAGAGGCCCATGAGCTCACCGGCCATCTGGCCGGGGCGGCCATGAGACAGGTGGTCGTATGCATACGCGCGGCCCTGAGCCCCGCAGCCCGGCGCGGCCTCGCCCGCCGTCTCGCCAAGGGGTCGGAGCGGCTGCCCGGCGGGGCTTTCCCCGCTGAGCGCGCCGGCGCGCTGGCCGAGCACATCAGCGAGGCGATCCTCAGCACACTCGCCAAAGAGCTGCCGAAAGCGGCGGCGACGGTGCGTACGGCCGCACAGGACCCGGCATCCGGCCTCACCCTGTCGTTCACGTTCTCCTTCGCCGACAAGGGCAGCCTGATGTCCGGGATGCCGGAGGCGGCGCCGACGCTCACGATCAGGCCCGGGTACCGCAGTGACTGAGACCGCGGTCCGCGACCAGCTCGCCTTGGAAATCGCCCACTGGCGGCAGGCAGCGGACGCGCTCGCCGACCTCGAGGTAGTGGCGAGCGCGGACGCATGGGCCGGGTTGGAGAGCTACACCCGGCTCCGACTGCGCGACCGGCTGCTCGCCGTCGTCGGCGCGCTGCGGGGCGAGGCATCCGATCTGCACGCCGCGCTGGCCGCCGAGGGAGATCCCGCCGAACTGCGTCGCCGACTGCTTCGCCTACGGGAGCGGTACGTTCAGGCGGAGACCTTGATCGATTTCTTCGGCGATGCCGTCACCTCCCGTACCAGCTCCAGACTTTCGGCATTGTTGCGCGGGCTCGATACCGTGGCAGCCGACAGCATGGACAACGTGCTGCGCCCACTTGGCATACAACCGCCGCCGGTTCTCGTGTACGTGGACAAGGGAATGGGTGCGGCGATCATGCGCGCCGGGATAGGACTCTTCAACGACAGCCATCCCTCGCCGATCGCGGCAATCAAACTGACACGCCATAACCTCGGGCACCCTACGGCAATTTTCCATGAGACGGGCCATCAGGTCGGCCATGTGACCGGTTGGTCGGCTGAACTCGCCGATACCCTGTGGAATCTTCTTGTCCGTCGCTCACGCGAGCTGGCGGAGGTTTGGCGCTCCTGGGCCGGTGAAGTCGTAGGCGATGTCCACGCGTTCGCTTTGGCCGGCTGGGCACCGGTTCCCGCATTGGCTCATGTGGTGGACGGCACTTCGACCGCCGTGTACCGCATGCCTCCGGGGGATCCTCACCCGTTCCCCGTGATCAGAGTGTTGCTCAACACAGCTCTCTGCCAGGGGTGGTTCGGCCGTAGCGGCCCCTGGACCACGCTCGCCAGAACGTGGTGCGAAAGGCACCCGCCGACGGGATCCGATGGCGCGCACTGGATCGCGAGAGCCAGCATCGGCGCGCTGGGGGACATTGTCGAGGCGTGCACCCGCCGTCCGATGGAAGCGTTCGGTGGACGCCCGCTGTGTGCGCTGGCCAATCCACTGCTGGCATCGCCGAAGGCGCTCGCCGAACTCGCCGAGCGGGCCGGACCCTCGCTGCTGACTTCGCAGTACCTGGCCCGCCGCGAATCCGTCCGGATTCTTGCGGCGCTGGTCACCCGTGCGGTCCTTGACCCATCCGCCGCAGCTGCCTGTCGGCGCCGACTGCAGGACTGGCTCGTCACCCTGGGCGCCGGGCAGTCGGCTCGATCAGGCTGGGGCGTAACTGGAGAAAGGAGGGACCATGGCTAAGACGAAGAAGGCATCCAGTGCTGTGACCACGCAGCAGATCCTCGACGCGCTCAAGGGTCTGACCGACACCGTCTCGAACCAGGCGGTGATCGATGAACGCAAGCCGTCAGCCGAACAGGCCCGCGTCATCCTCGACTACGGCGTCCTCACCGGGCTCCTGGAACTGGAAGGGAAGCGCGTCGCGCTGGTGGCCATGAAGCGGACTCACGACAACGCGATCGAATTCCCAGAAGGCGTCCCGGCGGGAGCGGTGAAAGTCGCGGCCACCTCGGAGGGAGGCAAATCTGAAACTGTCAGAATCAAGGAGAATCGAGCGCAGCTGACCAAGGTGTCAAAGAAGAAGTCACTGATCCGTGTCGAACTTCAAAGGAGGGATGGCGTTCCTGTCGGACTGGGCCGGCGATTGTCCCCCGCGCCACCACCTCCCCCTGGAATTCCTCGCAAGCCCTGAGGAGGCGCGCCGTGTTCCGTTCACTCGCCAAGCAGTTTGGACCGGGCAGGCAAGATCAGGTGTTCCTTGTCCACCCGCTGCAACTCAGCCGCTGGCTCGACGAGGCGTGGACGGCCCCAGCGAGAGCCCCCGTTCTTGGGTCCACGTCGCCCGGCCAGTCCCCCTTCCTCGGTAGCAACACCGTCATCGCGGACCTGGCTCTTCCCGATCCGACGGCGGGGGTTCGGCCACCGCTGCCCTCAGGGATCAACCTCGCCAACCCGGATCTCTTCAACGATCGGGTGTTCATCCCCAAACCACTGATTGCCCATCAGTTGATCTACGCCTACCTCATCGAGGCCACGGGCGCATATGAGGTTCTGTCTGAGGTAGTGCGCAGACTGGCACTTGGCGAATCCCTGAACACCGTCTCCCCGGAGGGCCTCCAATGGGCCCGCGCGACCGAGGAGCTCTTCTTCCGCGATCCCCCATTGTTCACGATCGGAGGGATACACAGCCGATTCCGTCCGGACATCAGGGTCGAGACCCGACGGGCGTACTGGCTCATGTTCGGATTCGATCTGCCGCATCCGGTCCCTCCGCGTTGGGCCATGCCGGGTGGTGTGGGTGCGGCCCCGTGGAAGGTTGATATCGGAGACGGAGTCAATGTCGGGTTCAGAGACAAATGGTCCGAACTGCTACGCCAGATATGGCTCGGGGTTGAGAACCAGAACAACGGCATCGGGCCGAACCCCACCGACAGCGAATACGTGGGCTTTTTGTGCAAGGCCATCAAGGACATGCTGACCATGCGCCGACTCGGCGGAAGGTTGGCACGCGAAGAGTTCGTGCATGTCACGACGATGAGTTGGTTTCACCTCACCCTGGAGCAGGACACTCCGATCGTCAGGGACTTGAAGTGCCAAGGGTCGCACCCGTCCGACCGGCTCGCCCGGATCGCCCAGCGGATCGGAATGACTCCGGCGCCACGCGCGCGCGAACTGTTCGACCTTGCCGATCTGATGTCTGCCTTCCTGCGCTCCATCGAGCTTGGGATGTTCGACACCGGCACCCTGGCACGCTTGCTTTTCCTCCCGACGGCCGGAAATGCACAGCTGCGTGCGGACGTGAACCGCATCATCGATCTCTGGCAGTCCGCCACGGGAGACAGGGTCAAGGAGCGGCCGGCGGTGGTCGTGGGCGGGCGGCAGCAGACCAGTGCTCAGCCGCTGCGGCTGCCTGGGGCGGATCCGGGTCCGACGGTTTCAAGTCCAAGCCTGAGCCCCGAACCGTTCCAGGCTGCTGTCGGCCCGGCGAGCGGCAACGGTCAGCGCGGTGAGCGGCCATGACGGCCGGGTGGTCCGCGGCGGCCAGCAGCGATGGGTTGCTGACGCCCTTCGACCCCGAGGCTCCGGCGTGGAGCGCCGCCGAGGAAGGGCCGACGGGTCCCCCAATCTCTGCCTCGCACTGGTGGACCGAGTCACTGCCCGTCGAGCCGACCGAGACCGAAGGCGATGCCGAAGAGACCGGAGAGACCGAAGAGGATCGGGAGAGGGGAGACGCGGCCCCACTGCCGTCGGGTTTCTCCCCCCTGGCGATCAGGGCGGCCAAGCTGTGGGACGCCCGTGACCGGCCGAAACGATGGCAAGGCCGGGTCTACGGGCTCGTAGTGCACACCACGGGCGGGGGACTACCCTGCGCCGCGCATACGGCTGGCCGCTACCACACCGTTCAGGCCGTCGGCTATTACACCCGTACGCACGGCACCCACTACGTCAATGGATGGAAGGGGGCGGCCGGCGGTGATCTGCTTCAGGTCGCGAACGAGCGTGAGCAGGCCAAGGGTGTGGGCATCAGCAACCCGAATCCAGCAGCCGACCAGAGCCGCTCGATCGACCTCGACCGCTTCGAGGCCGATCTCCCGCCGGACCTGGTGAGGCGCTGGCGCGCCCGATGGCCGGGTTACCCGCACTCGCTCGCGCTGCTGCCGGAGTCCCAGCCGTCGGGAAGGCGTTCGGCCAATGCCTGTTACGTGCACGTGGAGTGCGTTCCCTGCGTCTACAGCTGCGCCGGCAAGCATGTCTCCGCCGACGAACCGCTACGTCCAGGGTTGCGATTCACCCGGGCACAGCACGACACCGTCGCACTCCTGGCCTTCGATATCGCGACGCGCAACGGCTGGCCCGCGAGTGAGCGCTGGTGGCGCAGCCCCCGGTTGCTCGGCCACGAGGACCTCACCCCGCTGACGCGGCACGACAAGCGCGGCGGCTGGGACCCCGGTTACCTTCGCAAGCAGCCGTACTTTGACTGGGAGTATGTCTACCAGGCCATCGAGCGCATCCAGCGCGGTGCGCCGGTGCCGGACCGGGAGTCGCTCTCCGGTTCCTACGAGGAGCCAGAAGAGTCAGAGGAGTCATTCTCCGATCTGTACGAGGAGCAGATGGCCGAGCCGCTTGAGGAGACGGCCGGATACAGCCGCTGACAGCTCATCCTCTGATCTTGTCCCGACCGAGGGCTTTCTCTCGGCCCCCTTGAGATCACCGCGACCAGCTAGCTGTTCTGTCCGGGGAGGTTGTGGACAGGTGACCCAGGTCTCGGCTGAGGGATCTTGAATGGGTGAGGGCCTTCCGGGTTCGGTGTGGATTGCGACGTCTACACCGACCGAAAGGCCCTCGTGCCCCACCGTAATGCACCCTGACCGAGACCGGACGCCTGCGTCTTGCCCGCTGTGTGGTCGAGGACGGCTGGCCGCTTCGACGGGCCGCCGAGCGCTTCCAGGTCTCGCCGACCACAGCCCAGCGGTGGGCCGACCGCTACCGCCGACTGGGCGAAGCCGGCCTGGCGGACCGCTCCAGCCGGCCCCACCACAGCCCCCGCCGCACTCCCACCCGCACCGAGCGACGGATCATCAAGGTCCGTTTGCTGCGCCGGTGGGGACCGGCCCGCATCGCGCACTTCCTGCACCTGGTGCCCTCCACCGTCCACCGCGTCCTCACCCGCTATCACCTGGCCCGCCTGGCCCACCTGGACCGGGCCACGGGCCGCGTGGTGCGGCGCTACGAGCGCGACCGGCCTGGAGAACTGGTCCACGTCGACATCAAGAAGCTGGGCAACATCCCCGACGGCGGCGGACACAAGGTCCACGGCAGAGCCCAGGGCGGTCGCAACAGCTCCGCACACCGCGACCCCGCACGGCCCCGCACCCGTCACGGCCGCCCCAACCTCGGCTACAGCTACCTGCACACAGCCGTCGACGACCACTCCCGCCTGGCCTACAGCGAGATCCACTCGGACGAGAAGAAAGAGACCGCCACCAGTTTCTGGCAGCGGGCCCACGCCTTCTTCGCCCAGGCCGGGATCACCGTCGAGCGGGTGCTGACCGACAACGGCTCCTGCTACCGCTCTCACCACTGGCGCGCTGCCCTGGCCACGGCTGGGATCGTCCACAAGCGCACCCGGCCCTACCGGCCGCAGACCAACGGCAAGGTCGAACGCTTCAACCGCACCCTGTTGGAGGAGTGGGCCTACGCCCGCACTTACCGCTCAGAGCGGGAACGACGCGCAGCCTTCGGCGAATGGCTACACACCTACAATCACCACCGCGGACACACCGCGCTGAAAGGCCAACCACCCGCCAGCCGCGTCCCCAACCTCACAGGGCAATACACCTAGTGCTTCGGTCGGAGCCGCTGACCTGTGGCAGCCCGCTGCCCCGTTCACTATGGCAGCGCCAGCTCCGTTGTGATCGGGTTGATCCGTGGGGTAACGGTCGCAATCCCCCCTTCGACCCGACCACCTACTTCTCTGTCGTGGAGACGCCATGTCCGGCCACCTGAACAGGCATACGGCCCTGGCCACCGGCGCCACCGGCGGCATCGGCTCGGCCATCGCCCGACGCCTCGCGGCGCACGGCGCCGCCGTCCTCCTGGCCCACCTCGACGGCCACCAGGCCGCTACCAGCCTCGCTGAGCACATCACCCACACCGGAGGCCATGCCGTACCCGTGACTGCTGACCTCCGCGACCCGGACGCCGTGCCCGGCCTTTGCCGAAACGCCCACGAGCAGCTCGGACCGATCGACGTCCTCATCAGCAACGCCGGGGCCTAACCCCGCCTGCCGTGGGCGGAGACGACCCCCGACCGATGGAACGACGCTGTGGCCATCAACCTGACCTCACTATCTCCTGACCCGCGAACTCACACCCGGCATGGCCGCCGGTGGCTGGGGACGGATCACCACGATCGGCTCCGTGCTCGCCGCCACGGGCCGCCATGATCTCTCTGGTTACATCAGCGCCAAGGCCGGCCTCGAAGGACCCACACGCGCGCTCGCCCCTTGAGCTCGGCTACACCGGCATCACCGCCAACTGTGTAGCTCCCGGCTCCATCCACGTCCCCATCAAAGACTCGGTCGTCGAAGACCCGGAAGCCATGCCCTGTCGACAGCTCGCCCGCCAATGCGTTCAGCGCGCAGACCAGCACCATGAGCCGCCCACGGCCCGCCGCAACGGAACCGCGGCCGATCTTCTGGCCCCAGCCGCTCACGCACGCCCCACGTGGCGAGGGCGTCAGTTGCGATGCACACCCCCTTCGCCCACCGCCCCCAGGGGCGAGTCGTATCCCCCATCGCATGACACCAATGACCGCGGCTGCCGGCTCACAACAGCCTCCAACACCGCTCCCACCTCGGGGAGTCAACAGAAGAAGGCCGTAGACAAGGGGCAAGACCTCATCGTGGGCCAAGCCGAAAGCCCCAGACCGCCGCCCTCGAGTGCCGCGAGCTGCCCGCATGCCTCGCCCTCCCCACCACCGGGCGCTCCCCCACCACCGAACCGGGAGCCTCACCTGGGAGCACCATCGACGGTGAACCCGTCACCGCGCCCGCCCGGACGACAAGGGGCAATTGGCTCCCGGGAACCATCCCGCACACGCGTCCGCACGCCACGACCGGGCGGCAACAGCGGCATGCGGTTGACGACCGCCCCCAACCACCGCGACCAGCCGGACACATCGACCCGATCGGATGACGGAAAAAACGGACACAGTTGACGTCTTGGGAGCATGGGAGCACGAGCGCTCCCAGAGGGCTCCCACCTGGGAGCAAACACACGTACGCCAAAGGCCGCTTCCGATGATCGGAAACGGCCTTTGACCTGCGATAACACCGTCGGGACGACAGGATTTGAACCTGCGACCCCTTGACCCCCAGTCAAGTGCGCTACCAAGCTGCGCCACGTCCCGGTGCTTGTTCGGTCCGGGGTTTTCCCCGTTCCGACCGCGCACGAGAACAATACCGCACTTCAGGGGGTGCTCGCCTCCACCCTCGAGGCGGGGAGGACGCTCAGGGCTCAGGGCGGGATGAGTAGCCGTACTCATGCGCGGCGGTCACGGGGCGAGCACGCTACGCGCATGACGACTCCATCGATTCAGCGGCCGACGACGACGGCCTTCTTCATTCAGGCGGCGATCTCGTTCGGGATCTCGCTGGCGGCCGTGGCGTACGGGATCGTGAAGCTGCCCTTGGGGACCTGGGAGCGGGCGTTCCTCGCGTTGGGGCTCGTGTTCGTCGTGACGTCGAGCTTCACGCTGGCCAAGTGCGTGCGGGACCGACAGGAGGTCGAGGAGATGACCAACCGGGTGGACAAGGCCCGGATCGACAAGCTGCTGATCGAGCAGGACGTGTTCAAGCCGGGGAACGTCTGATCACCCGGCCGCCCCCTTCATGAAGAGAACACAGAATATCGAACATAGTTTCGAATACGTAGGCGGGAGGACCCACCTATACGCGGGTCTCCAGCCATGCCAGCAGGTCCGACTCCACCTGCGCACGGTTGGTCTCGTTGAGGATCTCGTGGCGGGCGCCGGGGTAGCCCTTCCAGGTGAGGTCGCGGGTGCCGATGTAGCGGAAGTCCTCAAGCAGTTCGTAGACGAGCGTCATGCGCTGGTTGCAGGGGTCCTCGGTGCCGACGGCTATGTGCACCGGCAGGGTGGGAGGGATGCGCGCCTGGTTCCGGGGGTTGTTGATCTTGCGGACGGCCCGCACCCAGTCGAGGGACAGCCCGGCGCTGAACGGGAAGCCGCAGCGCTCGTCGGCGGCGTACGCCTCGACCGCCTCCGGGTCGCGGGAGAGCCACTCGAAGCCCGTGCCGAATTCGTACGGGTCGTTGAACAAGGCGAAGAGGGTCGGGGTGAAGGTGGACAGCGCGGTGCGGCCGCGCTCGGCTATCTCGCGTTCAATGTGGGCGGCGAGCTCGTCGATCTCCACTCCCGGGAGGGTCCGGAAGGTGCCGGAGAGCATCAGGCCGGCCAGTTCGTCACCGTGCTGCTGGGCGTAGTCGCGAGCCAGCATCGAGCCCAGGCTGTGCCCGAAGAGGACCAGCGGGGCGCCCGGGTGGTCGGCACGAGCACGGGCGCTCAGGGCGCGCAGGTCGGAGACCATCAGCCGCCAGCTGTCCTCGCCCACGACCCCGTAGCCGCCGGTCGCCTCCGCCGTCGCCCCGTGGCCGCGCAGGTCGGCGGCGACCACCACATAGCCCTCGGAGGCGAGTAATCGGGCGAAGCGGTCATAGCGCAGGGCGTACTCCGCGGCCCCGTGCACGATCTGCACGATCGCCCGGGCGGCCCCGGTTCGCTCCCGCTCCGGCTCCTCCCGTCCCGTCGCCACCCCCGGGGCCCACGTGTACGTCGCCACCCGCACCCCGTCGGGCGTCTCCAGGCAGTCGGTGCGGAAGGCGGTGTCGGTGGCTGACATGCCGTTGTCTCCTGAGTCCGATGGGTGGGGCAGGGAAGGGATCCCGGTCGGGATACCGGAAGCACACTCTCCTCATCCACGTGCTCTAAACCACAGGCCAACGCCCCCTTTGCCGCCGCCACGCGCCCAGGCCAGCGCACCCCTTCTGCCCGGACCCTGCCCCACGCCACCTCCCCGAACTCCCGCCGTCGCCCAGCCGGACTCCACCTCGGTGCCGTCAGAGTGCCGCGCGGGGCGCCGCTCCGGCTCCACCCGCCCGCGCGGTCCGGGGTTGAACGGCGGTCTCGGTGGTATGGACCGATCGAATGACCCGGGCATCACCCCCGGCCCGCAAGCCCCGCAACTCCCCCGCAACTCCCCTGCCCCTGGAGGACCGTTGGAGTCCATGCATCTGCCCGATCTGTCCCGGCGGCGGTTCCTGCAGGCCGCCGCCGGGACCGCCGCCACGGCCGGCGCGACGGTCGCCCTGCCACTCGACACGGCCTCGGCCACCACCGGCGCGGCACGCCGGGGGACGGTGCGGACGCTGTCCTTCCGCGCGGCCACCAACGGGGCCGCGACGCTCTCGCCCGCAGGCGACCGGGTGATCGCGGAGGTGCAGAACGTGCTGTGGTCGATCCCCCGCAAGGGGGGTGCCGCCACCGCGCTCACGCCGGCCGATCTGGAGCCCACCCGCCCGGTGTTCTCCCCGGACGGCTCCCTGGTCGCCGTCTGCGCGTACCGGGGCGGCGGATTCCACATCTGGACGATACGGCCGGACGGCAGCGGTCTGCGCCAGGTGACGGACGGGCCCTGGGACGACCGCGGGCCCGCCTGGTCGCCCGACGGCACGCGGATCGCCTTCGCCTCCGAGCGCGGCGGCGACCCGGTGGCCGGCAGCCCCTACCGGGTGTGGGTGCTGGAGCTCGCCGGCGGGCGGCTGACCCGGCTCACCGGGGTGGCCGGGCAGGAAGGTCCCCTCCAGGACGGCGCCTGGGAGGACTTCGATCCGGTCTGGTCGGCCGACGGCGAGCGGGTGCTCTTCGTCCGGGGCCAGGTGGTCGGCGGTGCCCTCCAGGCCCGTACGGTCGCGTCCGTGGCGGCCGACGGCGGTGGGCCCGTGCGGATCGAGCACATGGAGACGACGGCCGGCACCCAGGTGCTGCTCCCCGCCGTGGCCCCCGGCGGGCGGCTGGCCTATCTCCGCACCACGCCCGCGCCCGCGGCCTCCTGCTCGCTGGTCGTCGACGGGGTCACGGTGCCGGTGGAGGGCGATGTGGAGCCGGTGCCGCCGCGCTGGGTGTCGGCGGACGAGCTGCTGCTGACCGTCGACGGACGGTTCCGGATCATGAAGCTCGCACCGGCTCGACCCGAGGGCGGTGCCCAAGCCGATGCCCATGCCCAGGGCGATACCCAAACCCATGTCCAGGGCGGTGCCCAGGCCGATGCCCGGGGCGGTGCCCAAGCCCATGCCCACGCCGATGCCCGGGCCGAGGCGAACGCCCAGGGGAACGTCCAGGGCCGCGCCGCGTTTCCCGCCGACGCGACACCGGAAGCCCGCAGGAGCGCCGAGGCGGAAGCCCGCAGGACGGTCACCGGGACCGCGCGCGCCGCCGCGCCGATCATCGTCGAGACCATCCCGTTCACGGCCACCCTCCCCGTCGACCGGCCCCGCTACCGGGTCAAGCGGTACGACGTGGAGGGCGGCGGGGTACGGCCGGTCCAGGCGCTGCACCTGCCCGCGCTCTCCCCTGACGGGCGCCAGGTGGCGTTCGCCGCGCTCAACTCGCTGTGGGTCGCGGACGTGGCCGGCGGTCGCGCTCCGCGGCGCGTCGTGCGGGCCGATCCGACCCGCTATGTGCTCGGCCCCTCCTGGACCCGGGACGGCAGGGCGCTGCTGTACGTGGACGACCGGGACGGGCTGCTCGCCGTGCGCCGTAGGGAGCTGGCCGACGGCTCGGAGGCCGTGCTCGCGGACGGAGGCCGGGTGCACCCGGCGCTCTCCCCCGACGGCGCTCGGCTCGCCGCGATCGACATGTCCGGCAACCTGGTCGTCCGCGAGCTGGCCGACGGTACGGAGCGGGTGCTGGCCGCGCCGCTCGGCGGCGGCGGGCTGCCGGGACGCCCCAGCTGGTCACCCGACGGCAGGTACGTCGCGCTCTGCGATCGAAACCGCCTGAACCAGCGGTTTCGCGAGGGCTACAACCTCATCCGGATCGTCGACGCCGACACCGGCGCCTCCCGGCTGCACGCCCTCGCCCCGCACGTCTCGATCTCCGACCGCTATGACTCCGGGCCCGTCTGGTCGCCCGACGGGCGGCGGTTCGCGCTGATCGCCGAGTCCGCGCTCTGGGTCCTGCCGGTGAGGCCGGACGGTACGCCCGAGGGGGAGCCGCGCCGGCTCACCGACGAGGCCGCCGACCATCCCTCCTGGTCGGGAGATGGCCGACGGCTGCTCTACCTGTCCGCGGGCCGGCTGCGGCTGATGGACGTGGCCACGGGCACGGCCCGTACCGTGCGCGTCCCCTTCGATCACCGCCGGCCCCGGCCCGCCGACACCGTCGTCCACGCCGGAAGGTTCTGGGACGGCACCGGGAACACGGTCCGCGAGGACGTCGACGTCGTGGTGCGGGGCGGGCGGGTGGCCGCCGTCGAGCCGCACCGGGCCGGGCGCGCGGCGGGGCGCCGCCTGGACGCCTCGGCCCACACGGTGCTCCCGGGCCTGTGGGACGCCCATACGCATCCCTGGCAGTACACCTACGGCGGCCGGCAGTCGGCGCTCCAGCTCGCCTACGGCATCACCACGGCGGTCTCCCTGGGCGGGTTCTCCTATGAGCAGGCACGGCTCCGGGAGGCGGTGGCGGCCGGAGTGCTGGCCGGTCCCCGGCTGCTGACCTGCGGCGAGCTGCTGGACGGGCCGCGCGTCGCGTACAGCATGGGGCGGGCGCACCGCACCCGCGCGGGGCTGCGCCGCTCGCTGGAGCGGGGCGCGGCGCTGGACTGGGACTTCGTCAAGACCTACGTCCGCGCGCCCGGCTGGGTGATGGAGGAGGCGGCGCGTTTCGCGCACGAGCGGCTCGGAGTGCGCACCGGAAGCCATCTGTGCTCGCCCGGCGTGCAGCTCGGCCAGGACCTGACCACCCACCTCCAGGCGACCCAGCGGCTGGAGTACGGGCATGCGACCAGCGCGTCCGGTCGTGCGTACCAGGACCTCACGGAGATCTACACCGGGGCGGGCTTCCGGCTCATCGCCACGCCGTTCACCGCCCTGCCGCTCATCGGCGCCGACCCCGCCCTGGCCGAGGACGCGCGGGTCACCCGGCTGATGCCGCCCTGGGACACCGCTCAGGTGAGTCAGCTCGCCGGGACGCCACCGACCGACGCCCAACTGGCCACGCTGCGCACCGAGATCGGGATCTACCGAAACGCCCTGGACGGGGGCGGGCTCGTCGCCCTGGGCACCGACGCGCCCCTGGTGCCGGTCGGGCTCCATCTCCATCTGGCGCTGCGGGCGCTGCACCGCTACGGCTTCTCGGCGGTCGAGGCGCTGCGCACCGCCACCGTGCTCCCCGCGCGGGTCTTCGGTGCCGAACGCGACCTGGGCAGCCTGGAGGTGGGCAAGGTCGCGGATGTGACGGTCGTGGACGGGGACCCGTTCACCGACTTCGACTCGCTGGTGCGGACGGTGTCGGTGTTGCGCGGCGGGGTGCCGTACGCGCGGCGCGATCTGGTCGGCGCGTTCCCCGCCTCCGTGAAGGGCACGCCGCCGCCCCTCGGTCCCCGCACGCCTCGCGCGGAGGCCCTCGGGGAGCGGGAGGAGCGGGAGCGCTGGCTGGAGGTGGGGCGCAGGCTGCGCCGCGACACGTGCTGCGACCTGGAGGGCTGACGGGCGGGGTAGCCCCCGGGCCGGGAGCCCGGGGGCACCGCCGGGCTCCCGGAACGCCGGCGCCCCCGGTCCTCGCGGGTTCAGCCGCGCGTCAGCCCCAGCAGATCGCGGGCCGGGCCCGTCGGGCGTTGTCCGGCGGGCCACACGGCGCGGAGGTCGCGGCTCAGGTGGACGCCGGCCACGGGGATCTCGGTCAGGCGCCGGGCCGCCAGCTCCTCCCGGATGGCGAGACGGCTCAGCACGGCGGGTCCGGCGCCGCTGATCGCGGCGGCCTTGACGGCGGTGGTGGAGGCGAGTTCGAGCAGCGGGTCGGCGAGGCCGCCGTGGGCCGCGAGGGCGGCGTCGAGGACCTGGCGGGTGCCGGATCCCCGCTCGCGGAGCACCAGCGGGGTGGCGGCGAGTTCACCCGGGGCGAGGTCACCGCGGCGGCGCGCCCACGGGTGGGTGGGGGCGGTGACCACGGCGAGCCGATCATGCCCGATCACCGCGCCGTCCAGTCCCCGCGGCACATCGAGCCCCTCCACGAACCCCAGGTCGGCCGCGCCGTCGAGCAGCCGTTCCGCGACCGCGGCCGAGTTCCCGGTGAGCAGCGAGACCGCGGTGCCGGGGCGGAGCTCGCGCAGCGCGATCAGCCAACCGGGCAGCAGATACTCGGCGATCGTCATGCTGGCCGCGACCCGCAGCCGGGAGTCACGGCGGTCGCGCAGGGCGTGTACGCCCGCGTCGAACGCCTCGGCCGCCTCCACGATCGGCCGCGCCCAGTCGGTGACCAGGGCGCCGGCCTCGGTGAGCCGCGAGCCGCGCGGTGAGCGTTCGACGAGGGCCAGGCCGAGCTGGCGCTCCATGGAGCGGATGCGGCTGCTCGCGGCGGGCTGGGTGATGCCCAGCTCCCGGGCGGCCCGCCCCAGGCTGCCCAGCCGGGCGACGGCGAGCAGCAGCTCCAGCGCCCCCAGGTCGGGGACGCGGTGCGCCACGGGATGAGCGGTCATAAACCCAGTTTATGTGCCCATAGAACCGTCGTCCCTGGTGGCGGGGGCGGGCGCCGAGCAGGGTGGGAGCATGAGCGTCCTCGCGCCTCCAGGCGCCCTGCCCCGCACCACCCGCACCGCCCCCGCCCGCCGGCACCGCCCGCGGGCGTCCGTACGCCATCTCGGGCCGAACTGGTACGCGGTGGTCATGGGCACGGCGATCGTGGCGAACGCCGGGGGGGCGCTGCCGGTCCGCGTGCCCCGCGCGGAGCCGGTGTTCGTCGCCGTCTGGGCGCTCTCCGCGCTCGCGCTGCTGGTGCTGCTCGCCGCGCGGGCGGCGCACTGGCTGCGCCATCGCGACCAGGCGCGGGCCCATCTGCTCGATCCGACGATCGCGCCCTTCTACGGGTGCCCGCCGATGGCGCTGCTCGCGGTCGGCGCGGGTGCGCTCGCCGTGGGCGGGGACGTCCTCGGCCCCTCGGCGGCCGTCACGGCCGGTGCGGTGCTCTGGTCGGCCGGGTCGCTGACCGGCCTGGTGGCGGCGGTCGGCGTTCCGTATCTGATGATCGCCCGGCACCGGATCGCTCCCGGCGACGCCTCTCCGGTGTGGCTGCTGCCCGTCGTGGCGCCCATGGTGGCGGCCGCGACCGGCCCCGCGCTGGCGGCGCACCTCCCGCCGGGACAGGGGCGTTCGGCGCTGTTGCTGGGCTGCTGCGCGATGTTCGGGATGAGCCTGCTGGCGACGCTGCTGATCCTGCCCGCCGTCTTCGCGCGCCTGGTGCACCGCGGCCCGCTGCCCCTGGTCCTCTCCCCCGCCCTGTTCCTCGTCCTGGGGCCGCTCGGGCAGTCCACCACGGCCGGCGCCCAACTGGCCGACGCTGTACACGGCACGCCCTTCGGCTCGTACGCCGCCTACGCCTCGGTGGCGTACGGCGCGCCCGTGCTGGGCTTCGCGCTGCTGTGGCTGGCGCTGGCCGGTGCGCTGGTGGTGCGGGCCGTGCGGCGCGGGATGCCGTTCGCGATGACCTGGTGGGGCTTCACCTTCCCGGTCGGCACCTGCGTGACCGGCGCGGCGGGCCTCGCCCGGCACACCGGAGTGCACGCGGTGGGCTGGCTGGCCGTGGGGCTCTACGGCCTGCTGCTGGCCGCCTGGGCGATGGTGGCCGTCCGTACGGGGCTCGGGCTCGCTCGCGGCACGCTGCTCGCTCCGGGAGGCGCCCCCGGCGCCGCGACGACTCCGCCAGAGCGCGGGGACACCACTGTGGAGGCCGAGCCCGGGGCGGGCTCTGCGGCGCCGCAGCCCGACCCCGCGGCCGCGACGATTCCGCCCGGGCCCGCCGCCGGGGCTCCCCGACCCGAGCCCGTGGGCGCCGCCCACACCCGAGGCTGAACACAGCCCCCGCGCGGGACGCCGCGCCCGACCACGAGCACGATCCCGCACCCGCCCGGTCCTCCGCATCCGCCCCCGCCCCCGCCCCCGCGTCCACCGCGCCCGCCGCGGCCAGCGCGTCCCCCGCGGCCGGCGCGTCCGCCTCGGCCGGCGTGCTCAGCGCGCCGCTGCCAGGGCCACGACGACTCCGCCCGGGCCCGCCGCCGGGGCTCCCCGACCCGAGCCCGTGGGCGCCGCCCGCACCCGAGGCTGAACACAGCCCCCGCGCGGGGCGCCGCGCCCGACCACGAGCACGATCCCGCACCCGCCCGGTCCTCCGCATCCGCCCCCGCCCCCGCGTCCACCGCGCCGGTCGCGGCCACCGCGTCCCCCGCGGCCGGCGCGTCCGCCTCGGCCGGCGTGCTCAGCGCGCCGCTGCCAGGGCCGCGCCGAGGACACGCGGCGCCTCCACCAACGACGGCCCGTACCAGGTGAGATGGCGGCCGCTGACGAGGGCGGCGGGTACTCCGGGGAACGCCTCCGGGCCGTCGTCGGCGGTGAACCGGTACGGCTCGTCGGGGAGCACCACCAGATCGGCCCCGGCCGCGTTCAGCTCGTCGAGCGGGACACGCGGATAGCGCTCGGCGTGGTCACGGTAGAGGTGCTCCACGCCGAGACGAGCCAGCAGATCGCCGGCGAAGGTGTCCCGGCCGAGCACCATCCAGGGCCGGCGCCACACCGGCACGACGGCGCTCCGCGCGGGCGCGGCGCCAGGCCGCACCTCGCGCCACGCCGCCCGCGCGGCGTCCAGCCAGTCGGGGCGGGGCAGCCCGCAGCCGCGCACCAGCACCCGCTCCAGCTCCTGGAACGCCTGCTCCAGGGTGCGGACCTCGGTGACGAGCACCTCGAGCCCGGCCGCGCGGAGCGCCGCCAGGTCGGGCTCGCGGTTCTCCTCCTCGTTGGCGATGACGAGGTCGGGCGCGAGCTCGGCGATCCGCGCGGTGTCGGGGTTCTTGGTCCCGCCGATGCGCTCCGCGCGGAGCTCGGCCGGATGACTGCACCAGTCGGTCACCCCGACCAACGCCTCCGGCGCGCTGGCCGCCACGGCCTCAGTGAGCGAGGGGACGAGGGACACCACGCGCCGTACGGGAGTGTGACCGGTCATCGCCCCACCGTACGGCGCCGCGTGCCGTCGGCACATCGGGCCCCCGGCCCCTCGGCTACGGGGCGACAGTGGCCCCGGCGGGCGGCTCCTCCCACGGCCAGGCGGCCCGGCCGCCACCCTCCGACAACATCCCCACCATGGTGAACAGCTTGTCGCTGAAGCCGCCGATCTCGTAGCGATGGGACCGCGTGGTGTCGATCGACGCGGGCGCGTAGCCCGTGGTGTTGACGCCGAACATCGGGACGTGGGCCGGGATCGCGTCCGAGACCGCGTGGGAGCGCCCACCGCTCCAGTCGGTGAACGCCTGCATGTCGGAGACGATGACGACCCGGTCGTGCCCGTCGTAGGCGGCGCGCAGCGCGGCGACGGTCTCGGTGCCATGTCCGACCTCGCCGATCCGCGCGCAGAACGCCTCGATGTCGCGCAGCACCGAGCCTCCCCGCGGCTTCAGCCGGTGGGTGAAGTGCTTGGAGGCGAAGCCCACCAGGTCGACGGCGCAGCCGCGGTGGGCGAGAGCGACCCCGAAGAGGGCGCCGACGTCCACGTGGCGCATCTCCGATCGCGCGGAGACTCGGCACGTCATGGAGCCGGAGGTGTCGACCAGGACCAGGGTCCTGCCCGGCAGCTCCGGGATGTGGCCGGTGGCCGCCGTCAGCGCGCGGTCCAGGGCGTGGCCCCAGCGCTGCGACGGCGCGGCCCGGTAGGCGGAGAGGAAGCGGTACGGGAACTGCCGGGACCGGGCGACCTCGTCCGGGTCGGCCAGGCGCGCGGCGAGCCGCTCGGCGACCGCGTCCGGCACCCCGGCCTCGTCCAGGTTGCGCAGGTTGCGGAGGGCCGCCATGTAGCCCATGGAGGGGAGCACGGCCTGCCAGGCGGTGGCGTCCATCGGCCCCTGGAGCCAACCCGCCAGCGCCTCCCAGGTCATGCCGGCGCGCGCCAGCCGCTCGGTGGCGTCCGGCCGCTCCAGTACCGGGCGCCGCTCCGCCACCGGCAGGGCCATGAGCTCCGCGCGGGCGCGCAGGGTGCGCAGCGGCTCCGGCGGGGTCGTGTCCCGTCCGTGCCGCCGATCCAGAGCGTGCCGGAACAGCTCGCCCTGCCATGGCTTGTCCGGGTGGGGCGCGGCGTGCACCAGCTCCAGGACGTCGGCGAAGCGGAAGCCGTGGCTGGCGGTGTCGTACTTCAGCAGCGACCGCTCGGTGTAGAGCCGGCGGACGGCGTCGGCGAGGCCGCGCTTGACGGGCTTGGGCACCGCACGGCCGTGCCGGCCGATCCAGTAGGCGAGCAGTTCGCCGGGCTCGTCGGCGCGCTGGCACGCGGCGTCGATGATGCGGCGGTTGTCGCCGTGCAGCCCGGCCGCCACGCGTGCGAACACGGCCTCGGCGGCGGCGACCAGCGACGCGGAGCGCATCTGGGCCTCGCCGCGCAGCCAGCCGACGAAGCGGGCGGTCCAGTCGCCGTCCTCGACGGCGACCTCGTGCACCAGGGTGCGGAAGCGGTCGTCGCGCTCGTCGGCCGTCTCGTAGAAGGTCTGCTCGCCGACCATGTTGACCACGGCGAGCAGCACCAGCTCGGAGCGGCGGTCGCGGGTGACGGCGGCGCCGCCCTCGTAGGTGACGGTGCTCGCGCCGGGCGTCTTCGCGCGGCCGCGGTTGAACTTGCTCATTTCTCCCCCGAATCGCCCCCTGCGGGGCCGTGCAGCGGGGAGGCGACGTCGGCACACCGGAGCGCCCGAGGTCTCGGTAGGCGGCGGACAGGGCTTCGGGAAGAAGTAACCGCCGCCGGCGCACCGGGCGCTCCGGTGCCGTGCGCGCCTCCCGAGATCAAGAGTCGACGACGGTACGTTTCCGCCCCGCACGCGGCGGGGCGGCTCAGGATTCGAACCTAAAAGAGCCGAAGTAACCGTCGTCTTCGCACCGGGAGGTGCGTTCACGGATACGACGGTACGGGGTGGCGGCGTCAGCCGTCATCCGGTTTTCCCCTTCCGGCGGCCGCGGCCCATCAGGCCGGTGACGCGCGGAGCCCCGCCCCCGGCGTGGGGCCGGGGGCGGGGCTCTCGTACGGGGCCGACGCGGCCCGCCGGAGGGTCCGCCGTACGGGACGGCGCGCGGTCCGGCGGACGGCCCGGCGGGGTGTCAGGACGCCACCGGCGCCAGGGTGTCGACCATGCCCGGGTGGGCGTCCATCCAGCGGCGGGCGGACTCCTTCTCCTTGCCCTTGCCGCCCTTCTGGATCTCTGCCTCCAGGGAGGCGAGCTGCTCCTCGCTCAGCTTGAAGTCCTTCAGCCAACGGTGGAACTCGGGGAAGTCCTCGGCGAAGTCCTTCTTGGCCACGGTGTGGATCTTCTCGCCCTGGCCCCAGGCGCCCTTGGGGTCACCGAGCTTCTTGAGGTCGTACGTGCTGTAGGCCCAGTGCGGGGACCACAGGGTGACCACGACCGGCTCCTTCTTCTTGATCGACCGGTCCAGCTCCGCCAGCATCGACGAGGTGCTGGAGGCGACCACCTTGTACTCGCCGTCCAGCCCGTACTCCTTGAGCACCTTGTCGTTCAGGGTCCCCATCATCCCGGCGCTGGCCTCGATGCCGATGATCTTCCCCTTGAAGGTGGACCCCTTGCCCTTCAGGTCCTCCAGGGAGTCGATCCCCTTCACATACGAGGGCACCGACAGCTCCAGCGACGTCGGGCCGTACCACGAGCCGAGGTCGGCGAGGCGGTCGCCGTACTTGTCCATGTACTGCTTGTGGGTGGTGGGCAGCCAGGAGTCGAACTGGACGTCCATCTGGCCCTGCGCCAGGGCGGTGTAGAGCGGTCCGGGATCGAGCTGCTTGACCGAGGGCTTGTAGCCGCGGTCCTCCAGGACGTTCTGCCACAGGTAGGTGGCGGCCACGGCCTCGTCCCACGGGAAGTAGCCGAGGTCCACCTTCTTGCCCGCGTCACGCCCCTGCTTCTTGGCGCCGCCGGGCACCGGGGCCCATCTGTCCACGGCGCCGGGGTGCTCCTTCAACCAGGCGCGGACGGCCTGCTGCTCCCTGCCCTTGCCGGCGTCCTGGATCCGCTGTTCCAGGCCGGTGAGCTGCGCCTCGGACATCCGGAAGTCGCGCAGCCAGCGTGCGACCGTCGGCTCCTTGGCGGCGAAGCCGTCAGAGGCGATGGTGTGCACCCGGTCGCCCTTGCCCCAGGCGCCCTTGGGGTCACCGAGCTTCTTCAGGTCGTACTTGCTGTAGGCCCAGTGCGGGGACCACAGGGTGACGACGACCGGCTCCTTCTTCTTGATCGACCGGTCCAGCTCCGCCAGCATCGACGAGGTGCTCGACGCCACCACCTTGTATTCGCCGTCCAGCCCGTACTCCTTGAGCACCTTGTCGTTCAGGATGCCCATCATCCCGGCGCTGGCCTCAATGCCGATGATCTTCCCCTTGAAGGTGGACCCCTTCCCCTTCAGGTCCTCCAGGGAGTCGATCCCCTTCACATACGAGGGCACCGACAGCTCCAGCGACGTCGGGCCGTACCACGAGCCCAGGTCCTCCAGCTTGTCGCCGTACTTGTCCCAGTAGTTCTGGTGGGTGGTCGGCAGCCAGGCGTCCGTCTGGAAGTCGACGTCGCCGCGGGCGAGACCGGAGTAGAGCGGGCCGGCGTCGAGCTGCTTGAGGGACGGCTGGTAGCCGCGCTGCTCCAGCAGCTCCTTCCAGAGGTAGGTGGAGGCGATGCCCTCGTCCCACGGGATGTAGCCGATGTCGAGCTGCCGGCCGTGGCCGACGTCGCCGCTCGCCGCCGCGTCCTCGGTGTCGCCGGAGTTGGCGAGGTTCATGCCACCGGCGATGAGCGCGAGGACGACCACGCCGACCGTGGCGACCGCGGTACCGGGGCGGTAGTTCCAGAGTCGCGCGCCGCGCATCGAGGCGGCCGCCTTGGCCATGGCTCGGCGGCCGAGCGGGGAGACCCGCTGGTTCAGCGCGCCGGTGGTGCGGTCCAGGTAGATGGCCAGGACCACCACGGCCAGGCCGCTCTCCACGCCGGCGCCGACGTCGACCTGGGTGACGGCGGCGTAGACGGTCCCGCCGAGGCCCTCGGCGCCCGACATGCCGGCGATGACCACCATGGACAGCGCGAGCATGATGACCTGGTTGATTCCGGCCATGATCGTGGGCAGGGCGAGCGGCAACTGGACCCGGAGCAGGGTGTCGCGCGGGCTGGTGCCGAACGCCTGCGCCGCCTCCACCAGCTCGCCGTCGACCTGGCGGATGCCGAGCTCGGTCATGCGCACGCCGGGCGGCATCGCGAAGACGATGGTGGCGATCAGGCCGGGGGTGATGCCGATGCCGAAGAACATCACGCCGGGCAGCAGATAGACGAAGGCGGGCATCGTCTGCATCACGTCGAGCACCGGCCGCAGCAGTCCGCTGACCGCGCGGCTGCGGGCCGCCCAGATGCCCAGCGGCACCGCCAGGGCGATGGTGATGACGCTCGCCACGAGCACCAGCGACAGCGTGGCCATCGCCTCGTCCCAGAGCGTGAAGGAGTCGACCAGGGCGAAGCCCGCGAAGGCGAGCACGGCGGCGGCCGGGCCGCGCAGCCAGAGCGCGACGATCGTGAAGATGCCGGCCATCAGCAGCGGTTCGGGCGCGCCGAGGGCCGAGTCGACGCCGTCGTACATGCCGGTGAGGACGGAGTTGATGACGTCGAAGAGCCAGCTGAGGTGCTCCTGCAGCCAGGTCACGCCGTCCTCGACCCAGCGTCCGAGTTCGAGCCTAGGCACCGGCGATCACCTTGCCCTCGTCGTCGCCGGCGCTCCCGGCGGCTTCCGTGCCCTTCGCCGCCGCGAACCGCGCTTCCGTGCCGTTCGCTTCCGTGGCCTTCGTTTCGGTGCCCTTCGTTTCCGTGTCCTCCGTACGCTCCGGCTCCCTCGCGGCGGGAACGGTCGACGCGGGGGCCGGCTCGGCCTCGGAGTCGCCGGCCGGTTCCGGCTCGCCCAGCGCCGCGAACAGCCGCTCGCGGGTGACCACTCCGACGAGGGTGCCGTCCTCGTCCGTCACGGCGACGGCGACGGCGCTGCGCGAGCAGGGGGTGAACAGCTCGATGACCGGGGTGTCGGCGGCGACCCGGGCCGGCGTCGCGGCCAGCACGTCGGCGGCCGTACGGAGCTCCGTGCCGTCGTCGGCCGCGGTGCCCAGCACCGTCCCCACCGGGGCCATGATCGCTCCAGCGGTGAGCACCCGGCTGCGGTCCACGTCCTGGATGAACGAGGCGACGTAGTCGTTGGCCGGGGTGGTGAGGATGTCCTCGGCGGAGCCGGTCTGGACGATCCGGCCGTCCCGCATCACCGCGATCTGGTCGCCCAGCCGCATGGCCTCGTTCAGGTCGTGGGTGATGAAGACGATGGTCTTCTTGAGCCGCTTCTGGAGCTCCAGCAGCTGGTCCTGCATGTCACGCCGGATCAGCGGGTCCAGGGCGCTGAAGGACTCGTCCATCAGCAGCAGGTCGGCGTCGGTGGCCAGCGCGCGGGCCAGCCCCACCCGCTGCTGCATGCCGCCGGAGAGCTCGTCGGGCCAGGACTTCTCCCAGCCGGCGAGGCCGACCAGGGCGAGCGCCTCGGCCGCCCGGCGCTCCCGCTCGGCGCGCGGGACGCCCTGCACCTCCAGGCCGTATCCGGCGTTCTCCAACACGCTGCGGTGGGGGAAGAGCGCGAAGTGCTGGAAGACCATGCTGATCTTCTGCGAGCGCACCCGGCGCAGCTCGCGCGGGGTGAGCGCGGTCAGGTCCTGGCCGTCGAAGAGCACACGTCCGGAGGTCGGCTCCAGCAGCCCGTTGAGCATGCGCAGCAGGGTCGACTTCCCGGAGCCGGACAGCCCCATCACGACGAAGATCTGGCCGGCCTCGACGGCGAACGACGCGTCGATCACGGCTGCGGTCGTCCCGTCGTTGCGCAGCTGGTCGCGGTCGGCCCCGTCCTGGAGCCGTCTCACCGCCTCTTCCGGTCGTCTGCCGAACACCTTGTACAACCGCTCGGCTCGCAGCCTGGACACATACACCTCTTCGGTCGCAGAAAAACGACCTGCCGCCCCCGCCGGCAGGTCGTGGAGCGGCACGGCATCGGCCCGCGTGGCCCGTCGTGGCGCCAGAAATCTGGCCGAAACGGGTCCGCTCCGCGGGCGCGCCTGCCCGGGATCATTCGGGGTAAACGCCGCCGTGACCCGCTTCACAGCCGTGTCGTGAACGCCACCCAGGGATGCACCTCGCACTTCCCACGCTGTCGAACCCCCGGCGGCGTGCGGGCCCGGCGGATGTCCGGTGACCGTCCGTGGCATGCGGCATGATCGAGGCGTGACGCGACGCCTGATGCTCCTCGACACCGCCTCCCTGTACTTCCGGGCCTACTTCGGGGTGCCCGACTCGGTCCGGGCCCCGGACGGCACCCCGGTCAACGCCGTGCGCGGGCTGCTCGACTTCGTCGCCCGGCTGGTCCAGGACCACCACCCGGACGACCTGGTCGCGTGCATGGACTTCGACTGGCGTCCGCAGTGGCGGGTCGACCTCATCCCCTCCTACAAGGCGCACCGGGTCGCCGAGGAGACGCCGAGCGGCGTGCCGGACGAGGAGGAGGTGCCGGACACCCTCGCCCCGCAGGTGCCGGTGATCGACGAGGTGCTGGACGCCGTCGGCATCGCCCGGGTGGGCGCGGCCGGCTACGAGGCGGACGACGTGATCGGGACGCTCACCGCGCGGGCGTCCGGCCCGGTGGACATCGTCACCGGCGACCGCGACCTGTACCAGCTGGTGGACGACCGACGTGGGGTGCGGGTGCTGTATCCGGTCAAGGGCGTGGGCACGCTCCAGGCGGTGGACGAGGCGGTGCTGCGGGAGAAGTACGGCGTCGACGGCCCGGGGTACGCGGATCTGGCGCTGCTCCGCGGCGACCCCAGCGACGGCCTGCCGGGCGTGCCCGGCATCGGCGAGAAGACCGCCGCCAAGCTGCTGGCCGGCTATGGCGACCTGGCCGGGATCATGGCCGCGGTCGACGATCCGGCGTCGAAGCTGACTCCCGCGCAGCGCCGGCGGCTGGACGAGGCGCGGCCGTACCTCGCGGTCGCGCCGCGGGTGGTGCGGGTGGCCTCCGATGTCGCCCTGCCCGCCGCGGACCCGACGCTGCCGCGCGTCCCGCGCCACCCCGAGGCGCTGGACGTGCTCGCCCATCGGTGGGGGTTGGGCGGGTCACTGCAGCGGTTGCTCGACACGCTCCAGGGGTGACCTGTTAGGTTAGGTAAACCTAACTTATTTCCTGGAACGGGGAGGTAGCCGTGGCTGACCGTCCGGCACGCAAGAAGCCTCAGGTCCACCGCGCCCGGGTGGTGCGCACGGAGCGCCTGACGCCGCACATGGTCCGTGTCGTGCTGGGCGGCGAGGGTCTCGGCGCGTTCGTCGCGGGCGAGTGCAGCGACCACTACGTCAAGCTGCTCTTCCCGGTGGAGGGCGTCAGCTACCCGGAGCCGTTCGACATCGCCCGCATCCGCGAGGAGTTCCCGCGCGACCAGTGGCCCCGGACCCGCACGTACACCGTGCGCGCCTGGGACCCGGCCGCGCGCGAGCTGACCGTGGACTTCGTGGTCCACGGCGACGAGGGGCTGGCGGGGCCGTGGGCGCTGCGCGCCACCCCGGGACAGGAGATCAGCCTGCTCGGCCCCGGCGGGGCGTACCTGCCCAGCGAGGAGGCCGACTGGCATCTGCTCGTGGGCGACGAGAGCGCGCTGCCCGCGATCGCCGCCTCCCTGGAGCGGGCCCCCTCCGGCGTGCCGGTGCGGGCCTTCATCGAGGTCGCCGGCCCGGAGGAGGAGCAGAAGCTCACCGTGCCGGACGGGGCGGAGGTCGTGTGGCTGCACCGCGGCGCCGCGCCGGTCGGCGAGGCGCTGGTCGAGGCGGTGCGGAATCTGGAGTTCCTGCCGGGCCAGGCACATGTCTTCGTCCACGGCGAGGCCGGCTTCGTCAAGGAGCTCCGCCGTCATCTGCGGATCGAGCGGGAGGTCCCGCGCGAGTGGCTGTCGATCTCCGGCTACTGGCGGCGCGGTCACGACGAGGACGGCTGGCAGGCGTCCAAGCCCACGTGGAACGCGCAGGTGGAAGCCGAGCAGGAGGGCGGCACGGCGGACGCGCGGACCGCGGCGTAACTTCCGCGCATCACGCGGACACGTGGGCCGCGGCCTGGCGTACGCGCATCGCGCCGACGCACGGACCGCGGCCTCACGCACGCGCATCGTCTCGCACAGACGGACCGCGGCCTGGCACACGCACGTCGCGCCGACGCACGGACCGCGGCCTGACGCACGCACGTCGCGCGGACGCACGGACCGCGGCGTAACCCCCGCGCACCGCGTGGACAGACGGGCCGCGGCCTCACGCACGCGCATCGTCTCGCACAGACGGACCGCGGCCTGACGCACGCACATCGCGTCGACGCACGGACCGCGGCCTGACGCACGCACGTCGCGCGGACGCACGGACCGCGGCGTAACCCCCGCGCACCGCGTGGACAGACGGGCCGCGGCCGCACGCACGCGCATCGTCTCGCACAGACGGACCGCGGCCTGACGCACGCACATCGCGTCGACGCACGGACCGCGGCGTAACCCCCGCGCACCGCGTGGACAGACGGGCCGCGGCCTCACGCACGCGCATCGCGCGGGACGCACGGGCCGCAGCCCAACCCCGGCGCATCACGCGGACGCACGGGCCGCAGCCCAACCCCAACCCCCGCGCAACACGCGGACGCGCGGGGGCCGCCGTGTGTACGGGTACGCCCACCCCGGCTACCGTCCCGCACACCCGGGCATGGGTCCCGCACACCCGCGCATGCGGGGCCCGCACGCCCGGCCATCACACGCACCCGCGCACCCCGACACCGCACCCGCGGCCATCCGACCGCGGGCGCGCAGCGCGCACAGGCACGGCGTGCTCCGCGCCGCGCGGGCCGGCGCCGCGAATGCTCACCTTGGGGAGGCCCCGTCAGGCGGGGTCTCCCCTCTCCACGAGGTGGGTCGGGGTTCACCCCACCGAGCTGTACGCCACCACGCCGCGCAGCAATCCGTCCACCGCGCGGCGGGCGTTGCGCGCCACCGTGCCGCCGGGCGGGGCCGCCTGGGCGATCTGGCCGAGCACATCGATGAGTTGCTTGCACCAGCGCACGAAGTCGCCGGCGGGCATGTCGACTTCGCGCAGCACCTCGTCGAGGCCATGACCGGAGGCCCAGCGGTAGGCGACCCAGGCGAAGCCCAGGTCGGGCTCGCGCTGCCCGACCCCCTCCGCCTGGTTGATCTTGTGGTTCTCCTCCAGGGCGTCCAGTCGGCCCCAGATGCGGACCATCTCGCCCAGTGCCTGCTTGGCGTTGCCGGTGGGGAGCTTGGGCGGCACCGCGTCGTCCGCCTGCCGCGCCTCGAAGACCAGCGCCGAGGCGCAGGCCGCCAGCTCGGGCGCGGTCAGCCCCTCCCACACGCCGTCGCGGAGACACTCGCTGGCCAGCAGGTCCAGCTCTCCGTAGAGCCGGGCCAGCCGCTGCCCGTCCTCGGTGACCTCGTCGCCGTGGAGGTAGCCCAGCTCGCTCAGCAGCGCGCAGATCCGGTCGAAGGTCCGGGCGATGGTGTTGGTGCGGCCCTCGATGCGCCGCTCCAGCTGCCGGGTGTCGCGCGCCAGCCGCTGGTAGCGCTCGGCCCAGCGGGCGTGGTCCTCGCGCTCGTCGCAGCCGTGGCAGGGGTGTGCCCGGATCGCGGACCGCAGCCGCAGGATCTCGGAGTCGTCGGCCGCGGCGGAGCGGTCCTTGCGGTGCCGTCGTACGTCGAGGTGGCCGGCCTTGGTGCGCAGCGCGGAGGCCAGGTCGCGGCGGGACTGCGGGCTGCGCGGGTTGAAGGACTTGGGGACCCGCATCCGCTCCAGCGGCTCCACCGGAATCGGGAAGTCGATCGAGGCCAGCCGCTTGACCTGCCGTTCGGCGGTGAGGACCAGCGGGCGTGGCCCGTCGTGGTGCTCGAAGCCGCGGTGCCCGCCGGCCCGGCCGGGGACGCCCGGGTCCAGCACCAGCGCCAGGCCCGCGTACTTGCCGGTGGGCACGTGGATGACGTCGCCGGGCCGGAGCTTCTCCAGCGCCGCCGCGGCGGCCGCGCGGCGCTGCGTCACGCCCTGCCGGGCCAGCTCGGTCTCGCGGTCCTTCAGCTCGCGGCGCAGCCGCGCGTACTCCTCGAAGTCGCCCAGGTGGCAGGTCATGGCCTCGCGGTAGCCGCTGAGGCCCTCCTCGTTGCGCTGCACCTGCCGGGAGATGCCCACGACCGCCTTGTCGGCCTGGAACTGGGCGAAGGAGGTCTCCAGCAGCTCGCGCGAGCGGTGCCGCCCGAACTGCGAGACCAGGTTGACCGCCATGTTGTACGAGGGCTTGAAGGAGGAGCGCAGCGGATAGGTGCGGGTGCCGGCCAGGCCGGCCAGCGCGGCCGGGTCCATGGCGCGCTGCCACAGCACCACCGCATGACCCTCGACGTCGATGCCGCGCCGCCCGGCGCGGCCGGTGAGCTGGGTGTACTCACCGGGGGTGATGTCGGCGTGCTGCTCGCCGTTCCACTTGACGAGCTTCTCCAACACCACCGAGCGGGCCGGCATGTTGATGCCGAGGGCCAGCGTCTCGGTGGCGAACACCGCCTTGACCAGGCCCTGGACGAACAGCTCCTCCACGACCTCCTTGAAGGTCGGCAGCATGCCGGCGTGGTGCGCGGCTATGCCCCGCTCAAGGCCCTCCAGCCACTCGAAGTAGCCCAGCACATGGAGGTCTTCGTCAGGGATCCCGGCCGTGCGCTCCTCGACGATGGCCCGCACCTTGGCGCGCGCCGCGTCGTCGTTGAGCCGCAGCCCGGCGTACAGGCACTGCTGGACGGCGGCCTCGCAGCCGGCGCGGCTGAAGATGAAGGTGATGGCGGGCAGCAGCCCCTCGGCGTCGAGCCGGTCGATGACCTCGGGCCGGCCGGGCGTCCAGAGCCGGCTGCGCTGGCGGCGCTCGCGCTCGCGGTCCGCCTCCCGCATGCCGTTGCGCCCTCGGCGCTTGTCGCGGCCGAAGGTGGGTCGGCTGTTCTCCATCCGGGCCAGCCGCACCAGGTCGGGGTTGACCTCGCGGCGGCCGGTGCCCTGGCCGCCGTCGCGCTGGCTCTTCTCCTCGAAGAGGTCGTACATCCGGCGCCCGGCGAGCACGTGCTGCCACAGCGGCACCGGGCGGTGCTCGGAGACGATCACCTCGGTGTCGCCGCGGACCGTGTCCAGCCAGTCGCCGAACTCCTCGGCGTTGGAGACCGTGGCCGAGAGCGAGATCAGGGTCACCGAGGCCGGGAGGTGGATGATGACCTCCTCCCAGACGGCGCCGCGGAAGCGGTCGGAGAGGTAGTGCACCTCGTCCATCACCACATAGCCGAGGCCGGAGAGGGACTGCGAGCCCGCGTACAGCATGTTCCGCAGCACCTCGGTGGTCATCACGACCACCGGCGCCTCGGAGTTGATGCTGTTGTCGCCGGTCAGCAGGCCGACGCGGTCGGCGCCGTGGCGCTTGACCAGGTCGGTGTACTTCTGGTTCGACAGCGCCTTGATCGGCGTGGTGTAGAAGCATTTGCGGCCCTGCGCGAGGGCCAGGTGGACGGCGAACTCGCCCACAATGGTCTTGCCGGAGCCGGTGGGCGCGGCCACCAGAACACCCTTGCCGGCCTCGAGGGCCTTGCACGCCTCGATCTGGAACGGGTCCAGCTCGAAGTCGTACATCTCGCGGAAGGGGGCCAGCGCGGTGGCCTGCTCGGCCGCCCGGCGGCGGGCCGCGGCATAGCGCTCGGCGGGAGTCAGCTGCTCGTCGGTCATCGTACGTACGAGCCTACCGGCCACCTCTGACAGCGCACGCGATCTTTTTCGGGGCCCGGAGGGCGGGGAGCCACGCACGACCCCGGGGCGCGGCCGCGCCTCGCCCGCGCGGCGCGAGCGCCGGTCCGCCGGTGGCGCGTTCGGTCAACGTACGCCCAGGACACGAACGGCGCCCGGCACCGTACGCGCGGTGAGCGGCAGCGGACCGAGCGGCTCCCCGTCCGCGTATCCGGTCAGCCCCTCGGCGCTCAGCGTGACGCTCGCGACGCGGTGCGTGGTGACCTTCGGGTGGCTCAGATGCGTGCCCCGGTAGACGCGTGGGAAGACCCGCAGCAGCGTCGCGCGGCTGCACGGGCCGACCACGGTGATGTCGAAGAGCCCGTCGTCCAGCCGGGCGTCCCCGCAGATGCGCATCCCGCCGCCGTACGAGCTGCCGTTGCCGACCGCGATCAGGGTGGCCTCGACCTCCCGCTCCGGGCCGTCGTCGAGGCGGATCCGGTACGGGATGGGCCGCAGTGCCGCCAGCTCGGCGACCATCGCGACGTCGTAGCGGAACCGGCCGGTCGGCCACCGCATGCGGTTGCCGCGGTCGTTGACGCGGGAGTCGAAACCGGAGGCGAGCACGGTGCCGAACCAGGTGTCCCCCACCCGCCCGAGGTCGACGGGGCGCCCGCCGTCCTCCTTGAGTGAGGCGGCGATCCGGTGCGCCGCGGCGACCGGGTCCCGCACCGGCAGCCCGGTGGCCTGGGCGAAGTCGTTGCCGGTGCCGACCGCGACCACTCCGAGCGGGGTGTCGGTCCCGGCCACGGCCTGGAGGGCGAGCGAGGTCATGCCGTCCCCGCCGACGGCTATCAACGCCCCGGTACCGGCCGCCACGGCCTCGCGCGCCCGGCGCAGCGCGTCCTCGGCGTCCAGGCCCAGCACCGTACGAACGCCGAAGCCGGCCTCCCGCAGTGCGCGGGCGGCCGGCTGAGTGGCGTGCGCGCCGCGTCCGCGGCCCGCCGTGGGATTGACGAAGAGAGTGATGTCGCAGGTCACGCGCGGACCCTACCGGGTCCGCGCGGACGATCGCGGTCAGGTGATGTCGTCGTAGCCGTGTCGCTTGGCCGGATCGTTGCCGTCCACTTGGTCGGAGCGCGAGCGGGAGGCGGACACCGGCTCGACGTCGCCGACGTCCTCCGGGGTGAGGTCGAGCTCGGACGCCTCGTCGTCGCTCAGCCCCGCGTCGGGGTTGGCGCGTCGCCGGCGGCGGTCGTTGAGCAGACAGAACCCGGTGGCGGCGAAGTACAGCACCACGATGGGCGCCGCCAGGACCGACATGGTCAGCGGGTCGCCGGTCGGGGTGGCGACGGCGGCGAAGACGGTGATGCCCACCACCATGAACCGCCACCAGCTCAGCATCCGCTGTCCGGTGAGGACCCCGCCGAGGTTGAGCAGCACCAGCAGCAACGGCAGTTCGAAGGCGAGCCCGAAGACGATGACCAGCCGGGTGACGATGTCGAGGAACTCGTCGGCCGGGAAGAGGTTGTCCCAGCCGTCGGGGGTGAGGCCGACGAGCGCGGCGGACGAGGTCGGCAGGATCGCGTACGCGAGGTAGGCACCGCCCAGGAAGAGCGGGACGCCGGCGGCGACGAAGCTCAGCGCGTACTTCTTCTCGTGGCCGTGCAGTCCGGGCGCGAGGAACGCCCACAGCTGGTAGAGCCAGATCGGGCTGGAGACGACCACACCGGTCGCCAGCGAGACCTTCAGCATGATCGTGAAGGGGGCCAGCAGACCGTTGGCGGTGATCCGGGCGCAGGAATCGCCGTCTTCGGCGACGGTCTGCCCCGGGGGGCACCCGACCTTGTCGATCACCGGGTCGGTGATGAACTCCGCGATCTGCTTGTAGTAGATCAGCGCGACGATCGTGACCACGACGATCGCGATGACCGACTTCAGCAGGCGGTTACGCAGCTCACGCAGATGCTCGGTGAGGGGCATGCGCCCCTCGGGGTTCGGCTTCTGCTTGCGGGCAGGCTTGAGCAACCCACATCCTCGTCTCGTGCGAAGGCCGTCACCGGCTCAACCCTCCGGACGTGCGTCACGTCCGAAGGGGCGCCAGCGCGGCGGGCTCTCTCTGCCGGCGTCAGCTCTGGGTGGTGCGGTCCGCGGGCTCGCCGACCGGGCGGGAGCTGGTCACATCACCGGGGGCTGCCTGGATCGTCTTCGGCGCGGCGGCCTGCTGCTGGGCGGCGGCGTCGGTGGGCTTGGTGCCCTCCGCCTCGTCGTCCCGCTTCATGGCCTTGGCCTCGCTCTTGAGGATGCGGGCCGACTTGCCGAGCGACCGGGCCATGTCGGGAAGCTTCTTGGCGCCGAAGAGCAGCAGGATCACGACGAGGATCAGGATGATCTCAGTGGGCCTCAGGTTCATGTGCTACTACCTTCTCGCCGGGGCGGCGTTACCTTCTGCCGGCCGTGGGGATCGGACTGGCGTGCTAGTGCTGGCAGCGATCGTAACCCGCACGGGTAAATACAGGGCAATCCCTGTGCATACGCCCGGTTGCGGACCAGCCATCGACCCCGCTGGTCATCGCTGTCAGTGCTGCGACCAGCAGCCTACCGCTCGGGGGCGCGCCACAAGAGAGCGCGCCCCAGAGCGCCACCCTTCGCCAGTGCGCGAGGCTTGCCTCGCGTTCGACCGCTCGATAAGGGGTGTCGCGCGGGAGGGTGGAGGACGGCGGGTCCGGGTGCGGTCCGCGCGGGCGGGGCGTTCCGTCGCGCGGTGGTTCATCGGTCTCCGCGGCACGGCGTCCAGCGGGATGACGGCCAGGGGTCCGTGCGGCGCGGCCCGCGCGGTGGGTCGTTCAGTCCCGTCGCAGCGCGTCGACGTGGGCCGCCAGCGGGGTCGCGGCCCGCTCCAGGTCCTCCACGGCGCGCGAGATCTGGCGCGAACTCTCCCCCACCTGCCGGGACAGCCGCCGCACCTCGACGAAGACCCGCGCGGCGAGCACGGCGAGCACGGCGATTCCACAGAAGGCGAGAGCGATAGCAAGCATCGGCCAGAGCATGGGGGGAGCCTACCGGGGGCGCGAAGCGCCCGCGTCACGCCGTCGAGTGGAGCCGCAGGGTGCTCACTCCACCCCCGGTGAGCAGCTCCACGATCCGCTCGCCGGCCGGCTTGCGCACCGCGCTGCCGCAGTCCGGACAGGTGAAGGAGTAGAAGGTGGTGCGGGCGCTGGCGCCGATGGCCAACCGCAGCGCGTCCGCTCCCAGTTCGAACCGGGCGCGACACTGCGGGCAGCCGGCCTTGAAGACCACGGCGCCGGCCGCGGAGCCGGCACGGACGGCGTTCGCCTCGGCGGTCACGTTGTGCCTCCCATACGTCACCCTACGTGTCTCCAGCCCACGGGTACGGGCGTCTCCGCGGCGCCGCGCGTCACTCGCCGTACGCCGCCAGCGCCCGCCGCGCCGCGTCCCGGGCGCTGGTCGCCAGCTCCGCGGGCGCCACGATGCGGCCGTCGCCGCCGAGCCGCAGCGCCAGCCGACGCAGCGAGCCGGGGTCGGGGGTGCGCAGGGTGATCCGCAGGCCGCCGTCGGGCAGCTCCTCGGCGCTGTCGTGCGGGTAGTACTCGGCGACCCAGCGCCCGCCGGGGCCCACCTCCACGACCACTTCGGGATCCTCGGCGGCGGGCTGCACCAGGGCCTCGGAGAGGTCGCGCAGCTCGATCGGCGGCGGGTCGGACGCCTCGTCCAGCAGCCTGATCTCGGCGACACGGTCGAGCCGGAAGGTGCGCCGGGCCTCCGTCAGCCGGCACCACGCCTCGACATAGGTGTGGCCGACGGCGAAGAGCCGGATCGGGTCGATCTCGCGCTCGGTGAGCTCGTCCCGGGCGGGCGAGTAGTAGCGCATCCACACCCGGCGCCGCTCGGCGATGGCCCGGTCGACGTCGGCGAAGACCCCGCCCTCGGACTCGAAGGTCACCGAGAGCCGGGAGCTGGCGCCGGCGGCCTCGCCGGCCGCGGCCTCCAGCTTGGCGGTGGCGCGCAGCAGCGCGCGGCGGTCGCCCTCGCGCAGCCCGGGAAGGGTGGACACGGCCCGGGCGGCCACCAGCAGCGCGGTGGCCTCGTCGGCGGCGAGCCGCAGCGGCTCCCCGGCGCTGGTTCCGGTGGCGTCCGGGTTGTGCCACCAGATGCGGTCGCCGTCGGTGTCGATGTCGAGCAGGTCGCCGCCGCGGAAGCTGGTGCCGCACATCGGCAGCACGTCGAGGTCGGCGATGAGCTCGTCCTCGGTGATGCCGAAGGCGCGGGCGACGTCGCTGACGCGGGCGCCGGGGCGCTCCCTCAGGTACGTCACCAGCGACAGCATCCGGCGGGTCTGGTCGATGGCGTTGCCAGCCATGGAAGTCGGTCCTGTCCCTCTCAGCCCTTGGCCACGGCGCGCAGCCGCTCGATCACGTCGGTCCGCAGCTCGGCGGGGGCCAGCACCACCACGTCCGGGCCGAACTCCACCAGCCAGGCGTCCAGCCCGTGTCCGTAGGGGATCTCCAGCTCGTCCCAGCCGTCGCCGAGCGGGCGAGTGGTCAGCGCCTTGGCGCGGAGCGGATAGCCGTGGCCGGAGCGCAGCCTGATCCGGGCGGTGCCGGTGGCGGTCTCCCCCGCCCAGACCTCGACGGATTCGCGCACGGTGACGTGGTCGGGGACCTCGGCGGTGAAGGCGCCGGCCCGGGAGCGCACCCGGCCGGTGATCCGGGAGAGCCGGAAGACCCGCTCGGCGCCGCGGTCCCGGTCCCAGCCGGCCAGGTACCAGTGGCCGCGCCAGCACTCCAGGATCCAGGGCTCGACATGCCGCTGCTCGGGGCGCGCGGCGCTGACCTTTCGGTACTCGAAGACCACGGGGCGGCGGTCGCGGCAGGCCAGCATCAGCGGCTCGAAGGCGGCCTCGTGGGTGGGGATGCGCGGCTCCAGCGCGCTGTGCGGCGCGGGCGCCTCGCTGTCGTACGGGTCGTCAGCCACCGGCATCCCGGCGGCGCGCAGCTTCTGCAGCGCCCCGCTGGCCGCGCCGGCGAGCCGGGCCTGCTGCCAGACCTTGGCGGCGACACCGAGCGCCGCGGCCTCCTCGGCGTCGAAGGTGATCGGTGGCAGTCGGTTACTGTCCCGCCGGGCCAGATAGCCTATTTCGCCGTCGAAGCTCTCCACGGTCTCGATGACCAGGCCGAGTTCGCGCAGATCGTCCTTGTCGCGCTCGAACATCCGGTTGAAGGCTTCGTCCTTCGCAGCGCTGTCCACCGCGCCCGCTCCGGCGGTCTCCGCGCCGGCCTGCAGGTACGCCTCGATCGACGTCCGGAGCTCCCGCTTGGTGAGCGGACGCCGGGTTCCCAGCAGGCACAGGGCCAGATTCATCAGCCGCTCGGCCTTGGCAATCGCCATCGACGCCCTTCGCCCCTCTCATCACACCTATCGATCGTGACCGTACCGCTAGCGGGTCCGAAGGTAAAAGCCGAGGGCTCGTGCCGGCCGGCACGAGCCCTCGTGTGCTGCTGTCCGCCTCAGACGGAGACCAGGTCGCAGACGAAGATCAGCGTCTCGCCCGGCGCGATCTTGCCGCCGGCGCCACGGTCGCCGTAGGCCAGGTGCGGCGGGATGACCAGCTGGCGGCGGCCGCCCACCTTCATGCCCTGCACGCCCTTGTCCCAGCCCGCGATGACCTGGCCGGCGCCGAGCTGGAACTGCAGCGGGGTGCCGCGGTTCCAGCTGGCGTCGAACTCCTCGCCGGTGCTGAAGGAGACGCCGACGTAGTGCACGGAGACGAAGTCCCCGGCCTTGGCGACCGGCCCGTCGCCCTCCCAGATGTCCTTGATCTCAAGGTCGGCCGGCGGCTCGCCACCCGGGAAGTCGACCTCAGGCTTGTCGATGCTCACGAAAATTGCTCCTTGTTACGTTGTGGGCAACCCGCACAGTCTTACAGAACCGCGAGGATGTCCACCGAGAAGACCAGCGTCGAGTTGGCCGGGATGGTGTCGGACTTCTTGTCCTTGTAGGCCAGCTCCGGCGGAATCACGATCATGACTCGGCTGCCGACCTTCTTGCCGGTCAGGCCCTGGGCCCAGCCGGGCACGACCTGCTGGAGCGAGAACTGGGCCAGCTGCTTGCCGGCGTACGAGGAGTCGAACTCCTTACCGCCGTCCCACAGCACGCCCTTGTACTGCACCAGGACGCCGTCGCTGGCCTTCACCTTCGGGCCGTCGCCCTCGATGACGTACTCCGAGATCAGCTTCTTCGGCGCGTCGCCCTTGGGAACGGTGATGGTCGGCGCCTTGCCGTCGGTGTTGTCCGAGACCTTCGGCACGTCAGCGTCGTTCTGCGGGACCTTCTTGCCCTGGGCGGAGCTGGTCGGGCCGAAGGTGTTCACGATGTCCACGACGAACACCATGGTGTCGGTGCCCTTGATCCCGGCCTGCGGGTTGCCCTGGTCGCCGTAGCCCAGCTTCGGCGGGATGGCCATCTCCACCCGACTGTCGACCTTCTTGCCCACCAGCGCCTGGTCCCAGCCGGGGATGACCTGGCCGGTGCCGATCTGGAAGACGGCGGGCTTGCCCCGGTCGTAGGAGTTGTCGAAGACCTTGGCGCTGTCCCAGATCTGGCCCAGGTAGTTCACCTGGAGGTAGTCACCCTTGGCCACCGTGGTGCCGTCGCCGGAGATCAACGCCTTGACGGCGAGGTCGGCGGAGGGCTTGCCGCTCCCCTTGGCGATCTTCGGCTTCTCGCCGAACTTCGTGCCGGAGGTCACCTCGGGCAGCGGGCCGTTCACGACCTTGCCGGTGGGCGCGGGGCTCTGGCCGTCGGGCGCGGGGGATGCCTTGCTCCCCTTGTCGGATCCGGATTTGTCGTCGCCGCACCCCGCGAGGGTGAGCAGACCGGCGGGCACGGCGAGAAGGAGGGAGCGACGGCGCACGGAGAGTCCTCGTTCGATAGATCCTGCGGGGGCATTGGCGGCCACTCTACGTCGTAGTACAGGGCCCGTACGAGGAACGCGGAGGGGCCCGTCGGCGTTCCGGCGGCGGGCACTCACAGCCCCCGCACACCCGCCACACAGGCGGCCCACAGTCGACGCACGGCCGACGCGCAGGGCGCGGAGGCCGGCCTGGGGCGGCAGCCGGGGATGCACGTGCGTGGGGGCGGCGGCCGCGGGACATGCGTACGGCCGGGGCCGGGGCGCGTCTGCGGCCCCGGCCCCGGCCGGTCGGCGTTGCCCGGCGGCCGGCGGCGAGGCCGCCGGCCGCCACCGGTCACATGCCGGCGATCAGCTTCTCCACCCGGTCGTCCACGGAGCGGAACGGGTCCTTGCACAGCACGGTGCGCTGCGCCTGGTCGTTGAGCTTGAGGTGGACCCAGTCCACGGTGAAGTCGCGGCGCTGCTCCTGCGCCCGGCGGATGAAATCGCCGCGCAGCCGGGCCCGGGTCGTCTGCGGCGGCACCGACTTGCCTTCGAAGATCTTCAAGTCGTTGCAGATGCGAGCCGCTTGTCCGCGCTTCTCCAGCAGGTAATACAGCCCCCGGCGACGGTGAATGTCGTGGTATGCGAGGTCTATCTGGGCGATCCGGGGGTGGGACATCGTGATGTTGTTCTTGGCCCGGTATCTCTCGATGAGCCGGTATTTCATCACCCAGTCGATCTCGGTGTCGATGAGGTCGAGGTCCTGGGTGCGGACGGCTTCCAGCGTGCGGCCCCAGAGTTCCAGGACGCGCTCCACGGTGCCGGTGCGGATTCCGCGGCGCTCGCAGAAATCGACGGCCTTTTCGTAGTACTCCTGCTGGACTTCCAGCGCCGACGCCTCGCGGCCGCTGGCCAGCCGCACCTTTCGCTGTCCGGTGATGTCGTGGCTGACCTCGCGGATGGCCCGGATCGGGTTCTCCAGGGTCAGGTCGCGCATGACGGTGCCCGCCTCGATCATGCGCAGCACCAGGTCGGTGGCACCGACCTTGAGCAGCATCGTGGTCTCGGACATGTTGGAGTCGCCCACGATGACGTGCAGCCGGCGGTAGCGCTCGGCGTCGGCGTGCGGCTCGTCACGGGTGTTGATGATCGGTCGGGAGCGGGTGGTGGCCGAGCTGACGCCCTCCCAGATGTGCTCCGCGCGCTGGCTGACGCAGTAGACCGCGCCGCGCGGGGTCTGCAGCACCTTCCCCGCACCGCACACCAGCTGGCGGGTCACCAGGAACGGAATCAGGATGTCCGCGAGGCGGGAGAACTCTCCGTGACGGGCCACCAGGTAGTTCTCATGGCAGCCGTAGGAGTTGCCGGCGGAGTCGGTGTTGTTCTTGAACAGGTAGACGTCGCCTGCGATCCCCTCCTCGTGCAGGCGCTTTTCCGCGTCCACCAACAGGCCCTCGAGGATGCGCTCGCCTGCCTTGTCGTGGGTGACCAGCTCGGTCACGTTGTCGCACTCGGGAGTTGCGTATTCCGGGTGCGATCCCACGTCGAGATAGAGGCGAGCGCCGTTGCGCAGGAAGACATTGCTGCTGCGGCCCCAGGAAACGACACGGCGGAAGAGGTAGCGCGCCACTTCGTCGGGAGACAGTCGGCGCTGTCCCCGGAACGTGCATGTGACGCCGTACTCGTTCTCCAGCCCGAAAATGCGGCGGTCCATGACTGAACATTACGCCTGACGGCCTGCGCTGAAACCGGGTTCGACGGCACCGTTTCGATCATTTTCCGCCTCGGCTTCACCCGCGGTGCCACCGCCGGCGGAGTCGGCGACCACGCGCCCGGCGGGCCGGACGGCCGGGACGAGGAAGCGGCGGGCGGCCATCAGCACCACCAGCGCCACCGCTCCCGCCGCGCCCGGGACGGCGAATCCGGCGCTGATGCCGCTCTCCTCGATCACCGGGCCCGCGATCGCGGTGCCGACCGCGTTGCCGACCACGAAGGTGGTCACCAGCCACGAGAACGCCTCGGTGACGGTGCCGGAGGGGGCGTGCTGGTCGATGACGACGAAGGCGCAGGCGAGGGCCGGGGCGAGGAAGACACCGGCGACCAGGGCGAGCGCGGTCATCGCGGGCACCCCGGGGACCAGCATCAGCGGCAGATAGCCGACCGCGAGCACCGCCACCAGCAGCTGCAGCCGTCGCTCCGAGGCGCCGGGCCACTCGCGGGCACCGTAGGCCACCCCGCCGATCAGCGCGCCGGCGCTGAGCGCGGAGAGCAGATAGCTGGAGACCATCCCGCCGCCGTGCTCGTCGGCGTAGGCGACCGAGGCGACCGCGATGGCACCCAGCGCGATGCCTATGAAGAGGAACGAGCCGAGGAGCACCAGGAGTCCGGGCGAGCGCAGCGCGCCGAGCCAGTGCGCCTCGCGCGGCGCGGGACGCCACTGCCGCGAAGGCGGCGAGACCACCACCGACAGGGCGCCCAGCACCCCGATGGCGTTGATGACGAGCAGCGCGCCCGCCTCCGACCAGGCCGCCACCAGCAGGGTGACCATCAGCGGGCCGACGGCGAACATCACCTCCTGGGCGACGGCGTCCAGCGCGTAGGCGGCGTGCACCCGGTCGTCGCGCTTGAGCACGTCGGGCCAGAGCGCCCGCAGCCCGCCCTCCAACGGCGGGGTGAAGAACCCGGCGACCAGCACGGCCGCGTACGCCACCGGCAGCGGTTCGAGACCGACGAGGGCGAAGAGCACCATGCCGAGCGCGGAGAGCACGGCGGCGGGCAGCATCACCCGCGGCTGCCCGTAGCGGTCCACCGCGCGTCCCAGCAGCGGCTGGCCCACGGCGTTGCCCACCCCGTACACCGCCGACAGCGCGCCGGCGAGCGCGTAACTGCCGCCCTCGGCGCGCACGAACAGCACCACGGCCAGCGGGGCCGTCGCGTTCGGCAGTCGCCCGATGAGCGTCCCGCTCAGCAGCCGCGCCGCATGGCGCGTCCGCAACAGCTCTCCGTAACCCGTTGCCATCGTCGGTCCCTCTCCCCCACACGCAGTGACGTTTTACGTATAACTAGCTCCGTTATACGTACCATGAAGCGCAGCGCGGGTCCACTGGAATACGACGCGGCGACCGGCGCGCAGAGCAGTGGAACCAAAGGGCGGAGGCGGCAGTGACGGGCGTGGACGAGGGGACCTCCGGCACGGCGAGGGCGCGGGCCCACGCGCCCGCGGGCGCACCGCGGAACCCGGTACGGCCGGCGACGCGCGCCGGGGCGGACGCCTCGGGGAGCGCCGCGGCGAGCGCCGTCCCCAGGCCGGGCGACACCCAGCCGGTGCCGGCCACCGGCGTCCCCAGACTGGGCGGCACCGAGCCGGCGCCGTCCACCGACGTCCCGGCCGTGGCCCCTCCGGCGGACCTCGTGGGCTCCACACAGGCGGGCGAGGCCCCAGCCACGCGCGGCACCGCCGCGGCCCCTCCCGGCGCGGTGCCCGCCGACGTCACCCCGGCTGCGGGGGACGCGGGGGCGCGGGCCGCGGCGGCGGGTGTCGCAGGGGCGGGTGCCACAGGGGGGCGGGCCGCGGCGGCGGGTGCCGATGCGGGGGACGCCGTAGCCGGTTCGGCGGGGGCCGGCGCTGGTTCGGCGGGAGCCGACCCGGCGGAGAGCGGCGCGGCGGGGGTCCGCCCGACGGCCGCCGATGTAGCGGGCGTCAGCCCGACGGAAGCCGAGGCAACGGGCGGCAACCCCACGGAAGCCGACGCAGCGGGCACCAATCCGCCGGGGGCCGACGCGGCGGGCGTCAGCCCGTCGGGAGCTGATACGGCAGCGTCCGGCGCCGAATCAGGGGGAACCAACCCGGCGGAGAACGGCTCGACGGGCGCCAGCCCGACGGCGGCCGACGCAGCGGGCACCAATTCGACCGAAGCCGACGCAGCGGGCACCACCCCGGTGGGGGCCGACGCGGCCGGCGCCCACCCGCCGGGAGCCGATCCGGCGGAAAGCGACCCGGCGGACGCCCGCCCGACGCGAGCCGACGTAGCGGACGCACGCCCGACGGGGGCCGACACAGCCGGCGCCAGCCCGACGGGAGCTGATACGGCAGCGTCCCGCGGCCAGTCAGGGGGAACCGACCCGGCGGGTGCCAACCCGACGGCGGCCGACACAGCCGGCGCCAACCCGACGGGGGCCGACGTATCCGGCGCCGACTCCACGGGAGCCGATCCAGCGGGAGCCGGCGCCGGACCGGCAGGAACCGACCCGGCGGAAAACAGCCCAGCGGGCGCCCGCCCGACGGCGGCCGACGCAGCGGGCGGCAACCCTACGGGGGCTGGCGCCGGGGCGGGGTCGCGGGTCACGAGCCGCGACGTGGCGCGCGTCGCGGGTGTTTCGCAGGCGACGGTGTCCCTGGTCCTGGGCGACAAGTGGCGCGGCAGGGTCTCGGAGCGCAGGGCCGAGGCGGTGCGCGAGGCGGCGCGGCAGCTCGGCTACCGGCCGAACCTGGCCGCGCGCAGCCTGCGGCTGGGGCGCACCAGGACGGCGCTGCTGGTCGTCCCGGCGCTCACCACCGAGTTCTACGCCCGCGTCTACACGGGCGCCGCGCGGGTGGCGGCCGAGCACGGCTTCGGCGTGGTGCTCTATCCGTCCCCCGAGGGCATCGGCCCCGCCCGCGACCCGTTCGACTCCGCACGGGCCTCGCTCGACGGCGTGATCGCCTCCTCGATGGCGGCCGACGCACTGGCCGCCGTGCGCGGCGGCGGACTGCCGCTGGTGATGCTGGACAGCGACCCGGCCGACGCGGCGGCGGCCGCGACCGTCAACCCGGACATCGCGGGCGGCATGCGCCGGATGGCCCAGCACCTGCTCGCCCTCGGCCACCGTCGCGTCACGCACCTCGCGGCCGACGTGGACTCCTGGACGTTCCGGGTCCGCGCCCGGGCGCTGGCGGAGACCTTCGACGCCGCACCGGACACGGTCGTACGGACCGTTTCCGCCGCGCTGAGCGTGGACGAGGGGCGGCGGGCCGCCGAGCGCGCCCTGAGGGATCCGGAGCACCGCCCCACCGCGCTCGTCTGCGACGACGACATCCTCGCCGCGGGCGCCTGCAAGGCGGCGCACCGGCTGGGACTGCGGATCCCGGACGACATCTCGATCACCGGCTTCGACGACCTGGCCCTCGCCTCGGCCCTGGAGCCCGAGCTCACCACCGTCCGCCTCCCCGCCGTCGAGGTCGGCGCCCACGGCATGTCCGCCCTGCTGGCCCTCCTCGAAGGCCACCCCGCCGACGGCGCCGAACTGCCCGTGGAGCTGATCGTCCGCGGCTCCACCGGAGCGCCTCGCGGGTAGGCTCTGCCCGCTGCCGGCCCGGCCCTCCGGCCCTTCCACAACCGGAGGGTCGGTGCGCGCCTGTCCCGATGCGCGGCGTCCTCGATCACACAGCCGAGCCCGCGGCCGATGACGACGCCCGCCGCCGCCCACCGCCAGCACATGGGCACGCCCGACGCGGCCGGGGGCGCACGGGCTCAAGACCGCCGGCTCCCGGCCCGGCTCACGGCACCGTGCTCGGCAGACCGCCCCCGACACACCTCACCGCCCCGTGGGCCGGGGCCCGCCGGGGCGGTGAGGTGTGTGGGAGGGGTGGTGTGGTCGTGCGACCTACTCCTCGGCGTCCGCGGCGTCCTCAGCGGTGTCCGCCTGCTCCTCGGCGGCCTCGGAGGCGGTCTCCGGCTCGATGAGGCGGGAGAGCTGGCGGCCGAGGATGCGCTTGAACTTGCGCTGCTGGGGGCGGGTACGGTCCAGGACCGCCACCTCCAGCTGCTCGGCGGTGAGGCTGCGCTCGCTGCCGTTGGCGTCGCGGGTCAGGGACTCCACGGCCAGCTTGAGCGCCTCGGCGAGGGTCATGCCCTCCCGGTGGCGCTGGCCGAGGTAGTTGCTGATCTGGTCGGCGTTGCCACCGACCGCGACCGAACCGTGCTCGTCGACGATGGAGCCGTCGTGCGGCAGCCGGTAGATCTGGTCGTCCTCGGGGCCGTCCCCGACCTCGGCGACGATCAGCTCCACCTCGTACGGCTTCTCGGCGGCGCTGGAGAAGATGGTGCCCAGCGTCTGCGCGTAGACGTTGGCCAGGCCACGGGCCGTCACGTCATCGCGGTCGTAGGTGTATCCGCGCAGGTCGGCGTAGCGGACTCCGCCGATGCGCAGGTTCTCGAACTCGTTGTACTTGCCGACTGCGGCGAAGGCGATGCGGTCGTAGATCTCGCTGACCTTGTGCAGTGCGCGGGACGGGTTCTCCGCGACGAACACGATGCCGTCGGCGTACTGCAGCACGACCACGC
Source organism: Streptomyces sp. LX-29 (assembly GCF_029541745.1). Lineage (NCBI taxonomy): Bacteria > Bacillati > Actinomycetota > Actinomycetes > Kitasatosporales > Streptomycetaceae > Streptomyces > Streptomyces sp. LX-29. The sequence goes on along the minus strand of NZ_CP089746.1, from coordinate 6,604,349 downwards.
TGCGGCCGCGCGCGATGCCCTTGCGGGCGTACTCGGCGCGGTCGGCCATGGCCTGCTGAGGTGATACATAGAACGGCGTCGTCACCGGCTATCCGTCCCTTTCTGTCACGGTCGAAGGTGTCGAAGGCGCGTACATTCCCGGGCCCCCGTCTCTCAGAGGAGCGCCGCGCGCGGGCCGTCCGGCTGTTCGAGCCGCTGCTCGTGGACGGCGCGGGCGATCTCGGACACCTCGGCCTCGGTGAGCCGCTTGAAGCCCTCTTCGCTGATCACCGTGACGATCGGGTAGATCCGTCGGGCCAGGTCCGGCCCGCCGGTCGCCGAGTCGTCGTCGGCGGCGTCGTAGAGCGCCTGCACGACGGCGGTGGCCGCCTGATTCTCCGTCAGGTCTTCGCGGTAGAGCTTCTTCAGGGCGCCGCGCGCGAAGATCGAGCCGGAGCCGGTGGCCGCGTAGCCGTGTTCCTCGGAGCGGCCGCCGGTGACGTCGTACGAGAAGATCCGCCCCTTCTCCCGGTCGACGTCCCAGCCCGCGAAGAGCGGCACCACGGCGAGCCCCTGCATGGCCATGCCGAGGTTGCCGCGGATCATCGTGGAGAGCCGGTTCGCCTTGCCCTCCAGGGAGAGCTGGACGCCCTCCACCTTCTCGAAGTGCTCCAGCTCCAACTGGAAGAGCTTGACCATCTCCACGGCGAGGCCCGCGGTGCCGGCGATGCCGACGGCCGAGTACTCGTCCGCGGGGAAGACCTTCTCGATGTCGCGCTGCGCGATGACGTTGCCCATCGTGGCGCGCCGGTCACCGGCGAGCACCACACCGCCGGGGAAGCTCGCGGCGACGATCGTGGTCCCGTGCGGGGCCTCGATGACGCCCTGCACCGGCGGCAGCGGCCGGTTGCCCGGCAGCAGCTCCGGCGCGTGCGAGCCGAGGAAGTCCATGAACGAGGACGAGCCGGGCGTCAGGAAGGCCGCTGGCAGACGCCCTGTGCTACGGGTGTTGGCTTCCACACCAATCCTTCCAGGTAGGTGGCCGCCCGCCGCGTGGCGTCGGGCTGATCTTGTAACACTGCACGGACCTTACCCGTGGGCGCCGGTGTCATCCGTCCCGCGCCGGACCCGAGGGGGCCGGGCGCGGGACGGATGCCCGGATCGTCCTACTCGCCGCCCTTTTGCACGAAGGAGCGCACGAAGTCCTCGGCGTTCTCCTCCAGGACGTCGTCGATCTCGTCCAGCACGGAGTCCACGTCGTCCGACAGCTTCTCCTGCCGCTCCTTGAGATCAGCCGCCGCCTGTGCGTCCTGCGACTGCTCCTCCACCTCCTCGGTGGAGCGCGTCGCCTTCTGCTGTCCGCCGCCGGTGTCCTTGGTCGCCATCTACCTCACCCCGCTCGGTTCGACGTACAAGATCAGACCCTACAAGCCGGGCCCGACATCGGCCCCGCACTTGTCTCAACGTCCGAGAACCACCTCCATGATTCCCGGATCGGAACCTTCTCAGACCCGCTCAGCCGCCCGAGAGGACCCGCACCAGGTCCTCCGCGGTGCGGCAGCGGTCCAGGAGCTCCTTGACGTGGTTGCGCGTCCCGCGCAGTGGCTCCAGGGTGGGGACTCGTTGCAGAGAGTCACGGCCGGGCAGATCGAAGATCACCGAGTCCCAGGAGGCCGCCGCCACGTCGTCGGCGTACTGCTCCAGGCAGCGGCCCCGGAAGTACGCCCGGGTGTCCTCCGGCGGCTTACTCCGGGCCCGCTCCACGTCCCCCTCGTCCAGCAGCCGCTTCATCCTGCCGCGCGCAACCAGACGGTTGTACAGGCCCTTCTCGGAGCGCACATCGGCGTACTGGAGGTCCACCAGGTGGAGCCGCGCGGCGTCCCAGTCCAGCCCGTCGCGGCGCCGGTAGCCCTCGAGCACCTCGCGCTTGGCGATCCAGTCCAGCTCGCCGGCCAGGCTCATCGGATCGTTCTCCAGCCGGTTCAGCACGTCCTCCCAGCGGGCCAGCACATCGCGGGTCTGCTCGTCGGCGTCCGCGCCGAAGCGGTCCTCGACGTACTTGCGGGCCAGCTCGAAGTACTCCATCTGCAGTTGGACCGCGGTGAGCGTGCGACCGCTGCGCAGCGAGACCAGATGCCGCAGCGACGGGTCGTGGGAGATCTGGTGCAGGGTGCGCACGGGCTGGTCCACGGCCAGGTCGGCGGCGATGAAGCCGTCCTCGATCATCGACAGCACCAGCGCGGTGGTGCCCAGCTTGAGGTAGGTCGAGATCTCGGAGAGGTTGGCGTCACCGATGATGACGTGAAGTCTGCGGTACTTCTCGGCGTCCGCGTGCGGCTCGTCGCGGGTGTTGATGATCGGGCGCTTGAGGGTGGTCTCCAGACCCACCTCGACCTCGAAGTAGTCCGCGCGCTGACTGATCTGGAAGCCGTGCTCGTGGCCGTCCTGGCCGATTCCGACGCGTCCCGCCCCGGTCACCACCTGTCGCGAGACGAAGAAGGGCGTCAGATGGCGCACGATGTCGGAGAACGGCGTCTCCCGCTTCATCAGGTAGTTCTCGTGCGTGCCGTAGGAGGCGCCCTTGTTGTCGGTGTTGTTCTTGTACAGGTGGATGGGCTGGGCGCCCGGGAGCTGGGAGGCGCGCTGGGCCGCCTCGGCCATGATGCGCTCGCCGGCCTTGTCCCACAGCACGGCGTCTCGCGGATTGGTCACCTCGGGGGCGCTGTACTCGGGGTGCGCGTGGTCCACGTAGAGCCGCGCGCCATTGGTGAGGATGACGTTGGCCAGGCCGATGTCCTCGTCGGTGAGCTGGCTGGCGTCCGCGGACTCGCGCGCGAGGTCGAAGCCGCGGGCGTCCCGCAGGGGGTTCTCCTCCTCGAAGTCCCAGCGGGCGCGGCGCGCCCGGTGCATCGCCGCCGCGTACGCGTTGACGACCTGGGATGAGGTGAGCATGGCATTGGCATTCGGGTGGCCGGGGACGGAGATCCCGTACTCCGTCTCGATGCCCATTACGCGCCGTACGGTCATGCGGCCCTCCTTGCCCGGCGGCGACCCCGGCTGGGGCCAGCGCTCAAGTCCCGCTGCGCATCCGGTCCGAGTGCGGTCCGTGATCCCCCGCAGCGCGTCGCGGCGGTACCGAAGAGCCTAGAACGGCGTCGCGACCCTGGGGAGATCATTTCAGTCATTTGCTCCGGTCGGCTGGTTTGTGCTGACAAAAGCGCATCCGGCTGCGGATGCCCCGTCCAGGACATCCGCAGCCGGACCACGGTGTTACAGGTACTGACCGGTGTTGGCCACCGTGTCGATGGAGCGCCCGGTGTCCGCGCCCTGCTTTCCGGTGACCAGGGTGCGGATGAAGACGATCCGCTCGCCCTTCTTTCCGGAGATGCGCGCCCAGTCGTCCGGGTTGGTGGTGTTGGGCAGGTCCTCGTTCTCCTTGAACTCGTCCACACAGGCGGCGAGCAGGTGGGAGACGCGCAGACCCTTCTGGTTGTGGTCGAGGAACGCCTTGATCGCCATCTTCTTGGCCCGGTCGACGATGTTCTGGATCATCGCTCCGGAGTTGAAGTCCTTGAAGTAGAGGACTTCCTTGTCGCCGTTGGCGTACGTCACCTCGAGGAAGCGGTTCTCCTCCGACTCCGCGTACATCTGCTCCACGACCGACTGGATCATGCCCGCGACCGCCGCCCTGGACGAGCCGCCGTGCTCGGCGAGGTCGTCGGAGTGGATCGGGAGGGTCTCGGTCAGGTACTTGGAGAAGATGTCCTTGGCGGCCTCGGCGTCCGGGCGCTCGATCTTGATCTTCACGTCGAGGCGGCCGGGGCGCAGGATCGCCGGGTCGATCATGTCCTCGCGGTTGGAGGCGCCGATCACGATGACGTTCTCCAGGCCCTCCACGCCGTCGATCTCGGAGAGCAGCTGCGGGACGATGGTGTTCTCCACGTCCGAGCTGACGCCGGAGCCACGGGTGCGGAAGAGGGAGTCCATCTCGTCGAAGAAGACGATGACCGGGGTGCCCTCGCTGGCCTTCTCCCGGGCCCGCTGGAAGACCAGTCGGATGTGCCGCTCGGTCTCGCCGACGTACTTGTTGAGCAGCTCGGGGCCCTTGATGTTGAGGAAGAAGCTCTTCCCCGCGGGCTTCCCGGTCACCTCGGCGACCTTCTTGGCAAGGGAGTTGGCGACGGCCTTGGCGATGAGCGTCTTGCCGCAGCCGGGCGGACCGTACAGCAGCACGCCCTTGGGCGGCCGCAGTTCGTGCTCCTTGAAGAGGTCGGGGTAGAGGTACGGAAGCTCGACCGCGTCCCGGATCAGCTCGATCTGGTTCCCCAGGCCGCCGATCTTCGTGTAGTCGATGTCCGGGACCTCTTCGAGGACGAGCTCCTCGACCTCGCTCTTCGGCACGACCTCGTAGACGTAACCGGAGCGGGGTTCCAGCAGCAGGGCGTCACCAGGGCGGACGGTGATGTCCAGCAGCGGCTCGGCGAGCCGCACCACGCGCTCCTCGTCGGTGTGCCCGATCACCAGGGCCCGCTCGCCGTCCTCCAGGATCTCCTTGAGGGTGACGATGTCCCCGGCGCGCTCGAAGGCCATGGCCTGGACCACGTTGAGCGCCTCGTTGAGCATGACCTCCTGGCCACGCCGGAGCTCGTCGAGCTCGACGCTGGGACTGACGTTGACCCGGAGCTTCCGGCCTCCGGTGAAGATGTCCGCCGTGCCGTCCTCGTTGGCCTGCAGAAACACCCCGAAGCCGGCCGGCGGCTGCGCGAGCCGGTCGACCTCCTCCTTGAGGGCCACGATCTGGTCCCGGGCCTCACGGAGGGTGTTGGCGAGCCGCTCGTTCTGTGCGGACACGCCCGCCAGGTTGGTCTGCAGCTCGACGATCCGCTCTTCGAGAATCCTCGTGTGACGCGGAGAGTCGGCGAGCTTGCGTCGCAGGACGGCGATTTCCTGCTCTAGGTAGGCAACCTGGCCGGCTGGGTCGTCAGACCCCCGCCCCGGCCGGATGCCGCGGTTGATGTCGTCGTCGTGGGCTGCCACGGTCCTCACCTCCTCCATTGGGAGCTGGACGCTTCCAGACCCTACCTGGGCCGGTGCGGGTTGAAACCCCTAGATCACAAACCCGGTCGCAGTGTGTCCGATCTTCACCCTTGCGCACGTCCTCCCGCCAGGTGGATACCCACCCAACAACATCGGAAAGCGACCGGTTGTATCGTCGGGACGGTCAACACCCGTCAGGGCTGGCTCCATTTAGTCAATGTTGAAACACGTCCACATCACGTCCGCAGGGAACGGCAGGCGACATGACCGCGCAAGGGGAAGATCTCGGGGACGGCGCTGCCCTGGAGGTCTGGATCGACCAGGACCTGTGCACCGGCGACGGGATCTGCGCGCAGTACGCACCCGAGGTCTTTGAGCTGGACATCGACGGACTCGCCTATGTCAAGAGCGCCGAAGACGAGCTCCTTCAAGAGAAGGGTGCCACGACGCCGGTGCCGCTGCCGCTGCTGACCGAGGTGGTCGACTCCGCCAAGGAGTGCCCGGGCGACTGCATCCACGTGCGTCGGGTTTCGGACAAGGTCGAGGTCTACGGGCCCGACGTGGACTAGCGAACGCGTTACGAAGGGTTGCCGAGCGGGTACGGGGGGTGACCGATCAGGCGCTCCCCGCGACCCGCAGCGGCTTGAGGACGAACTGCCCGTCCTGCCAGCGCCAGTTGACCCCACGCTCCAGATCCGGACAGCACCGCGGCACCTGGTCCGAGGAGTAGCCGCGCAGCGTCGCGGAGACCGTGGCGCCCCGGAGCGCGAAGTCGTCGGCGCTCATCCGCTCCTTGGGATCGAGGAAGGTGGCCACGACCCGCGGCTTGGCGGCCTTGCCGCCGCCCGCGGCGGGCGCCAGCACATAGATGCCGCTCGGCGGGGTGCCCATCTCGGAGTGGCAGCGCACCAGCGCCACCGTCTCCGGCCGCCCGTCGCCGTCCAGATCGGCCGAGGCGTGGTCGACGACGTCCAGCCGCGCGGGGCCGCAGTCCACCGGATAGGCGGCCGCGCGGGCGTCGGGAGCCGGGACCGGCCGAGAGGCCGTACGGACCACACCGGGGGACGCGGTGGCGTCGGAGGGCTGGAGGGCCGCGACACCGGCGATCACGGCGCCCAGGGCGGCCGCGGTCGCGAGCCAGTGCACCGGCCGGGAGTGGCGGTGCGCGAGGTCCGGACGGTCCGGGAGCGAATCAGCGCCTGCCAGAGGCTGCACGCGAGGTGACTCCTGTGAGAGCTGTGGCGTCGGGGGGCGCCCAGCATCGTGCCACATGTCACATCGGGCGGGAACCACCGGGTACGGGTTTTCGGCCGCCCTACGCGGAGACGCCGGCCGCCCCGCGCGGACACCTCGGCTACCCCGCGCGGACACGCCAAAGGACGCGGCCACCGCCTCCCCCGGGGGAAGTCGGTGGCCGCGTCGTCGTGTTGGAAGCGGGTGCGTCGGTCAGCCGCGCTCGGCGGACCCGGCACGCCCCTCGGACGCGCCGTCCTTGCCCGCGCCCCATCCGGCGTAGTCCTCGCCGTAGGCGCCCTTGGCCGGGCGACGGCGGCGCAGCGGCGGCTCCACGCCGTCCGCGAGCCGGCGGGCGGTGAGCAGGAAGCCCGTGTGGCCGATCATGCGGTGGTCGGGGCGGACCGCCAGGCCCTCCACGTGCCAGGTGCGCACCATGGTCTCCCAGGCGCTCGGCTCGTTGAAGGTGCCGTGCTCCCGGATCGCCTCGACGGTGCGGGCCATCTGGGTCGTGGTGGCCACATAGGCGCACAGGATGCCGCCGGGCACCAGCGCCTTGGAGACGACCTCCAGGCACTCCCAGGGCGCCAGCATGTCCAGGATCACCCGGTCGACCTCGGTGTCCGACAGGTTGTCCTGAAGGTCACCCACGGTGAGCTGCCAGGCCGGGTGCGGAGAGCCGAAGTAACGCTCCACATTGGCCTTGGCGATCTCGGCGAAGTCGGCGCGGCGCTCATAGGAGTGCAGCATGCCCTGGTCGCCGATGGCGCGCAGCAGGAAGGTGCTGAGCGAGCCGGAGCCGACGCCCGCCTCGACGACACGCGCGCCGGGGAAGATGTCGGCCATCGCCAGGATCTGCCCCGCGTCCTTGGGGTAGACCACGGCTGCGCCGCGCGGCATGGACAGGACGTAGTCGGGGAGCAGGGGGCGCAGCGCGAGGTACGCGACGTTTCCCGTGGTACGCACGACGGTGCCCTCGGGAGCACCGATCAGCTCGTCATGGGGGAAGGAACCCTTGTGGGTGTGGAAATTCTTCCCGGCCTCGAGCGTGAAGGTGTAGTGGCGTCCCTTGGGGTCGGTGAGCTGGACCTGGTCCCCGACCTGAAAGGGCCCGCGACGGCGGGCGGCACCGGTCGGTTCGGACATGTGAACAGCCTAGCTGCTTTTTGCGGGGGCTCGGTTCACGCTCTTTTTTGAGGCTCGGTTCGCCTCCGGGCGCTGTAAGCGACTGCCGACAGTCGACCGTGCTCGACCGCTCGTTCCTCGCGGCCTCCGCGCGCTCTCCCTTTCGGCAGCCGCGCGCCCTTCGGCTCACTCGCCGGTGCGTACGGGGCCGAAGTACGTCCGCAGCCGTGAGGCAGGGGGCCGCCGTACTCGACCCCTCGTTCCGGCGCCCTTCGGCTCACTCGCCAGCCCGTACAGGGCCGGAGGACGCGCGGGGCCGTGAGGCGGGCCCCACGGGGCCGGACCAGGAGGTTCGCGGCGGGGGCGGGGACGCTGACGGCGGAAGGGGGCGGGGAGGGGTTCTTCGGGGCGCTTACGCGTGATTTGCGGGCGAAGAGGGAGCTCTACGGCGATACGGGTAAGGCCCGTAAATCATGCTGCCCCGAAGGCACCCCGGACCGACCCCGACCCACCCACGCAGCCACCCACCCACCCGGCCAGCCACCCACCCAGCCACCCACCCACGCAGCCCCCCGCCCACGCAGCCACCCACGCAGCTACCCAGCCATCCACCGACGCGGCCGGCCGCGCCCGCGGCTCACGTGCCGGGCTGGGGCCTTGCCATCGCCGCGACGAAGGCCCGCTCCACGTCCGCCGTGGAGAGCACACCGAAGATCTCGCCGGTCTCCTCCACGACCAGGTACTCGGTGGCGGGGGTCGCGCGCAGGGTGTCCAGGAGCTCCTCGCCGGTCAGCTCCGCGGAGACCTTCATGCCCTCCTTGAGGTCCTGGGCGAGGCCGCTGACCGCGACCCAGGGGCGGCGGTGCTCCGGGATGCCGACGATGGCGGCCTCGCGCACCACGGCGGTGGGCACGCCGTGTCCGTCCACCACCACCAGGGCGCGCGCCCCGGCCTCGTTGGCCCGGCGCAGCGCCTCGGAGAGCGGGGTGTCGGCGGCGACGGGGACCGCGCGGCGGGTCAGGGTGCGGGCCCTCAGGTCCGGGAGGCGCTCCCGGAGGCGGGCCATCCGGAGGCTGTTGCCGGCGCCGGTCCAGATGATCGCGGCGAGGATGGCGGCCAGCAGCGCGTCGGTGAGCGAGTCGAAGCTGCCGAAGCCGGAGGACTCCTCGTCGAGACCGCCCGCCTGGCTGAGCAGCGGCAGGCCCACCAGGACCGCCACCGCCAGCGCGCGGCCCGTCCACGCGGCGGCGACGGTGCCGGTCATCGGCCGGCCGCTGATCTTCCAGACGACGGCGCGCAGCATGCGGCCGCCGTCCAGCGGCAGCCCGGGCAGCAGGTTGAAGGCGGCCACGATCAGGTTGGAGATCATGAGCCCGGCGAGCAGCACCCCGGGGACCGTGTCGGGCTCGACCAGCTGCATGCCGGCGTAGAAGACCCCGGCGAGGACCAGGGAGAGCAGCGGGCCGACGAAGGCGAGCACGAACTCCCGGCCGGGCGTCTCGGACTCCTTCTCGATCTCCGAGACACCGCCGAAGAACTGGAGCTGGATGCGGCGCACCGGCAGCTTGAAGCGCAGCGCGGCGACGGTGTGGGCCAGCTCGTGGACCAGCACGGAGGCGTAGAAGGCGACCGCGAAGAACAGCGAGACGAGGTAGCGGGCGCCGCCGAGCTCGGGCAGCACCCGGTCCAGCTGGGCGCCGAAGACCCAGGTGATCAGGGCGGCGACGAGGAACCAGCTGGGCGCGACGTAGACCGGGACGCCGAACGGGCGACCCATCAGGAAGCCGCCGCCCGCCTCGCGGGGGCGCTGTGGCCGCTCGCCATCGGGCCCGGTCGTGCGGTCGGCGCCCCCGCTGCCGGACTGCCCCTGCCCGCTGTTGTCCACGGTGTCCCCTCGTCCCATACGTCCCTCGCACCCTTTTGGTACGGTCCCACGATCATGCAGTGCGAGCGCCTCTGCCGTCGATGGTATGCGCCTGACTGTCGGTGGGGCGCCGTAGGGTCTTGTGCATGGGAACCGTCACCGGGAGCGCGGAAGAGCCCTCCGCGTCGCCGTCCGTGCCCGCCGCCGGGCAGGAATCAGCAGCCAGCGCCGCCGCCGAGCGGCCCGAGGCGCCCTCGTCGCTCTCGCCCTCGCGGGCCGCGGACTTCATGCGGTGCCCGCTGCTGTACCGCTTCCGTGTGATCGACCGGCTTCCGGAGCAGCCGAGCGCGGCCGCCACCCGGGGGACGGTGGTCCATGCGGTGCTGGAGCGGCTGTTCGACGCGCCGGCGGCGGAGCGCACCGCCCCGCGCGCCCGCGCGCTGGTCCCCGGCGAGTGGGAGCGGCTGCTGGCGGCCAAGCCGGAGCTCGCCGAGCTGTTCGCGGACGAGACCGGCGGCCAGGACGCGGAGCGGCTGGCCGGCTGGCTGGCCGACGCGGAGCGGCTGGTCGAGCGGTGGTTCACGCTGGAGGACCCGACGCGGCTGGAGCCGGCCGAGCGCGAGCTCTTCGTCGAGACCGAGCTGGAGTCCGGTCTGAGGCTGCGCGGCATCATCGACCGGGTCGACGTCGCCCCGACGGGCGAGGTCCGGATCGTCGACTACAAGACGGGCAAGGCTCCCGCGCCGCAGTACGCCTCGGACGCGCTGTTCCAGATGAAGTTCTACGCGCTGGTGCTGTGGCGGCTGCGCGGCACGGTCCCGCGCCGGCTCCAGCTGGTCTACCTGGGCAGCGGTGACGTGCTCACGTACGACCCGCGGGAGGCGGATCTGCGTGGCGTGGAGCGCAAGCTGCTGGCCCTGTGGGAGGCGATCCGGCTGGCGACGACGACCGGTGACTGGCGTCCGCGGCCGACCCGGCTCTGCGGCTGGTGCGACCACCAGGCGCACTGTCCGGAATTCGGCGGCACTCCCCCGCCGTATCCGCTCCCGATCATCCCGGCCCCGGCTCGCGCCCGGGACTGAGCGCCGCCCCAGCCGCCGTGGTCCGGGCCTCGGCTCGGGACGGGAGGCCGACGGACGTCGGCCGCAGGCGGTGCCGGAAGGCGGGTCGGGCAGAATGAGGCAGGTCTAGCGAAGGAGAGATCCCGTGGCGATCCGTGTCCTGCTTGTCGACGACCAGCCGTTGCTGCGCACCGGCTTCCGGATGATCCTGGAGGCCGAGCACGACCTCGCGGTGGTCGGCGAGGCCGGGGACGGGCTGCAGGCCCTGGACCAGGTGCGGGCGCTGCAGCCGGACGTGGTGCTGATGGACATCCGGATGCCGCGGATGGACGGCGTGGAGGCCACCCGGCAGATCACCGGCCCGGGGCGCGACGGCCCGGCCAAGGTGCTGGTGCTGACCACCTTCGACCTGGACGAGTACGTGGTGGAGGCGCTGCGCGCGGGGGCCAGCGGCTTCCTGCTGAAGGACGCGCCGGCCCATGAGCTGGTGCAGGCCATCCGGGTGGTGGCGGGCGGCGAGGCGATGCTGGCGCCCAGCATCACCCGGCGGCTGCTGGACAAGTACGCCGGCCATCTGCCGTCCGGCGAGGAGCCGGTGCCGGACACCCTGCACACCCTCACCGACCGCGAGGTCGAGGTGCTCAAGCTGGTGGCCCGGGGGCTGTCGAACGCGGAGATCGCCGCGGATCTCTTCGTCAGCGAGACCACGGTGAAGACGCACGTCGGGCATGTGCTGACCAAGCTGGGGCTGCGCGACCGGGTGCAGGCCGCCGTCTACGCCTACGAGAGCGGACTGGTGCGCCCCGGCGCGCAGTAGCCCACCGAGGCGGTCGAGCCGGAAGGGCCGGCGGGACATGGTCCCCGCCGGCCCTTCCGGTCTGTCGGTCGTCGCCGGACCGGCCGTCCTCGCCGGTCCGTCAGCTGCCCTTCTTGACCTCCCAGAAACGGAAGACCGTGGAGGCGTCGAGGGTCCACTGGAGGCCGTTGACCTCGGAGCTGGCGACGGCGTACTGCTTGCCCTGCCACAGCGGCAGCATCGGCACCTGCTCGGCGACCACGTTCTGGATCTTCTCGAAGTCGGTGATCGTGGCGGTGCGGCTGGGCTGCGCCGCCGTGGCCGGGATGAGCCGGTCGATCGCCGCCGACGAGAAGTGGTTCTTCAGCACGTTCTCCTTGCCGAAGAAGGGCAGCACGAAGTTGTCCGGGTCCGGGTAGTCGGGAACCCAGCCGACGAGGTAGACGCCGTAGGTGCCCTTCTCCATGCCCTTGGCGTAGGCCTCCAGGTCGGCGCTGCGCACGTCGACCTCGAAGAGCCCGCTGGAGTTGAGCTGCTTGGCTATCAGCTTCAGGCCGGTCAGGGCGCCGGGGCCGTAACGGGTGGGGGTGCCCCACAGGGTCAGCTTGACCTTGCCGTTGATGCCCGCGGAGTCCAGCGCCGCCTTCGCCTTCTCACGGTTCGGCTGGTCGCCGTACTTGTCGTAGAAGGCGGTGTTGTGGCCGGTGATGCCGGCCGGGACGATCGAGTACAGCGGCTCGACGGTCCGGTTGTAGGCGTCGCGGACCAGGGAGCCGCGGTCGACGAGGTGGGCGATGGCCTGGCGCACGCCGAGCTTGCCGGCCACCGGGTGCTTCAGGTTGAAGACCAGGTGCTGGACCTCGGCGCCGTTGCCCTCGACGACCTTGACCTCGGAGCTGCTGCTGCCGGCGCTGGCGTTCTGGATCTCGGCGAGGTCCTTCATCGCCAGACCACGGTAGGCCACGTCCACGTCGCCGTCGGTCACCGCGGACTTGAGCTCGGCCTGCTTGCCGTGGAAGAACTTCAGCGTGACGCCGGAGTTCTGCGCCTCCCCGGCCGGGCCCTGGTAGTCGCCGTTGACGGAGAACGTCGCCTCGTCCTCGTCGAACGAGTCCAGCTTGTAGGGGCCGGAGCCGACGGCCTTGTTGTCGGTGCGCAGCTTGTCGGCCGCGTACTCGGTGTGGTCGACGATGGAGCCGGCACCGGAGGCGATCTTCTGCGGGAAGGTGGCGTCCGGGGTGCGGAGCTTGAAGGTGACGGTCTTCTCGTCCGGGGTCTCGATGGACTTGATGCCCGCGAGCATCACCGCCGGGCCGTTCTCGTCGTTGATGCGCAGCGTCCGCTCGAAGGAGAACTTGACGTCCTTCGAGGTCAGCGGGTTGCCGTTGGAGAACTTCAGGCCGTCTCTGAGCGTGCACGTGTAAACGGTGCTGTCGTTGCTGCCGAAGCCGCACTTCTCGGCGGCCTCCGGCTGCGGCGAGGAGCCACCCTTGGGGAAGCTCATCAGCGACTGGAAGACGTTGTTGAACAGCAACCAGGAGCCCGGGTCGTAACCGGACGCCGGGTCGGTCGCCTGAACGTCATCCGACATTCCCATGACGACGCGGTCGCCGCCCCCGGCGGAGTCCGATCCCTCGGCTCCGCAACCGGTGAGCAGGGCCGCGGCCAGACCCGCACCAAGCGGGGCAGCCAGCCATGGATCACGCTTTCTCACGCGTACGTTCCTCACAGTTCGATGTCAGTCATGTCGGTTCATTGGGGCCCCCGTCGGATGTGTGGTCCTCGGGTCAGTCCTTGGTGCCCCGGCCGAGCTCCCAGAGCTGGAGCATGGCCGAGGAGTCGACCGCGTATTCGGTCCCGGTGATGTCCTCGCGGGCGGCCACGTACTGCTTGGCCTGCCACAGCGGCAGCACCGGCACATCGTCGGCGATGATGTCCTGGATGCGCTGGAAGTCGCGGGTGGCCATGGCGCGCTGGCCGACCTGACGGGTGCTGGGGATCAGCCGGTCCTCGATCGTCGCGTTGCGGTACGGCGACTTGAGGAAGTTGTTGTCGCCGATGAACGGCGCGATGTAGTTGTCCGGGTCCGGGAAGTCGGGGAACCAGCCCATCCCGTAGACCACGAACTCACCCCGGGCGGCGGCCGGGCGGAAGTCGGACCACTTGACGTCCTTGAGAGTGGTCGTGAAGAGCCCGCTGGCGTTGAGCTGCTTGCTGAGCGCCGTGAACTCCTTGGCGGTCTCCGGACCGTACTTCTCGGTGCTGTAGGTGAGCGGGAGCTTCACCTTGCCCTGGATGCCCGCCGCGCGCAGGATCTGGGCGGCCTTCTCCACGTCCGGGTCGCCGTAGGCGTTGTGGAAGGAGTTGATGTGGGCGGTCGTGCCGGTCGGGATGAGGGAGTAGAGCGGCTCGCCGGTGCGCTTGTAGACGTCGCGCATCAGCGCCTGACGGTTCACGACGTGCGCGATGGCCTGACGGACCGCCTTCTCCTTGACGGCCGGGGCCTCGGTGTTGAAGACGAGGTAGCGGATGGCCTGGCCGGACGATTCGAAGACCCTGACGCCGTCGACCTCGCCCGCCTCCAGCTTCTCGATCTGCTCCGGCGCGAACTCGCGGTTGACGACATCGATGTCGCCGTCCGCCAGCGCCTTCTCCATCTCGGCCGCGTCGTCGAAGTACCGCATCTCGATCTTGTCGGTCTGCGGGTTCAGCTTGCCCTGGTAGTTCGGGTTCTTCTCGAACACCAGCTTGGTGACCCGGTCGCCGCTGTCCTCGGCCTCCATGGTGTAGGGACCGGAGCCGGCGCTGGCGAAGCCCTTGTAGAGGGACTTCTTCCCGTAGGTCTCGCTGTCGACGATGGCGGCGGCCGGGGTGGTGAGCTTCGAGGGGAAGGTGGCGTCCGGGGTGGACAGGTGGATGACCACCTCACGCGGACTGGGCGCCTCCACCTTGTCGATGGAGGAGAGCAGCTCCACCGGGCCGTTCTCGTGGTGGATGGCCCGCACCCGGTCCAGGGAGAACTTGACGTCGGCGGAGGTCAGCTCGTGGCCGTTGGCGAACTTCAGCCCGGCGCGCAGCGTGCAGCGGTACTGCTCGCTGCGGCGGTCGACGAAGCCGCAGCGCTCGGCGGCGTCCGGGACCGGGTCGGTGCCGGAGCGGGGCAGCCGCATCAGCGTCTGGAAGGCGTTGTGCATGACGGCCCAGGAGCCGACGTCGTACGCCTGTGCCGGGTCCAGCGGAGCCGGGCCGTCCGCGGTCGCCTCGATGCGGTCGGTGGTCCCCACCACGATGGTCCCACCGCCCGAGCCACCGTCGTCGGAACCGGCGCAAGCGGTCAGCACGGAGGCCAGCAGGCCCGCAACGGCAGGCAGCACCATCGTCTTGCGCTTCATTGTCGGGGGTCTCCCTGCGGGGTCGTTCAACGTGCTCGCGACGACATTAGTCGGCGGTGCCAGCCATGCTGGAACACAACGAAGTTGGCGCGATATCACGCCCCGATAACGACTGCCTGGTGACCGATATCCGGACACCGGAGCGTTTCGTACGAGGGATTACCAACCCGGACACATGGGTTTTCCCAAACCCCCACAGAACGGGCGCGCAGCATAATCATGCAGGGGTGTCGATAGGTGACACCGTGATAAAGATCACTCACCTTGCGCGGTTAGGCGGAACCGGGGAATTACGGGGCCTATTCGACTCCGCGAATTCCCGATGGCACGCTCAGTACACGATCAGTGCATTGCCGTGACCAAGCCACTCAGAAAAGCAAGGTCGACTTCTTCGAGCGAGCTGACCACGGTGCGCCCGACGGTCGGCTCGATGGCCACCACCGACGGCACCGCGACCACCGGGCAGCCGGCCGCCTCCGCGGCCGCCACTCCGGTCACGGTGTCCTCGATGACCACGCACCGCGCGGGGTCCGCGCCCAACCGGGCGGCGGCCAGCAGATAGGGGTCCGGGTGCGGCTTGGTCCGCGGGATCTCGTCCCCCGCCACCGTCAGGGTGAAGTGCTCAGGACCGAGGGAGGCCAGGATGCGGTCGATGACGCGGCGGTGCGAGGCCGAGACCAGCGCGGTCGGCACGCCGTGCCGGACCAGCTCGCCGAGCAGCCGACGGGCCCCGGGCAACAGCGGCACGGTGCCGCCGATCAGCTCGGTGAAGCGGGTGTTCAGCAGGTGGGTCAGCTCGGCGAGGGTGACGTCGGCGCCGGTGGCCTCGATCAGATACGCGGCGCTGCGCGTCATCGGTCCACCGACGACGACCTCGCGGTGCTCGTCGGCCAGGTCATGCCCGAGCTCGGCGAAGATCGCGACCTCCGCGTCCCACCAGATCCCCTCGGTGTCGACCAGGGTGCCGTCCATGTCCAACAGCACGGCCTGGAGCGCGGAGCTCTCTGCCGTGTACCGATCGACTGCCGGGATGCTGCTGGTCACCATGCACCTCCGTAGGGGGACGCGCCCGAGGGGCGGGTCCCGAAGGGACGCGAAGGCCGGCCGCCCTCCCAGGTACGGAGGGCGACCGGCCTCTACCGGATCGTCCAGTCTACGACGGTCCCGCCCGACATGCCTGTGCATTTCCAGGGGGCCGGGGAGGGGCCACGCCGGCGCCGCCTCAGGCCGCCAAGGCGGCTCGTGCGGCCGGTGTCCGGGGCGCCGTCCGGAGCGGCGCCCGGCCTGCCGTGGGAACGCGCCGGCCCGCCTTCCCACGGCCCCGGCGGCGCCTACCGCGCGTTGAAGTACTTCGCCTCCGGGTGGTGGATGACGATCGCGTCGGTGGACTGCTCCGGGTGCAGCTGGAACTCCTCCGAGAGCTTCACGCCGATCCGCTCGGGCTGCAGCAGGTCGGCGATCTTCGCCCGGTCCTCCAGGTCGGGGCAGGCCCCGTAACCCAGGGAGAAGCGGGCGCCGCGGTACTTCAGGTCGAACATGTCCGTCACGTCGGCGGGGTCCTCGCCACCGAATCCGAGCTCCGCGCGGACCCGCGCGTGCCAGTACTCGGCGAGCGCCTCCGCCAGCTGCACCGAGAGACCGTGCAGCTCCAGGTAGTCGCGGTAGGCGTTGGCGCCGAACAGCTCGGCGGTCGCCTCGCCGATCCGGGAGCCCACGGTGACCACCTGGAGCCCCACCACGTCGGTCTCGCCGGACTCCTCGGGCCGGAAGAAGTCGGCCAGGCAGAGCCGGCGACCGCGGCGCTGCCGCGGGAAGGTGAACCGGGTCCGCTCGCTGCCGTCCTCGTGCAGCAGCACGAGGTCGTCGCCCTTGGACACGCAGGGGAAGTAGCCGTAGACGACGGCCGCCTCCAGCAGGTTCTCGGTGTGCAGCTTGTCCAGCCAGCCGCGGAGCCGCGGCCGGCCCTCGGTCTCCACCAGCTCCGCGTACGTCGGGCCGTCGCCGGCGCGGGCCTCCTTCAGGCCCCACTGGCCCTTGAACAGGGCGCCCTCGTCGAGCCACGAGGCGTAGGCGGCCTGCTGGATGCCCTTGACGACGCGGGTGCCCCAGAACGGCGGGGTGGGCACCGGGTTGTCGACGGCGACGTCGGAACGCACCTGCCCCTGCTCCGGCTGCGGCTCGCTCACCTGGACCGCCGCCCGCGTGGGGACGCGGCGCTGCTTGAGCTCGGGGAGCGTGGCGCCGGGGACCCCGCGTTTCACCGCGATCAGGGCGTCCATCAACCGCAGCCCCTCGAAGGCGTCCCGCGCGTACCGCACCTCGCCCTCGTAGATCTCGTGGAGGTCCTGCTCGACGTAGGCGCGGGTGAGCGCCGCGCCGCCGAGGATGACCGGGTAGTCGGCGGCCATCTTGCGCTGGTTCAGCTCCTCCAGGTTCTCCTTCATGATCACCGTGGACTTCACCAGCAGCCCGGACATGCCGATCACATCGGCCCGGTGCTCCTGCGCCGCCTCCAGAATGGCCGAAACCGGCTGCTTGATGCCCAGGTTGACCACGTTGTAGCCGTTGTTGGACAGGATGATGTCGACGAGGTTCTTACCGATGTCGTGGACGTCGCCGCGGACGGTGGCCAGCACGATGGTGCCCTTGCCCGCCCCTCCTTCGCCGTCGGCGCTCTTCTCCATGTGCGGCTCCAGATGGGCCACCGCGGCCTTCATCACCTCGGCGGACTGGAGCACGAAGGGCAGCTGCATCTGGCCGGATCCGAAGAGGTCGCCGACCACCTTCATGCCGTCCAGCAGGGTCTCGTTGACGATGTCCAGCGCCGGGCGGGAGGCCAGGGCCTCGTCGAGGTCGGCCTCCAGGCCGTTGCGCTCGCCGTCGATGATGCGCCGCTTGAGCCGCTCCTCCAGCGGCAGGGCGAGCAGCTCCTCCGCCTTGGACGCCTTGAGTGACTTGGTGTTGACGCCCTCGAACAGCGCCATCAGCTTCTGCAGCGGGTCGTAGCCCTCGGAGCGCCGGTCGTAGATCAGGTCGAGGGCGGTGGTGACCTGCTCCTCGTCGAAGCGGGCGATCGGCAGGATCTTGGAGGCGTGCACGATCGCCGAGTCGAGCCCGGCCTTGACGCACTCGTCGAGGAAGACGGAGTTGAGCAGGATGCGGGCGGCCGGGTTGAGGCCGAAGGAGATGTTGGACAGGCCCAGGGTGGTCTGCACGTCCGGGTGGCGGCGCTTGAGCTCGCGGATGGCCTCGATGGTGGCGACGCCGTCCTTGCGGGACTCCTCCTGGCCGGTGCAGATGGTGAAGGTCAGGGTGTCGATGAGGATGTCGGACTCGTGGATGCCCCAGTTGGTGGTGAGGTCCGTGATGAGCCGCTCGGCGATGGCGACCTTGTGCTCGACGGTGCGGGCCTGGCCGTCCTCGTCGATGGTGAGCGCGATCAGGGCCGCGCCGTGCTCGACGGCCAGCCGGGTGACCTTGGCGAAGCGGGAGTCGGGGCCGTCGCCGTCCTCGTAGTTGACGGAGTTGATGACGGCCCGGCCGCCGAGCTTCTCCAGGCCGGCCTGGATGACGTCCACCTCGGTGGAGTCCAGCACGATGGGCAGGGTGGAGGCGGTGGCGAAGCGCCCGGCGAGCTCCTCCATGTCCGCCACGCCGTCCCGGCCGACGTAGTCGACGCAGAGGTCGAGCATGTGGGCGCCCTCGCGGATCTGGTCCCGGGCCATCTCCACACAGTCGTCCCAGCGACCTTCCAGCATGGCCTCGCGGAACTTCTTCGAGCCGTTGGCGTTGGTCCGCTCACCGATCGCCATGTAGGCGGTGTCCTGACGGAACGGCATCGTCTGGTACAGCGAGGCGGCACCCGGCTCGGGGCGCGGCTCCCGCTTCGTCGGGGTCAGGTCGCGGACCCGCTCCACCACCTGGCGCAGGTGCTCCGGCGTCGTACCGCAGCAGCCGCCGACCAGCGACAGGCCGTACTCCCGGACGAAGGTCTCCTGGGCGTCGGCGAGCTCGCCGGCGCTGAGCGGGTAGTGCGCGCCGTCCTTGCCGAGGACCGGCAGACCGGCGTTGGGCATGCAGGACAGCGGGATGCGCGAGTGGCGGGCCAGATAGCGCAGGTGCTCGCTCATCTCCGCGGGGCCGGTGGCGCAGTTCAGCCCGATCATGTCGATGCCGAGCGGCTCCAGGGCGGTCAGCGCCGCGCCGATCTCGGAGCCGAGCAGCATGGTGCCGGTGGTCTCGACGGTCACCGAGCAGATCAGCGGCAGGTCGGCGCCGAGGGCGTCCAGGGCGCGGCGGGCGCCGAGGATGGCGGCCTTGGTCTGGAGCAGGTCCTGGGTGGTCTCCACCAGCAGGGCGTCGGCGCCGCCGGCGATCATGCCCTCGGCGTTCTGCTGGTACGCGTCGCGCAGCGCGACGTAGGGCGCGTGGCCGAGGGTGGGCAGCTTGGTGCCGGGGCCGATGGAGCCCAGCACCCAGCGCTGCTGTCCGTCGACGGAGTACTCGTCCGCGACCTCGCGGGCGATGCGCGCGCCGGCCTCGGAGAGCTCGTAGACGCGCTCGGGGATGTCGTACTCCCCCAGCGCCGCGAGGTTGGCGCCGAAGGTGTTGGTCTCCACGCAGTCGACACCGACGGCGAAGTACGCCTCGTGGACGGAGCGGACGATGTCGGGTCGGGTGACGTTGAGGATCTCGTTGCAGCCTTCGAGCTGCTGGAAGTCGTCGAGGCTCGGATCCTGGGCCTGGAGCATCGTGCCCATCGCTCCGTCTGCCACCACCACTCGGGTGGCGAGCGCCTCGCGGAGTGCGGCGGCGCGGCTGGTGCGGGCGGGGGACGGTGGCGTATGCGAGGCCATGGGCATGCTCCCTGGAGTGCGACGGCTGTCGGCTTTGCGGCTTCCCGCGGGAAGGCGCACCTGGCCAGAGTAGCCGCCAAGGGGGCGTCAGTCCCGAGCGTTCCAGCACGCGGGATGGCTGATGCGCGCCCATGGGGCGGACGGGGCGCCCGCCGCGGACGCCCGGTGGGTCCGTCGGGGTGCGCGAGCGGAGGCCCGGCGTGCCCCGTCGCGGAGCTCGATGAGGGGGCTTCGGGGCACGTCGCGGAGCTCAACAAGGGGGCTTCAGAGCACGTCGCGGAGCTCGCGCGGACCTGAGGGGCTCCGGCGCCGCGTCCGGACGGGCGTTCGAGCAGCCCCCCGGTCAGGGGCGTTTACCGGACATCCGGAAGAATCGGCCGGAGGCCCCTGACGGAGGCCCGAGGGGGCGCCCCGAGGGTGGCCGTCGACCGCCCCGGAGGCGCGGAAAGACCGGTTCCGGGCGCGTCGGGGACGGACCGGGACCCGTCGCGGACAGGGTCGCGGAGGGACGACCGGACACGGCTCGCAGTGGCCGGATCATGATCCTTTACTGCTGTCCGTTGATCGCCACCAAGTATCCCTAGGTCGGCATCGACCGATAGTGTTCAGCATTGTCGAACCGCACTTGGGGAGGTTTCGCGATGGCACGGACCATCCAGTCGCTGGAGCGAGCGGCCGCCATGCTGCGCCTGCTGGCCGGCGGCGAGCGGCGCCTCGGCCTGTCCGATATCGCCTCCGCCCTCGGGCTCGCCAAGGGCACCGCGCACGGCATCCTGCGCACCCTGCAGCAGGAGGGTTTCGTCGAGCAGGACGCCGTCTCGGGCCGCTACCAGCTCGGCGCCGAGCTGCTGCGACTGGGCAACAGCTACCTCGACGTGCACGAGCTGCGGGCCCGCGCCCTGGTGTGGGCGGACGACCTCGCCCGCTCCAGCGGGGAGAGCGTCTACCTGGGTGTCCTGCACCAGCAGGGCGTCCTCATCGTGCACCACGTCTTCCGCCCCGACGACAGCCGCCAGGTGCTGGAGGTCGGCGCGATGCAGCCGCTGCACAGCACCGCGCTGGGCAAGGTGCTCTCCGCGTACGACCCGGTGGCGCACAGCGAGGCGGCCGAGGTCGAGCGCAAGGCGTTCACCCCGCGCACCGTCACCGCGCTTCGCGAGTTCGAGCAGCTGCTGGACCTCACCCGTGCCCGCGGCTGGGCCGCGGACGTGGAGGAGACCTGGGAGGGCGTGGCCTCCGTCGCCGCCCCCATCCACGACCGGCGCCGCATGCCGGTCGGCGCGGTCGGCATCACCGGCGCGGTGGAGCGGGTCTGCGACGGCGGCGAGCTCCGCTCCGACCTCGTGGCGGCGGTGCGCGACTGCGCCCGCGCGGTCTCCCGCGACCTGGGCGCCAGCCGCTTCTGAGACGCGCCGAAGGCGCCGACCGCGTCTCAGACTGGCCGAAGGCGCCGGCCGCTCCTCAGGCTGGCCGAAGGCGCCGGCCGCTTGTCAGGCTGGCCGAAGGCGCCGGCCACCGCTGAGGCCGCCGGGCGGCGGGGGCCGACCCGCCGGCGCTCCCCGGGCCCGCGCCACCAGCCATCCCGGCTCCGCCCCCGACTCGCCGCCCCCAGCGGCCCCCCTCTCGACAAGCCGCCCCGCCGCCGTTTCCCGGCGCGCCACGCCATCGCTCCACCGAGCGGGCTCCGCCGAACGAGTCGCCCCGGCGAACGGGCCGTCCCGCCGAACGAGTCGCTCCGCCGAACGAGCCGTCTGGGCGAACGGCCGCCCCGCCGAACGAACCACCCCAGGGCACGGGCCGCCCGGCCGGACGGGCCGTCCCGGCGAACGGGTCTCGCAGGGCTCCGGGCCACCCACCGGACCTCTCCCCCGCACCGTCCTCGACCGGGTCCGCGACCGGGTCCGCGACCCGCTTTCGGGACCCTTCCGAAGCCCTTTCGTTATCGCTTCCAGACCCCTTGGTTACTCACGGGTTAGACCCCCGGATTCCTCGGAAGTTTTGGGCCCCAGAACCCTTGACGCGTCCTTCACGGTGAAGAAAACTGCCGTTCATCGGTCGGCATTGTCGAACACCTGACGACAATATTCGCTATGGTGGACTCGCCGCGGGCCGACCAACGCCCTCACCGAGAGGGCGCGGACCTCCGGACGAGCCGGGGTTCGCCTTCCCCTGGACGAAGGACAAAGGAGTCGCGGGTGTCCAGCTCCGACATCTTCATCGGCGAGACCATCGGTACCGCCGTTCTCATCCTGCTCGGCGCAGGCGTCGTCGCCGCCGTCGTGCTCAAGCGATCCAAGGCGTTCGAGGCCGGCTGGCTCGCCATCACCTTCGGGTGGGGCTTCGCCGTACTCATCGGTGCGTACATCTCCGCGCCTCTCTCCGGCGCGCACCTCAACCCCGCCGTCACGGTCGGCGTCGCCATCAAGTCGGGCGAGTGGGGCGATGTCCCCGTCTACTTCGCCGGCCAGATGCTCGGCGCGATGATCGGTGCCGCCCTGGCCTGGCTCGCCTACTACGGCCACTTCCAGGCCCACCTCACCGACCCGGAGCTGGTCAAGGAGCAGGCCGACCACGCCGGTCTGGTCGACCGGAAGACCGAGCCCGCCGCCGGCCCCGTGCTCGGCGTGTTCTCCACCGGCCCCGAGATCCGCAACGTGGTGCAGAACCTCGCCACCGAGATCATCGGCACCGCCGTGCTGGTCCTGCTGATCCTCACCAGCGGTCTGACCGAGGGCCTCGCCCTCTCCGGCACCGGCATCCTGATCGTCGCCTTCACCGTGGTCGGCATCGGCCTGTCCCTGGGCGGCCCCACCGGGTACGCCATCAACCCCGCCCGTGACCTGGGCCCGCGCATCGTCCACGCCCTCCTGCCGCTGCCCAACAAGGGCGGCTCGGACTGGGGCTACGCCTGGATCCCCGTCGTCGGCCCGCTGATCGGCGGCGCCATCGCCGGCGGTCTGTACAAGCTGGCGTTCGCGTAACCCCCCGGCCCCCTTCCCGAGACTTCCGCAGGAGAGCAGCAGACCATGACCGACACGCACACCACCGGCCCGTTCATCGCGGCGATCGACCAGGGCACCACCTCCAGCCGCTGCATCGTCTTCGACCGCGACGGCCGCATCGTCTCCGTCGACCAGAAGGAGCACGAGCAGATCTTCCCGAAGCCGGGCTGGGTGGAGCACAACGCCACCGAGATCTGGGAGAACGTCCAGGAGGTCGTCGCCGGCGCCATCGAGAAGGCCGGCATCACCTCCGCCGACGTCAAGGCGATCGGCATCACCAACCAGCGTGAGACCACGCTGCTGTGGGACAAGAACACCGGCGAGCCGGTGCACAACGCCATCGTCTGGCAGGACACCCGCACCGACGCGCTCTGCAAGGAGCTGGGCCGCAACGTCGGTCAGGACCGCTTCCGCCGCGAGACCGGGCTCCCGCTCGCCTCGTACTTCTCCGGCCCCAAGGTCCGCTGGCTGCTGGACAACGTCGAGGGCCTGCGCGAGCGCGCCGAGGCCGGCGACATCCTCTTCGGCACCATGGACTCCTGGGTCATCTGGAACCTCACCGGCGGTGCCGAGGGCGGCCACCACGTCACCGACGTCACCAACGCCTCCCGCACCATGCTCATGAACCTGCACTCCATGCAGTGGGACGAGCGGATCCTCGAATCGATGGAGATCCCGGCGGCCGTGCTGCCGGAGATCCGGTCCTCCGCCGAGGTGTACGGCACCGTCAAGGGCGGCGTCCTGGACGGCGTCGCGGTCGCCTCCGCGCTCGGCGACCAGCAGGCGGCCCTGTTCGGCCAGACCTGCTTCTCCGAGGGCGAGGCCAAGTCCACCTACGGCACCGGCACCTTCATGCTGATGAACACCGGCGAGAAGGTCATCAACTCCTACAGCGGCCTGCTGACCACCGTCGGCTACCAGATCGGCGACGAGAAGCCGGTCTACGCCCTGGAGGGCTCGATCGCCGTCACCGGTTCGCTGGTGCAGTGGATGCGCGACCAGATGGGCCTCATCAAGAGCGCCGCCGAGATCGAGACCCTGGCCTCCTCCGTCGAGGACAACGGAGGCGCGTACTTCGTGCCGGCCTTCTCCGGTCTGTTCGCCCCGTACTGGCGCTCCGACGCCCGCGGTGTGATCGCCGGTCTGACCCGGTACGTCACCAAGGCGCACATCGCGCGCGCCGTGCTCGAGGCCACCGCCTGGCAGACCCGCGAGATCACCGACGCCATGACCAAGGACTCCGGCGTCGAGCTGACCGCGCTCAAGGTCGACGGCGGCATGACCTCCAACAACCTGCTGATGCAGACGCTCTCGGACTTCCTGGACGCCCCGGTGGTGCGCCCGATGGTCGCCGAGACCACCTGCCTCGGCGCCGCCTACGCCGCCGGCCTGGCCGTCGGCTTCTGGCCGGACACCGACGCGCTGCGCGCCAACTGGCGCCGGGCAGCCGAGTGGACCCCCCGTATGGACGCGGACCTCCGCGACCGCGAGTACAAGAACTGGCTCAAGGCCGTCGAGCGGACCATGGGCTGGATCGACGACGAGAGCTGACGAGGAGTTATTCATGAGCACCCTGCAGAGCGTTCCGTCCATCGGAGCGCACCCGACTGCCGGTTCGAACCCGGGCCGTGCCGAAACCCGGGACCGGCTGTCCAACGCGACGTACGACCTCCTGGTGATCGGCGGTGGCATCCTGGGCATCTCCACCGCCTGGCATGCCGCGCAGTCGGGCCTGCGGGTCGCTCTGGTGGACGCCGGCGACTTCGCCGGCGCCACCTCCTCCGCCTCCTCCAAGCTGCTCCACGGCGGCCTGCGCTACCTCCAGACCGGCGCGGTCAAGCTGGTCGCCGAGAACCACTTCGAGCGCCGCGCGGTCTCCCGTGACGTGGCCCCGCACCTGGCCAGCCCGCTCACCTTCTACCTGCCGGTCTACAAGGGCGGCCCGCACGGCGCGACCAAGCTCGGCGCCGGCGTCTTCGCCTACTCCGCGCTGTCCGCCTTCCGCGACGGTGTCGGCCACGTCATCAGCCCCGAGAAGGCCGCGCGTGACGTGCCGGAGCTGCGCACCGACAACCTCAAGGCGGTCGCGGTCTACGGCGACGGCCAGATGAACGACAGCCGCATGGCGCTGATGACGGTCCGCGCGGCGGCCGAGGCCGGCGCCACCGTCCTCAACCACGCCGAGGTCACCGGGCTGCGCTTCACCGAGGGCCGGGTCACCGGCGCGGAGCTCAAGGACCGCGTCGACGGCACCGAGTTCGGCGTCGACGCCCGTCTGGTGCTCAACGCCACCGGCCCGTGGGTGGACCACCTGCGCAAGATGGAGGACCCGAACGCGGCGCCGTCCATCCGGCTCTCCAAGGGCGCGCACCTGGTCCTCAAGCGCACCTCCCCCTGGAAGGCGGCGCTGGCCACCCCGATCGACAAGTACCGCATCACCTTCGCCCTGCCGTGGGAGGACATGCTCCTGCTCGGCACCACCGACGAGGAGTACGAGGGCGACCCGGCGGACCTGACGGTCAACGACAAGGACATATCCCAGATCCTCGACGAGGCCGCGTTCTCCATCCGCGACCAGCAGCTCTCCCGCGACCTGATCACCTACTCCTTCGCCGGCCTCCGGGTGCTGCCGGGCGGCCCCGGCGACACCGCCAAGGCCAAGCGCGAGACGGTCGTCACCGAGGGCAAGGCCGGGATGCTCTCCATAGCCGGCGGCAAGTGGACCACCTTCCGCCACATCGGTCGCACCGTCATGAACAAGCTGGCCCAGCTGCCCGGCCGGCCGCTCGTGGACGACATGGAGCCGATGTCCCAGCTGCCGAAGCACGCCCCGCTGCCGGGCCTGGCCAACCCGCACGCCGTGGCGCACCGCCTGGTCATGGACGGCGGCACCCCGGGTCCGCGGATGTCCGCCGACACCGCCCGCCACCTGGCGACGCACTACGGCTCGCTCTCCTTCGACATCGCCCGGCTGGCCAACGAGGACGCGGCGCTCGCCGAGCGGATCCACCCCGACGCCCCGGAGATCTGGGCCCAGGTCGCCTACGCCCGGGACCACGAGTGGGCCGAGACCGTCGACGACGTGCTGCGCCGCCGCACCACGCTGACCATCCGCGGCCTGGACACCGAGGACGTCCGCGCCAAGGTCAAGGACATGCTGGAGAAGAAGAACTGACGCCGGCTGTCTGAGCAGAGGTAAGGGGCGCTCCTCTCGGGGGTGCCCCTTATCCGTGCCCTCGGCCGGTCACGGCACGCACAGGATGGTCACGGCCCGTGCAGGTGGTCGGCGGGGAGCTGGCCTGCCGCCACCTCCAGCACCCCGCGCTCGGTGACCAGGGCGGTGACCAGGCGGCCCGGGGTGACGTCGAAGGCCGGGTTGTGGCCGCGCGAGACGGCGGGGGCGGTGCGCAGGCCGCCCCACTCCAGCACCTCGTCCTCACCGCGCAGCTCGATATGGATGCCCTCGCCGCTCGCGGTGGCCAGGTCGACGGTGGTGGTGGGCGCGGCGACGAGGAAGGGTATGCCCGCCTCGGCGCAGGCCAGGGCGACGGCGACGGTGCCGACCTTGTTGGCGGTGTCACCGTTGGCGGCCACGCGGTCGGCGCCGACGACGGCCGCGTCGACCTCTCCGCGCAGGATGGTGCCCGCGGCGGCGCCGTCGGCCTGGACGTAGTGCGGTATGCCGTCGTGCGCCAGCTCCCAGGCGGTGAGCCGAGAGCCTTGGAGCAGCGGGCGGGTCTCGTCCGCGTACACGACCTCCACCAGGTCGCGCGCGTGCAGCTCGCGGATGACGCCGAGCGCGGTGCCCCAGCCGGCCGTGGCCAGGGCGCCGGTGTTGCAGTGGGTGAGCAGGCGCAGCGGGCGCAGCGCGCCGACCCGCTTGACCAGCCAGTCCGCGCCGTGCCCGGCCATGGTGCGGTTGGCCTGCTCGTCCTCGCGCAGCACGGCGTGCGCCTCCGCCAGCACCGCGTCCGGGCCCTGGTCGAGGAGGGGCAGCACGCGGTCGACGCAGACCGCCAGGTTCACGGCGGTCGGTCGGGCCTCGCGGATCCGCGCGATGGCGGCGAGCAGCGCCGTGCGGTCCCAGCCGGCGCGCTCCGCCTGCCGGAGCGCCAGCGCCACCCCGTAGGCGCCGGCCACACCGATCGCCGGCGCGCCGCGCACCACCAGGCGCCGGATGGCGTCGACGAGGGTGTCCACGTCGGTGACCCGCAACCGCTCCAGGCGGTCGGGCAGCAGGGTCTGGTCGATGAGCAGCAGGCCGTCGTCGGCCCACTCGACGGCGTGCAGTTCCTGTCGTGATGCCTGGCGTGATTCCTGACTCACGCTCGCCACCGTACCGGACGCCGCCGAACGGCGGTTCGTTATCCACAGGCGGGATCCGGGCGTCTCCACAGGTCCGCCGAGGGGCTTGACACCCCGGCGGACCGCCGCTCCCGGCCCATCCGGTGGACGGGCCGCGGGGCGGGCTCAGACCTCGCCGAGCTTGACGATCATCTTGCCGGTGTTGGCGCCGCGCAGCATCCCCAGGAACGCGTCCACCACGTTGTCGAAGCCCTCCACCACCGTCTCGTCCGGCACGGCCCGTCCGGCCTGGAGGTGCGGCACCAGGAACGCCTCCAACTCGTCGCGCAGGTGGGGGTAGTCGCGGACCAGGAAGCCCTGCAGCCGGATGCTCTTCTCGACCACGTCGAAGAGGTTGCGCGGCGCGGGCGGCGGTTCGGCGCTGTTGTACTGGGCGACCGCGCCGCACCAGGCGATGCGCCCGTGGTCGCGCATGGCGGCGATCGCCCCTTCGAGATGGTCGCCGCCGACGTTGTCCAGGTAGACGTCGATGCCCTCGGGGGCGGCGCGGCGCAGGAGTTCGCCGACGGGGCCGTCGTGGTAGTCGAAGGCGGCGTCGAAGCCGAGGTCTTCGGTGAGGTGCTTGACCTTGGCGGCCGAGCCGGCGCTGCCGATGACCCGGCCGGCGCCCAGCAGCCGGGCGAGCTGTCCGGCCGCGGAGCCCACTCCGCCGGCCGCGGCCGAGATGAAGACGGTGTCGCCGGGGCGCACCCGGGCGATCTCCACGAGGCCGACGTAGGCGCTCAGACCGGTGCCGCCGAGCACGCCCAGGTAGGCGCTGAGCGGCACTCCGGGGGCCGGGCGCATCACGCGCGCCTCGTCGGGGCGTATGAGCGCGTGGGTACGCCACCCCTCGCGGTGGAAGACGATGTCGCCGGCGGAGAGCCCGGCGGCGCGCGAGGCGAGGACACGGCCGATGCTGCGACCTTCCAGGGGCGCGTGCAGCTCCCAGTGGCCGTCCATCGCCTCGCGGTGGTAGGGGTCGACGGACAGGTAGAGGTTCTCCACCAGCGCGGTCCCCTCCTCGGGGGTGGGGAGTGCCTCGTCGACGAAGGCGAAGTCGGCGGCGGTGGGGAAGCCCTGGGGCCTGCTGATCTGGTGCACGGCGCGTGCTCTGCTGGACATGTCGATCACCGTAGGGTCCGGGAGGGGCCTCGGGCAGTGGCGCGCGTTGATGGAAGGCCCGATTCCATGAGCGTTCTTCATGGAAGGTCGTGCGAGCACCCGCGACGGTGCTCGCGCGGAGCCACTACGGCGCTCGTACGGAGCCGCTACGACGCTCGCGCGAGGACGCGATGGCGCTCGCGCGAGGCCGCGATAAGTTGCCGGGATGACCGATCTCGCTCCCCAGGAGCTGCGCGTGCTGGTCGCCGTCGACCGTGAGCGCGGCTTCTCGGCCGCCGCCGCCAGCCTGGGCCTGACCCAGTCCGCGGTCTCCCACACCGTCCGCGGCTGCGAGCGCAAGATCGGTGCGGTGCTCTTCGAGCGCGGCCGGCACGGAGCGCGCCCCACGCCGGCCGGCGAACGGGCGGTCGCGCACGCCCGGCAGATCCTGCGGCTGTTCGAGGCGATGGGCGCCGAGGCCCGGGCCGCCGCCGCGGGCTCCGAGGAGACGGAGCTCAGCGGCCCGCTGCGGATCGCGGCCTTCCGCAGTGCCGCGGCCCAGCTGCTGCCTCCCGCGCTGGAGCGGCTCACCGCGCGACATCCACGGCTGACGCCGGAGCTGCGGATCGTACGGGAGCTGGGGCGGGGCACGGCCGGAGAGGTCGCGGACGGTCGCGCGGACCTCGGGATAGCCACCCTCTCCGCCACGGTGGAGCCACCCGCCGGGGTGGTGGTGAGCACGCTCTTCGAGGAGAGCTACGCACTGGCCCATCCGGCGGGACACCCGGCACCGCGCGGACTGCCGCTGATCGACTGGGACGAGAACTGCGGTTCGTACACCCGCCGCTGGTGGTCCGAGCAGGACTGGCTGCCGGCGGCGACCATCACCGCCGAGGACGACAGCGTCGTCCTCTCCATGGTGGCCCAGGGCATGGGTATGGCGATCGTCCCCGCGCTGACGCTGGCGGGTGCCCCGGCCGGGATCGAGGTGGTGGACCTGGGACCGCGGCCACCCACCCGCGACGTCGGCTATGTGACCACCCCCGCGCTGGCGCGCACCCGCGCGGTGCGGGCACTCATCCGCGAACTCCGCGCGACCGGCGGCGGCATCCGGCGCTGAGCGCCGGGCGTCGGGCGCCGGGCGCCGGGCGCCGGGCGCCGGGCGTCGGGGAGCGCATCGGGGCGGACCGGTGTGCGGGGGTCCGGCGAGGTTTTTTCGGCCAAGAAGGACATCGCGCGGCGCGGGGCGCTCAGCTCGCGTCCAGGGAGCGGGACTTGGCGACGTAGCGGCAGGGTTACCGCGGGGAAGGCGCGTCATAATGAGCTCAGACATCCGATGTCTGAGCCGGGAGGTCCACCATGGCGGTCACCGACGAGGCGATCGAGAAGATCAAGGGCATGATCGTCTCCGGTGCGCTGCGGCCGGGTGACCGACTCCCCAAGGAGAGCGAGCTCGCCGCGGAGCTCGGCCTGTCCCGCAACTCGCTGCGTGAGGCGGTCCGGGCGCTGTCGCTGATCCGCATCCTCGATGTGCGGCAGGGCGACGGCACCTACGTCACCAGCCTGGACCCGCAGTTACTGCTGGAGGCGCTGGGCTTCGTGGTGGACTTCCACCGCGACGACACGGCGCTGGAGTTCCTGGCCGTACGGAGGATCCTGGAGCCCGCGGCCACCGCCCTGGCCTGTCCCCGTATCAGCGACGCCGAACTGGACGCGCTGGAAGCCCAGTTGGAGGAGCTCGGTCCGGACCCGTCGGTGGACGGGCTGGTCGCCTGCGACCTCCGGTTCCATCGCGGCATCGTCCGGGCGTCCGGCAACGGCGTGCTGTGCGCGCTGCTGGACGGGCTGTCGGGGCCGGCCGGTCGAGCACGGGTGTGGCGCGGACTGACGCGCGAGGACGCGGTCGATCGCACCCTGCGCGAGCACCGCGCGATCCTGGACGCGCTACGGGACCGGGACGCGGAGGCCGCGCGGTCCTGGGCCACGGTGCACATCAACAGCCACGAACAGTGGCTGCGCGCCACGCTCTGACGCGTGAGCGCCGACGACTCGCCGCGCGGGCGACGGCTCGCAGGGCGGGCCGACGGCTCACCGCGCGGGCCCCGACGGCGTCACGCGGCCTTCGACGACGCCATGCGGCTCCCGGCGGCTCGACGTGCGCGCCTCGCGGCAGCGGCGTACGGCGGGCCCCGCAACCACAGCCCGCTCCACGAGGCGTGCGCCGGCACCGCTCCACGAGGTCCAGGACACCGCTCCCGAGGCCCGCGCGCCCGCACGCGCCGGGCCGTACGACGTCCGCGGGGCGCCGCCCGCCGCCGTGGCCGCATGACCATGCCGGAGTCCGGTGAGAATCCCACAGCCACGCACCCTGACCGATCACTCCAACTGAGCGGTGGATCCTCGGGGATGGCCTCTCCGGTCGAACGCCGGCGGCCGTGCCGAGACGGTACGGGGGTGAGCCCGGCGCCAGGACATCGGACCTTTCTTGATGATCCGATGTCTGGACCCATGATGGCGGCAACGCCCCGATGTGTGCGCGTTTTCTGCCGAAGACAGGTCGGATGAATCTGTGACCGTTCCTGTACGGGGGCTGCGGTGGGGGGTGGTGGAAGCCGTAGGCTTGAGTCGCACGCAACGGAACTGCAGCCGGCGGTGGTACACACGCGTACGCCCCGGCCGGAAGGAGGCGCTGGGTGATCGAGCTTGAGGGGGTTCCCGAGCTGATCGACCCGGTCATGATCTGTGCCTTCGAGGGCTGGAACGACGCCGGAGACGCCGCCTCCACCGCGGTCGGGCACCTGGACCGGGAATGGAAGGGCGAGGTCTTCGCCGCGCTCGACGCCGAGGACTACTACGACTTCCAGGTCAACCGGCCCACGGTGTGGCTGGACGGCGGGGTACGCAAGATCACCTGGCCGACGACCCGGTTGTCGGTGGTGCGCGCCGGCACCGGCGACAAGCCGCGGGACCTGGTTCTGGTCCGGGGCATCGAGCCGAGCATGCGCTGGCGCTCGTTCTGCAACGAGATCCTGGGCTTCGCCCACGAGTTGGGCGTGGAGATGGTGGTGGTGCTCGGAGCGCTGCTGGGTGACACCCCGCACACCCGCCCGGTGCCCGTCAGCGGCGTCACCTCCGACCCGGACCTGGCCCGCAGCCTCGACCTGGAGGAGACCCGCTACGAGGGCCCGACCGGGATCGTCGGCATCCTCCAGGAAGCGTGCACGCACGCCGGCGTTCCGGCGGTGAGCCTGTGGGCGGCCGTGCCGCACTACGTCTCGCAGCCGCCGAACCCGAAGGCCACCCTGGCGCTGCTGAACCGCCTGGAGGACCTGATCGGCATCCGCATCCCGCTCGGCGAGCTGTCGGAGGACGCCCGGGCCTGGCAGCTCGGCGTCGACCAGCTCGCGGCCGAGGACAGCGAGGTCGCGGAGTACGTGCAGTCGCTGGAGGAGGCGCGGGACACCGCCGACCTCCCGGAGGCGTCGGGCGAGGCCATCGCCCGCGAGTTCGAGCGCTATCTGCGGCGCCGGGACGGCCAGCCCGGGCCGGGCGGCCACGCCACCGAGACGGGCGGCGTGGCGGACGGCCGGGACGGGGCCCCGTATCTGCGCGACTCCACCGGCGGGCGCACCCGGCCGCCGAAGGCGTCCGCGCGGGACGAGTCCTCGGAGGAGACGGGCGGAGCGGCCCCCGCCGGCGGTGCGGCGGATTCCGCCGACCGCGCGGAGGACACGGATTCCGGCCCGACGGGTGACTCGGGTTCCGGGGACTCCGGTGCCGAAGGATCCGGTGCCGGGGACTCCGGCGATTCCGCGGGATCCACCGGCGGCGCGGACCCTACCGGCAGCGCGGATTCCACCGGCTCCTCCGGCGAGGGCGGCGAGGGCGCCGGCGGCGGGAAGGGCTGATCGCGCGGACGCACATAGCCGCGGGGTGCGGGCGCCCGACGGGGCGACCGCACAGCGCAGAAGCCGCTCAGCGGGCCGCTCGGC
The DNA here is from genome assembly GCF_029541745.1 of Streptomyces sp. LX-29. Lineage (NCBI taxonomy): Bacteria > Bacillati > Actinomycetota > Actinomycetes > Kitasatosporales > Streptomycetaceae > Streptomyces > Streptomyces sp. LX-29. Next base: position 6,572,564 of record NZ_CP089746.1, on the reverse strand, counting down.
GCGGATAGGGCTGAGCGGAAGATCATGATCGAGCGCGCGGCGCTCGCGCGCGGGCCGGGCGGCACACATGTCGCCCGGCCCGTGCGCGTTCAGCGCACGCGCTCGACGGCGACCGCGGTGTACGTCGTCTGTGGCGTGGGCGGTGTGGTGAAGCGCGCGTTGGGCAGGTAGATCCGGTCCCCGTAGGCGGCCGCGGTCGTGGGCACGTCGAACCGGGGGTCGGTGATCCGCGTGAGGAACTCGCCCCGCCCGCCGGTCGCGTCCAGCCGGAAGACGTCGACGGCGTTCTGCCGGTTCTGCACCACGTAGAGCGTACGGCCCTCCAGCAGGAGCCCGTCGCCGTTGGTCAGCGGGGCGGCCGCGCCCAGGTCGACCCGCGCGGCGACGCCGTCCGTCGGGTTCACGCGATGGAGCAGCCCGACACCGGACTGGACGACCAGCAACGCGCGGCCGTCCGGAGTCGGCGCGATCCCGTTGGCATTGATCACTTCCCCGGGCACCTGCTGCCACTCCCCTGCCAGGGGCAGTCGCACCACGTCGGCCGGATCGGGCAGCCGACCGTCCCGGCCGAGCGGCAGCCCGTACAGCACCGGCTGGTAGGAGTCGGTGAACCAGGCGGCGCTCGGGGTGAGGACGACGTCGTTGACGAAACTGGTGCCCTCGGTGAGGCGGTAGGTGGCCAGCAGGGCGCCGGAGCGGCTGTCGACCACCCGGGCCTCGCCGGTCCGCTGTCCGGCGACGAACAGCCGTCCCCAGCCGTCCAGTTTGAGGCCGAGCGAGGCGGTGCCGGGCCCCTGGGAGATGATGGCGCCGGCTCCCGAGCGGAGGTCGACGCGGTAGATCGAGCCGTCCCCGATGGAACCGAAGTAGGCCCATGGCCCGCCCCCGATGGCGATCCCCTCCGGCCGGAAGCCGTCCGGCAGTTGGAGCGTGGTGGGCCACGCCTCCTCCTCCGTGCGGGGCGATCGCCCATCGGCCAGGTCGGTCGGCCGCCCCGCGGCGGGACCGGTCCGCCGGCCCTCGACGCCGTTGGTCAGCCCGAGGAGCGCGGCCCCGCTCACGGCCGCCCCGGCGCCGAGCAGCGAACGGCGGGCGAGGGAACGTCCCGACCGCGCGGGCGAACCGTCGGGCTCCGCCGGGGAACGTCCCGACCGCGCGGGCGCCCCCTCGGGCTCCGCTCGGAAACGCTCCGCCCGTGCGGGCGAGCCATCCGACTCCGCGCGGGCACCTCGCGACCGCGCGGGCCGGCGTTCCGGTCGTATCGGGGAGTCATCCATGACGCTTCCTTCCGACGAGCGGACGAACGGGTCGTCAGGCACAGGCATCAGCTTGGGGCACCGTCCAGCTCACCACAGCGGCCGCGCCCCGCGCGGCACGGCCGCGGCCATCCGAGTGACATGGGGCCCGGCGGACGGCGGCCCGTGGCCACGGATACGGAGCCGGGAGGCCGGCCCGCCGGCGCGAGGTCGGGCGGGCCGCGCCTCTCGCCCAGACCCCCGGGGCGGCCGCCCAGACCCACTGGGCGAGCCGCCCAAGCGCACCGGGGAAGCTGCTCAGACCCACCGGGCAGTTTGCCCGGACTCACCGGACGGGCCCCAGGCCGCCCAGGCCGTCCGAGCCGGCTGCCCCGGCCGACCGGTCCGGGGCGACCGGTCCCGGTCGCCCGGCCCAGGGGGACCCGCCCGAGCGGCCCCTGAGGCGCCCCCACCCACGCATGCGTAGGGGGCGCCCCCGCGCGGGAGCGCCCCCTATGTCGTACGGAGGTGGTGTGGCCTACAGCGCGACGCCCAGCAGCGCGTCGACGGCGCGCGACACCAGGCCGGGCGCGCCGATGTCCGTGCCGCCGGTGGTCCGCTGCGTCTCGGCCCAGCGGTCGACCGCGGCGAGCGCGGCTGGGGCGTTCAGGTCGTCGGCGAGCGCCTCGCGGATCTCCTCGACGAGCGCGTCGGCCGACGGCCCGTCGGGCCGCGACACGGCGGCGCGCCAGCGGTCCAGGCGGGCCTGGGCCTCCGTCAGCACGTCGTCCGTCCACTCCCAGTCGGAGCGGTAGTGGTGGGCGAGCAGCGCGAGCCGTATCGCCACCGGGTCCACGCCCTGGCGGCGCAGCGCGGAGACGAAGACGAGGTTGCCCTTGGACTTGGACATCTTCTCGCCGTCGAGGGCGACCATCCCGGCGTGTACGTACGCCTTGGCGAAGGGGTGTTCGCCGGTGAGCACCTGGGCGTGCGAGGCGCCCATCTCGTGGTGCGGGAAGGCCAGGTCCGAGCCACCGCCCTGGACGTCGAAGCCCATGCCGAGGTGGTCGAGGGCGATGGCCACGCACTCGATGTGCCAGCCGGGGCGGCCGGGGCCGAGGGAGGCGCCGTCCCAGCTCGGCTCGCCCGGTCGGGCGGCCATCCACAGCATCGGGTCGAGCGGGTTCTTCTTGCCGGGCCGGTCGGGGTCGCCACCGCGCTCGGCGGAGAGCAACCGCATGGCCGCGGCGTCCAGCCGCGACACTCCGCCGAAGGCGGGGTCGGACTCGACCGAGAAGTAGGTGTCGCCTTCGAGCTCGTAGGCGGCGCCCAGGTCGCGCAGTCGCTCCACCAGCGGGACGATCCCGGGAATCGCCTCGACGGCGCCGATGTAGTGCCGGGGCGGGAGCATCCGCAGCGCGGTCATGTCCTCGCGGAACAGGGCGGTCTCGCGCTCGGCGAGCGCGGTCCAGTCGTCGTCGTTGGCCGCGGCCCGCTCCAGCAGCGGGTCGTCGATGTCGGTGACGTTCTGGACGTAGTGCACCTGCCGCTTGGTGTCGAGCCACACGCGCTGAACGAGGTCGAACGCGTTGTAGGTCGCCGCGTGCCCCATGTGGGTGGCGTCGTACGGGGTGATTCCGCAGACGTAGATACGGGCGACGGGACCGGGGGCGAGGGTGATCGTCTCTCCGGTCGCGGTGTCGTGGATCCTCAGGTCGCGGCCACTGCCGGGCAGGGCGGGAACCTCAGAAGCGGGCCAGGCATACATGTCATGAGCGTAACCGGACGCCTGTTCCGGATACGAACCGGATGGCCGCAGTTGGCCGAAGAGGCGGTCTTGCGGAACACGGGGTCGCTGTGCATATGCCAGCACGGTGGGGTGGCGACACCGCTCAGACGCCTCCAGGGGGCGCTCAGCGCGCTCTCACACCGGCGGCCACGGTATGGGCGGCCACTGGCCGCTCGGCTCCGGGTGCAGGCCGCTGCGCAACAGCTCCGCGACTCGCGCGCGTAGCGCCTCGATCTCCGCCTCCGTGATCAGCTCGGCCAGCCGGAGGGCCAGCGCGGCGCCCTCCGCCAGTTGCGCGGCGAGCCGCCGCAGCACCTCCAGCGCCTCCTCCGGCAGTGGCTCGCCGGCCCAGCCCCACAGCAGGGTGCGCAGCTTGTCGTCGGCGTTGAAGGTGACCCCGTGGTCGATCGCGTAGACCTGCCCGTCGGCCGCCGGCAGCAGATGGCCGCCCTTGCGGTCACCGTTGTTGATCACCGCGTCCAGGACGGCGAGCCTGCGCAGCCGCACGTCGTCGGCGTGGACCAGCAGCGCGGTGCGGCCTCCTCCCACCTCGGCGAGGCCGACGGCCTTCCACCCCGGGTCCGGCTCCTCGCCCTCCACCAGGGCAAGCAGCGGGGGCGTGGCGTCCTCGGCGGTGGGCTCGATCCACAGCTGGCACATGCCCCGCCCGTACGGGCCGTCGCGCAGCACGGTCGGCGGCACCAGGCCCCAGCCGGTGGCCTCGGAGATCTCGTAGGCCGCGACCTCGCGCTGAGCGAGGGTGCCGTCGGGGAAGTCCCACAGTGGTCGCTCGCCGGCGATCGGCTTGTAGACGCAGGCGGCGCTGTGCCCCTGGTACTCGACCGTGCAGTACAGCACCGCGTTGGAGGCGTCCGTCACCCGGCCGCGCACGGTCAGCTCGCCCCGCGCGAGCAGCTCGCGCGGGGTGGGTGCGCCGGGTGGATCGTCCGGGGCGGTCAGGCGCCGCGGCGGTATCCGTTCTGGCGCGGACATACGTGTCCCTCCGGGTCGAGCGGCAGGCTGCACAGCGGGCAGGGCGGCCGACCGGCGTTGACGATCTCCAGGGCGCGCTTGGCGAACGCGCGGGCCTGCACTCCGGTGAGCCGCACCCGCAGCATAGGGGGCCCGTTCACCTCGTCCTGGAGCAGCCGCTCCTCGGCCGCGGCGAGGTCTTCCTCGGTCTCGGCCTCCAGCTCGACCAGGGCCTGCGCCTCCACGATCATGCGCTGTTCCTCGCCGTCCCAGGCGAGCGCCATGGTGCCGACCCGGAACTCCTCCTCCACGGGGAGGTCCAGCGGGGCGGTGTCGGTGAATTCGACCGGCGCGACGGCGGGGACGGCGGCATTGCCGCCGGTGCGCCGCAGGACCTCGTCCAGCAGCTCGTCGATGCGCTCGGCGAGCGCCGCGACCTGGGTCTTCTCCAATGCGACGCTGGTGGTCCGGCCACCCGCGGACGCCTGCAGGAAAAAGGTACGGCGGCCAGGCAGCCCGACCGTACCGGCGACGAAGCGGTCCGGCGGGTCATAGAGGAACACCTGACGGGACAACGTCCTGCTCCATTTGGTTCGTGGTGTTCGATGGGTTGGTGGTGTTCGTTGTTTCGTGGTGTTCGACCACCCTACTGCGCAGGGAGATCACGGCGCTCCCGCGCCACCTCCCACCGTCGCCTGTCCCTCCTGCCCCGGGCGACCCTGCCGCCCCTCCAGCGTGGCCGCGCTCGGCGCCAGTCCGCCGAGGTCGCCGGTGTCGCCCAGCCGCACCAGGAACGGTCGCAGCGCCGTGTAACGGATCGCGGTGATCGAGCAGGGGTCGACGGCGATGCGTTGGAAGAGGTCGAGGTGCAGCCCGAGCGCGTCGGCCACCAAGGACTTGATGATGTCGCCGTGCGAGCACATCAGATAGACGGCGTCGGCGCCGTGCTCGGCCTCCACCCGCGCGTTCCAGTCCCGTACGGCCGCCACCGCGCGGTCCTGCATGGCCCGGAGCGACTCGCCGCCCGGGAACGCGGCGCCGGACGGGTACCGCTGCACGACGTCCATCAACGGGTCGTCGGCCAGTTCCTTGAGCTTGCGGCCCGACCAGTCGCCGTAGTGGCACTCCCCGATCCGCTCGTCCGTGTGCAGCGGCACCTCGGGCCGGGCGGCGAGCAGCGGCACCAGGGTCTCGCGGCAGCGCTGGAGCGGGCTGGTGACGACGGCCGCCAGCGGGATGTCCGCGAGCCGGCCGGGCAGCGTCGCCGCCTGGGCCGCGCCGCGCTCGTCGAGCGAGACGCCGGGCGTCCATCCCGCGAGCACCCCCGCGGTGTTGGCGGTGGACCGGCCGTGCCTGAGGAGGATCAGCGTGGGCATGCCTGCCAGCCTACGGCCAGCCGGAGTACCGCGAAGGGGCGGCATGGGAGACCCGCGACCGGCCGCGTCGACCGGCCCGGGACGGCCGACCCTCCGCGCCGGGCGACAAGCGACGACCGCGCCCCGCGCGGGGCGCGACGGGGACGACCGGCCGTCCGCGCGGGGCGACGGGTCGCGACGACCGCACGCGCGGCGTACCGCTGACGACGCCCGAGCCCGCGCGAGGCAGCACCGACAACAACCGGGGTTCCGCGCGGGGACGCGGCGCGACGAGCGGCCGCCCGCGCGGCGACCGGGGGCTCACGGAGCCTTCGCCATGCGCTCCGGCCCCAGGAAGAGAAGAATGCGCGACGTGATCGTGGACTGCGCCATCTATCAGGACGGGCGCCGCACCGAGGGTCCGGAGGACTTCTCCGACGCGCTGGAGCGGGCCCGCGCGGCCGGCAACGCCTTCCTGTGGATCGGCCTGTACGAGCCGACCGAGGAGGAGTTCGCGCGGGTCACCAGCGAGTTCGGGCTGCATCCGCTGGCCGTGGAGGACGCGCTCTCCGCCCACCAGCGGCCCAAGCTGGAGATCTATGACGACTCGCTGTTCCTCGTGCTCAAGCCGCTGCTGTACGAGGAGCGGTACAGCGCGGTCACGGCCGGTGAGCTGATGCTCTTCGTCGGCGACTCCTTCGTGGTGAGTGTCCGGCACGGCGAGGCCAACCCGCTGAGCGCGGTGCGGGCGCGGCTGGAGCGCAGCCCCGAGGTGCTGAAGCACGGCCCGACGGCCGTGATGTACGCCGTGTCGGACGCGGTGGTGGACCACTATCTGGAGGTCGCCGACGACCTCCACATCGACCTGGACGAGCTGGAGGCGGAGGTCTTCGCCCCGGAGACCGGCAGCACCCGTCGCACGGCCGGGCGGATCTACTCCTTCAAGCGCCAAGTGCTCGAGTTCCGCCGGGCGGCGGGCCCGCTGACCGACCCGATGGCGCGGCTCGCGGGCGCCGGGGTGCCCTTCGTCCACACGGGCTCGCGGCCGTTCTTCCGCGACGTCAACGATCATCTGACCCGCGCCAACGAGCATGTGGAGGGGCTGGACCGGCTGCTGTCGGACATCCTCGCCGCCCACCTCGCCCAGATGGGCGTGCGACAGAACGACGACGTGCGGAAGATCTCCGCCTGGGCGGCCATGATCGCGGTTCCGACGATGATCGCCGGGATCTACGGCATGAACTTCAAGCACATGCCCGAGTTGACGGAGTCCTGGGGCTATCCGGCGGTCGTTCTGATCATGGTCGCGATCGTCGCCCTGCTGTACCGGTTCTTCAAGCGGCGCGGCTGGCTGTAGCCGGCCCGCCCCGCTCCGGGGCGACCGTCTCCCATCGCTCGACGGTGCTCCCGGCCCCGCACGGGGCCGCGGGCTGCGAGGCTGCGTGAGCTCGGGACCCGAGAGCCCGAGAGCCCGGAGAAGGACCCCGGGCCTCCCGAGGGCTCCCGTGGTCCGGGGGCTCCCGTGGTCCCGGGGCTCGCGTCCGTCCTGGAGGCTCCCGTCGTCCCGAGGGCTCGCGGGCACTCCCGGGGACTCGCCGACTAGGCCGTGTTTTAGGAAGCGCGGACGGCCAGCCACTTGGTGAGGTCGCCCGCGATACGGTCGGTGCTGGTCTCGACGGTCACGTCGTGTTCGCGGCGGGCGGTGTCGCGGCGGACGACCTCGTATCCGCCCTCGTCCAGGACGGCGACAGAGGCAAACCAGGCAGGGTCGTCCTGTTCGGGCTGGATCACGATGAACGTGTTGTCCGAGTCGTTTAGGTCGCCGATCAGCATGAACAGGGCGTCCTCGGACGGGTCGTCGACGTGGTCGCCGTTCTCGCTGTCGGCGCAGTAGTACCTGGCGGCCACCGAAGCCCTCCCCGAAGATGTGCTGCCCAAGGCCGTGATCAGCATGGCACGGCCGTGCGGGCATCCGCTGATTCACAGCCACTGGTGGATCGCCGCGATCTGGACGGCCGCCTCGAACCGGACGGCGAGCTTGTCATACCGGGTCGCGACAGCCCGGTGCTGCTTGAGGCGGCTGATTCCGCACTCGACCGCGTGGCGGGCCTTGTAGTCCTCCCGGTCGAAGGCCGGCGCTCGGCCACCGGCCCGGCCGCGGCGCTTGCGGACCTGGTCGGCCGGCTCGGCGATGGTGCAGCGGATCCCGCGTCTGCGCAGGTAAGCACGGTTGGCGCGCGAGGAGTACGCCTTGTCACCACGCACCCGCAGCGGCCTGCGCCGTGGACGGCCACCGCCGACCTTGGGCACGGCGATCGCTTCGAGGACCGGCTCGAACTGCGGACTGTCACCCCGCTGACCTGCCGTGACCAGCAATGACATCGGCTTCTGCCCCTGCTCGCAGGCCAGATGGATCTTCGTGGAGAACCCGCCCCGCGACCGGCCCAGCCCGTGATCCTCCGGCTCGGTCCCGACCCCTCCCGGGGGCTCCTTCTGCCCGGCCCCGTCCCGGCGGGCACCAGCCGCGTGCTGATGGGCCCGGCAGACCGTGGAGTCGACGTTCACCTCCCACGTGATCAGCCCGGCCGCGTCAGCCCTCGCCTGCAGCAAGGTAAGAATCCGGGCCCACACACCCTCACGCTGCCACCGGCGAAAGAGCCCGTACACGGTCTGCCAAGGCCCGTACTCGCGCGGCAGATCACGCCACGGAACACCCGTCCGAACCCGCCACCGAATTCCGTTCATCAACCGCCGCCGGTTCCCGGACCTGCGGCTCACGCCTGCCGCAGGCAGCAACGACTCCAGCACCGACCACTGCTCATCAGAAAGATCCCCACGCCCCACACCATGATCATCACGGCGCGAGGCGTGGACCGGAACCCCGATCTAAAACACGGCCTAGGCGTACTCGGGCGCGGTCGTCGCCGGGCCGCCCAGCGCGTTGCGCCGTTCGGGCATCCGGAGGGTGACCATCCGCCGCCAGCCGCCGGCCCGCTCGGCCAGGTGCATCGCGTGGATGGCCGCCATGAGCACCGCGGACTTCGCCCGTGGCCAGCGCAGGATGGCGGCCATGTGCCCCATCACGGCGAGGCTGACGTCCCGGTAGATCACGATCTCCGCCAGCGCGGTCTCCCGGAGCGTGGCCTGGATGAGCCGGCCGTGTCCGGCGGCCGCCAGCCGCAGCAGCTCCTCGTGGCAGTAGGCGAGGTGGTTGTCCTCGTCGCCGGCGATCATGTTGATCGCGCGACCCACGTCGGGGTGGTCGCCGAAGGACTTCCGCAACATCACCATCTGGTCGGCGGCGCGCTGCTCGGTGACCCGGCTGTGCGAGAGGTACGTGACGATGTCCCGCTCGGTCAGCGGCTCGTCGCGGCGCAGCTTGTCATGGGCCAGCCCGATGCCGTGGGTCTCCAGCAGCATGGTGTAGTCGGTCTCGCGCGGTACCTCGACCGGCTCCAGCTCGCGCTTGCGCAGCAGCGCGTTGAAGATGCGGCCGTGCTTGTCCTCGTCGGCGCCATGCCGAGTGATCTTGGGCGCCAGGTCGCGCTGGCTCTCCGGTACCAGCGCCGCGATCCGGCCGTTCTCCCAGCCGCCCTGCGCTTCCCCGCTGGCGGCTATGGAACAGAAGAGCTGGAATGCCTCGTCGTTGTCGAGGATCTCCTGGAACAGGCTTTTCGCCGAGAACATGCTGCCACCTCCGTGCACGACATCCGCAAAGAAATAGTCAAATGCCGGATATCTCAAGGGGCAACAGGTGGGTGCCGTGAGTAGACCGAACGAATGACACCCATGGGGCGCGCGGTCGGCGGGAGAGGTGGCGAGGGTTGTGCGGGGGCGTAACCGCGGGGCGTCCGGGGCGTTGTGCTCCGTGACGGCCGTGGCGGGGAGGCCCCCGAGCCCTCACCACGGCCGCGAGGTCCGCGGCATGGCGTGTGGGGTGCCTGACCACCCTGGGTCCGGCACCCCACATGTGCTGGCGCGTGTGCGGCCCGCCGCGTGCGCGGTCCGTACGGTCGTGAGCCGTTACGCCAGCCCGGCGCGCTCCAGCGCCGCCACGCCCGCGCGCAGGCCCGCGATCCGCTCGTCGAGCGTGAAGCCGGCCGGCGTCAGGGACAGGGTGGTGACACCGGCCTCGGCGTACGCCTGCATCCGGTCGGCGACCCGCTCGACCGAGCCGAGCAGCGTGGTCGAGTCGATCAGCTGGTGCGGGATGGCGGCGGCGGCCCCGGCCTTGTCACCCGAGAGGTACTTCTCCTGGATCTCGGCCGCCTCCTTCTCGTACCCCATGCGCTGCGCCAGCCTGTTGTAGAAGTTCTGCTTGGCGCTGCCCATGCCGCCCACGTACAGCGCGGTGTACGGGCGGAAGTGGTCGGCCAGCGCGTGCACGTCGTCACCGATGGCCAGCGGCACGGTGGGGACCAGGTCGAAGCCCTCGAGGGTCTTCCCGGCCTTGGCGCGGCCCGCGCGGAGCGAGCCGAGCGTGGTCTCCTCCGCGTGCTCGGGGGCGAAGAAGATGACCAGGGCGCCGTCGGCGATCTCGCCGGTCTGCTCCAGGTTCTTCGGCCCGATGGCGGCGATGTACAGCGGGATGTGCTCGCGCACCGGGTGCACGGTGAGCTTGAGCGCCTTGCCCGGGCCGTCGGGCAGCGGAAGGGTCCAGTGCGCGCCCTCGTGGGTCAGCCGCTCGCGCGACATCGCCTTGCGGACGATCTCCACGTACTCGCGGGTGCGGGCCAGCGGCTTGTCGAACTTGACCCCGTACCAGCCCTCGGAGACCTGCGGGCCGGAGACGCCGAGGCCGAGACGGAAGCGGCCTCCGGAGAGCGTGTCCAGGGTGGCGGCGGTCATGGCGGTCATCGCGGGCGTACGGGCCGGGATCTGGAAGATCGCGGAGCCGACGTCGATCCGCTCGGTCTTGGCGGCCACCCAGGACAGCACCGTGGGCGCGTCGGAACCGTAGGCCTCGGCGGCCCAGCAGACGTCGTAGCCGAGCCGGTCCGCCTCCTGGGCGACCGCGAGGTTGTCCGCGTCCATTCCCGCGCCCCAGTACCCGAGGTTGATTCCGAGCTTCATGCCGCTCCCTCTCACCGCTTCAGCGATTTACCGATCAGTAACGTCCCGTTTCCGGGACTCTAGCGCGCGCCATGCGGATCCGGCAGGGGTCGCCCACCCGCAGTCCGCGGAGGCCGACCGCGGGCCGGGCACCGGGCCGGTCGCAGGCCGGGCACCGGGCCGGTCGCACCCGGTCTCACCAGGGGTCCCACTGGGTGTCTCGCCGGGTTATCCACAGGCCACCACGGCTGTGCGAGCGCCCAGTAACCTCAACGGTCATGGAGCTAAGGCACCTCGGCCGGACGGGCCTGCGCGTATCCCGGCTCGGGCTCGGCACCCTCACCTGGGGGCGGGACACGGACGAACACGACGCGGCCGAGCAGCTCAAGGCCTTCTGGGAGGCGGGAGGCACGCTGGTCGACACCGCGGACGTCTACGCGGACGGAGCCGCGGAGTACCTGCTGGGTCAGCTCCTGGAGGGCCTGGTGCCGCGCCGGGACCTGGTGATCGCCACCAAGGCGGGCAGCGTCCCGGACCCGGACCGCCGCTTCGACACGTCGCGCGGCCACCTGCTGGAAGCCCTCGACGCCTCGTTGGAGCGGCTGGGCACCGACCACGTCGACCTCTGGCAGCTGCACGCCTTCGACCCCGCCACCCCGCTGGAAGAGACCCTGCAGGCCCTGGACATCGCGGTCAGCAGCGGCCGGGCCCGCTATGTCGGCGTGTCCAACTTCTCCGGCTGGCAGCTGGCGAAGGCCGCCACCTGGCAGCTGGCCTCGCCCGGCGCGCAGACCCGGCTCGCCAGCACACAGATGGAGTACTCGCTGCTCCAGCGCGGCATCGAGCGGGAGGTGCTCCCCGCCGTGCTCGACCTGGGCCTGGGGCTGCTGCCCTCCTCGCCGCTGGGCCGCGGCGTCCTGACCGGCAAGTACCGGCACGCGACACCGGCCGACTCGCGCGGTGCCTCCGAGCAGCTGGCCGCCTTCGTCGCCCCCTATCTGGACGAGGAGGCCGGCCGCATCGTCGACGCGGTGACCACCGCGGCCGACGGCCTCGCCACCACCCCGCTCCAGGTGGCCCTCGCCTGGGTGCGCGACCGCCCCGGGGTCACCGCGCCCATCGTCGGCGCCCGCAACGCGCAGCAGCTCAGAGCGGCGTTGTCAGCGGAGGCGCTTAGTCTTCCCCAGGAGATCTGCCGGGCGCTCGACGACGTCTCCGCGCCCGTGCACCGCTACCCCGATCAGGACTGGAGCACCCTGTGAGCACCGACCGCCTCGCCGGCGACGCCGCCACCGCGCCCGAGGAGGCACCCGAGGGGGTACCCACCCGCGAGGCCGGCGTCCCCGCGGACCACCCCGCCGGTTCGGACACCCCCGGGGACTCCGCCGCGGACGCCGCAGGGAAGGCACCCACGGCCGCCCCGGCGGGAGCCTCCGGGGAAGCGGAGCCTCGCGGGGAGACCGCCGGGACCCCCGGCTCTTCCGGGGCGGGGGAAGTCGACGCGGAGGCCGCGGGGTACGCCGACGCGGATGTCGCGGGAACGGCTCACTCGGATGCGGGCGGGGAGTCCGGCGCGCCTGGCGCGGAAGCCGCTCCCGAGTCCGACGACACGCCCTCCGACGCCAGCACCACGAAGCCCGCCGAGGACGCGCGCGCGGACGCCTCGGGGCCGGCTCGCGCGGACGCCGCAGGGGAGCCGGGGCAGCCTGACACGGAGACCGGGACCGAGACCGTAACCGGAACTGGGGCCGCGCGCGCGGAAGGCGCCGGAGAAGAGGCCCGGCCGGTCGCGGGCGCGCCGGGGGCCGCGCGTGAGGCGGAACGGCCGAGCACGGACACAGGGGCGCAGGCCGGGAGCGGCCGGAAGCGGAGCGCCGCCGCGGAGGCGTTGGCGGCCGCCGTACGGGCGGTGGAGAGCGGCGAGCGCTCGGCGGCTTCGTTCTTCACGGAGCGGGCGTCGGCCCCCGCCCCCTCCGCGACGCCGCGGGCGCCGCAGGCGAGGCAGGAGGCGCCTTCTGGAGTCGCCGCCGGACCCGTTCCCGCCGCGGCGCGGCGGGATGTCACCGCCGGCCCGGCCCGCCCGGCCGTCGGCGGTGTGGCGCCGGGCGCGTCCCGTCCCGCGGCCGCGCTCGCCGACACCGCCGGGGTACGCGAGGTGTTGGCCGCGGGCGGCGCCCCGGCGCAGCTGGCCGGACCGGTGGTCGAGGCGCTCGGCGAGCAGGCGGCGGACGCCCTTCGGGCCGATCCGTGGCTGCTCCTGGGCGTCCCCGGGATGCGACCGGAGCAGGCCGACGGCTTCGCGCGGGCGCTGCTCGGATCCGCCTGCGGTCCGGGCGACGCGCGGCGCTCCCAGGCCCTGATCACCTGGCTGCTGGAGCGGGCGGCGCTGGAAGGGTACACCGCGCTGACGGCCACCGCCGTGCGCGAGGCGTTGGCCCGGCAGACCGTGCCGGACCCGGAGGAGGCGCTGCGCACGGCGATCGGGGACGGCGCCGTGCTCGTCTTCCAGGACGCGCTGGAGACGCCCGGCGGCGGCCGGCCGGGCGCGGCGGCCACCGGTCGTGGTGAGGGCGAGGACGGTGAGGGCGACGAGAGCGAGCCGCCGGTGCGGATCCTGCTCGGCCTGGATCGGTACGCGCTGGCGGAGGAGAGCCTCGCCGACGGTCTCGCCCGGCTGATCAACACCTTTGAGCAGGCCGTCGGCGCGACGGACCAGCAGGACGGCGCGGCGGCGGAGCCGCGGGGCGACGTTGCGGCGAGGCCGGACTGGGAAGGCGCCGCCGCCGCGGCGCCCTCCCCCTCGGCCGCCGAGCTGATCCGTGCCGTGGCCGGCCATGGGCTGGTCGCCCACAGCGGCGGCGAGGCAGCGCGGGCCGAGCCCGCCGCGCTGGTCGGCGCCGCGCGGGCGCTGGGCCTTCGGGCGTACGCGGCGACACACAGCGAGGACGGGCGGCGCCGGCTGGCGGCACCGTCAGCGGCCGGGCCGGCGGGCTCCACCGGTGCGGCCGACACGCGTGCCGCGGGCCTCGGCGAGGCGGGCGGCGCGGACCCCGAGGGCCCGGACGCCGACAGCGGAACGGCGGCGGTCACCGTCGCCGGGCTGCTCTCGGGTCACGAGGGCCCGGGCCGGGACGAGGAGGGCGCGCTCGCCCTCGACCTGCTGGTGGTGTTGGACGCCCCGCAGCTCGATGTCGAGACGGCGGCGATGCTGGTCGAGTCGCTGCCGGACGGCGCCCGCCTGGTGCTCAGCGGTGACCCTGGGGTGCTGTGGTCGGCCGGCCCCGGCCGGGTCTTCGCCGATCTGCTGGCCGCCCGCTGCTGCCCGCAGGTCGTCTCCCGCACCCCGGACCCCGGCCCGATCGGCGAGCTGGTCTCCGGCATCGGCATCGGCGAGCTGAACCAGGTCGAGGCCCCCCACAAGGAGGTCGTGATCGTGCCGGTGCGCGACGCCGGGGAGGCCGTGCACCGCACCGTGCAGTTGGTCGCGGACTCCGTGCCGCGGGTGATCGGGGTGCCGGCGGAGCAGGTGCAGGTGATCACCCCCGGCCATGGCGGCGCCGCCGGGACACGCGCGTTGAACGCGGCGCTCAAGGAGCGGTTGAACCCGGGCCCGGGCCGGTTCGGCGGCTTCGACCCGGGCGATCGGGTGGCCTATGTACCGGCGCCCGGCCGGATGGTGCTCGCCACCGTGACCTCGGCGGACACGCAAGGTCTCCATCTGGACTGCGCGGGGGCGGCGGTCGTCATCCCGCGCGAGCAGGTCGCCGAGACCGTGCGGCACGGGTGGGCCGTCACCGCGCACCAGGCGGCCGGATCGCGCTGGCCGGCCGTGGTCGTCGTGCTGCCGGGCGACGCCACTGCGGCGCTCACCCGGGCCTGGGTCTACACCGCCTTCGGCCGCGGCGAGCGCCATCTGTCGGTGGTGCACGGCGCGGACGACGCGCTGCCGAACGCGGTGGCGCGCATCCCCGCCAAGGAGCGGACCACCCGACTGCGGTCGTTGCTGGAGGCGCAGGCGGCGCCGACCGCCGACTGACCCGCGCCGCCGCGGGACGCGTCGTCCGTCCCGCGGCGGTCAGTTCGCCCCCCACATAGCCAGGCCACGGCCGACGGACCCATGCGGCCTGCCCCCCGGCGGCCCGGGCAGCACCCGGCCTCGGCCCACCTCGGGCCGCTGCCAACCCTCCGCCGTGCGGCGATCGGCCCGCGCCGCGCCCCTCCTGGGGCGCGGACCGGGCCCGACGGCGAACGCCGGTACTGCCCTGACTCCCCGCCCCACCACGGCCCGCTGCCGACGGGCCACCGCTACGCCACACAACGGCGGCCGGGCCAGCGGGTGCACCACCCGCGGCGCCACACCACCCGCAGCCACCCAGGGCCGGACCCCGACAGCGAACGCCGGCACGACCGCTCCCACCAGACCGCCCCACCACAGCCCACCGCCGGCGGGCCACCGCTACGCCACACAACGGCGGCCGGGCCAGCGGATGCACCACCCGCGGCGCCACACAACCGCAGCCACCCGGGGCCGGACCCCGACGGCCAACGCCGGCACGACCCGCTCCCACCAGACCGCCCCACGACAGCCCACTCCCGGCGGACCACCGCTACGCCACCCGACCCTCGGCGCCACACCACCCGCCCTCTCACGGACCAGAGCAGGCCGGGGCGGCCGGCGAGGGTGCGGTTCGGGCCTGTGTCCGAGGCGTGTCCGGCCGATGCGGCCCGCGGCGTGTCCGGCCCACGGGCCGCCGGGTCAGTTCTCGGGGCGGAGCATTTCCAGCTCGTCCCCGTCGGCCTCGTCGACGTCGTCGGCCTCGCCCTCGCCCTCGTCGTCTTCGACATCGGCATCGACCCCGCCGACTCGGATGTCGTCATCGTCGAGGTCCTGGTCGAAGACCTCGCTGACGTCGAAGCGGCAGACGAGCCGCTGCGGGTCGGCCTGGTCGAAGGGGGCCTCCAGCCACTCCCCCGGCTCCGCGAGCTCGTCGGCGGCGGTCACCCACAGGGTGGAGTCGCCCTCCGCCAGGCCGAACTCCTTGTGTCGGGTGGCGATCTCATCCGGTTCGTACTCGCCGAAGAGCACTCCGAGAGCGGCATGGACGCTGTCGCCGGCACCGCCCGCGGCGGTGCGGTTCGTTCCGTTCCCAGGCGCGGAGTCCGGGTCCAGGTCGGTGACCCGGCGCGCCTGGGAGAGCAGGCGCTGCGGCTCGACGACCGCGTAGTCCCGGCGGATCAACAGGCTCAGGGCGGTCGGCTCCTCCGGTCCGGCGTAGGCGGGCATGCCCTCTTCGGCCGGGATCTCGAACGGGGTGACCTCGTCGTAGGTGTCGTAGAGCAGTTCGTCGTACGCCTCGGCTGCCGCCGCCAGGTCGTTGAACGCCGCGTAGACGGCCGCGTCGTCCTCGCCCGACCGGCGTTCGACGGCGTCGAGGTGGCGGTCCAGAGCGGCTTTCACGGCCTCAGCGGCGGCGCGTACCTCGGCAGCGGATGGCTGCGCAGCATCAGACATAGTGCAGACGCTATCCGTATCAGGGCAGTTCCCGCACAATAGATTGCGATGCCGGAATACGAATTCTGTGATGTGTATGTGCCGCGGGGAGTCTCCCGCAAGGCCACGACCCGTCTGCTGACCGACCATGCCGAGTACGGACACTGGGAGTTGGACCGACTACGACTGAATCCCGACGGGAGCCGCAGAGTGCGGCTGCGCCGCCGCATCATCCGCCAGATCCGCGCCACCTGGTGAGCGACGGCTCCCGATAAGCGGTCACGGGCCGGAGCCCAGAGAGCCGAGGGCACCCGACGTACGGCGGGACCGGCGGGTGCCGGACGGACCGGGCACCGCCGGACGTACGACGGGCGCCGCCACCGTTCGACGCGCCGAGGTGTCCTTCCGCGCCACCGCGAACCACGGGAGCGCGCGTTTCCACACCTGGCGCGCAGAGCTTCAGAGAGCGCGCAGAGCGCAGAGAGCGCCGCGCAGAGCTCACAGAGCGCACAGAGCGCACGTACAGAGCGGGCCCCGTATGGAGCCCGCTCGGTACGAATCAGGCCACGTACGCCTCATCAGGCCGATCGCTCATGGCGACGGCCGGTGGATCGGGCCGGCCGGTTCGATTGTGACCGGGCCGGCCGTTCCCTCAGTGCTGCCCGGCGCGAGACCGGCGGTAGAGCACGGCGCCCGCGAGCAGCATCCCCGCGCTTGCCGGGATCACCATCTCCAGCGGGCCGGCACCGGTGGACGCCAGCTGGTCCTTGCCCGCGATGTGCGCGGCGGGGCCGGCGGCCGCGCCGAAGACGGACGAGTCGTCCACCGGCGTGCCGATGTGGCCGCCGCCCTTCACCTCGGTCGTCGGGGGCTTGTGACCCTCGGGCTTCTGGCCCTCGGGCTTCTCCTCGGGACCCGGGTTGTCCTCACCCGGCTTGTCCTCGCCCGGCTTGTCCTCACCCGGCTTCTCCGGCCCCGGCTTCTCCTGGCCCGGCTCCTGGGGACCGGGCTTCTCGCCGCCCGGCTGGTCACCGCCGGGCTTGCCCGGCTCACCCGGCTTGCCCGGCTCACCCGGCTCACCCGGCTTGCCGGGCTCCTCCGGCCGCGGGTGGCCCGGCTTGCCGGGGGAATGCGGCCCCGGCTTGCCCGGGGTGTGTCCGCCCGGCTGCTGCGGCCCATGGCCGTGCCCGCCGCTGTTGACGCAGCCGTTGCCGGCCGCCGGGTTCCCGATCCCTGGGGCGTTGACGGTGTTGCCACAGACGTTCACCGGGGCGTTCACCGGCACCTGCACCTGGTTGCCGGAGCCGACTCCGGGAGAGCGGTGCGCGCCGCCCTTCGCCGAGCTGCCGCCACCCTGGTGCGAGCCGCCGTGGTGACTTCCGCCGCCGCTGTGGTTGACACAGGTGTTGCCGGACGCGGGGTTGAGCGCACCGACCACATTGACGGTGTTGCCACAGGCGTTCACCGGCGCGTTCACCGGCACCTGAATGGAATTGCCGGAGGCCACACCCGGCGAATTCGCCGCGGCGCCATGGCCATGGGCGCCGCCCGGGCCCGTGGCGTATGCGTAACCGGCGCTGGCGGCGAGCACGCTGCCCGCCGCGGCAACCGTCATCAGACTTTTCTTCGCAACCTGTCGCATGCGATTCCTTGCATTGCGTCGTGCCGAAAACCCACACGGGCAGGATCGCCCGTGTGCGCTATGCCGCGCGGCCCCGGGGCGCTGACGCGCACTCCGGGACCGCGCGAGATGACGCCGCCCTGAGTGGCGGCTAAGAAGGGTGACGCAACGTCACTTGTTGATGCAGGTGTTTCCCATGGCGGGGTTCAGCAGCCCGACCACGTTGATCGTGTTGCCACAGACATTCGCCGGCGTGTTCACCGGAGCCTGGATCACGTTGCCGGAAACGACACCGGGGGACTGCAGCGCGGCGCCCTGGGCGCCCGCGTCGGCGGCAGCCAGACCCGCACCTGCCATCACCAGACCACCGGTGGCGGCCGCGACGGCGACAACCTTCTTGATCATCGTTCCTCCTCATTGACAATGCGGCCCAGCCTCGGGCCGCACTGCCGATAACGAGGACGATGTAATCAAGCTACGAATCCTCCGCGGGCTTCACTCTTTCCGATGAACCGGCCGCAATGCGGCAACCGGAGAGTGAATTCGCCGAAGATCTCGTTCTCAGGGCTCAGCGCCGCTTTCCGGCCTCAGCAGTGATCGAGGAAGCGGTCGAGCACCCGTACTCCGAACTTGAGTCCCTCCACCGGCACCCGCTCGTCCACGCCGTGGAACATGCCGGCGAAGTCCAGCTCCGGCGGCAGCTTGAGCGGGGCGAAGCCGAAGCAACGGATGCCGAGGTCGTCGAAGGACTTGGCGTCGGTGCCACCGGAGAGGCAGTAGGGGACGGCCCGAGCGATCGGGTCCTCGGCCTTCAGGGCCGTCTGCATGGCCTCCACCAGCGCCCCGTCGAAGCTGGTCTCCAGCGCCTTGTCCGCGTGCACGTCCTCGCGCCGCACCCGCGGCCCGAGCAGCCGGTCCAGGTCGGCCAGGAACTCCTCCTCGTAGCCGGGCAGGAACCTGCCGTCCACGTGCGCCGTGGCCTGCCCGGGGATGACGTTGACCTTGTACCCGGCGCCGAGCATGGTCGGCTGGGCGGTGTTCTGCAGCGTGGCCCCGATGATCTTCGCGATGCCGCCGAGCTTGGCGAGCGTCTCGTCCATGTTCTCCGGGTCCAGCGGGGTCCCGAGGGCGTCGGAGAGCTCATCGAGGAAGGACCGCACGGTCTTGGTCACCCGCACCGGGAACCTGTGCCGGCCCACCCGCGCGACCGCCTCGCTCAGCTCGGTGATCGCGTTGTCCTTGTTGGTCATCGAGCCGTGGCCGGCGGTGCCGTCCACCGTCAGCCGCATCCAGTGCATTCCCTTCTGGGCGGTTTCCACCAGATACAGCCGCAGCTTCTCGTTCACCGTGAACGAGAAACCGCCGACCTCGCCGATGGCCTCGGTCACCCCCTCGAAGAGATCGGGGTGCCGGTCGACGAGGTGCCGCGCCCCGTAGACCCCGCCCGCCTCCTCGTCCGCCAGGAAGGCCAGCACGATGTCCCGCGGCGGCCTGCGCCCGCTGCGCAGGCGGTCCCGCACGACCGCCAGCGTCATCGCGTCCATGTCCTTCATGTCGACCGCGCCACGCCCCCAGACGCAGTCGTCGGCGATCTCCCCGGCGAACGGGTGGTGCGTCCAGTCGTGGGCGTTCGCCGGCACCACGTCCAGATGCCCGTGGATCAGCAGCGCGGGCCGCGACGGGTCCTCGCCCGCGATCCGCGCCACCGTCGACGCCCGCCCCTTGTGCGACTCGAAGATCCGCGGCTCCAGCCCCACCTCGGCCAGCTTCTCGGCCACGTACTCGGCGGCGGCGCGCTCCCCGGGCCCGGAGTGGTCCCCGTAGTTGCTGGTGTCGATCCGGATCAGCTCACGGCAGAGATCGACGACCTCGTCCTCACCGCTGACGGCACCGCTCCCAGTCGCGGTCGACATCGACTCGCTCACACTGCCTCCTCGTCGTTCGCTGCCACCGCGCGACCCCCTTGTCAGCGCCGCTGGCGGCGGGATCCGCCCCCATCCTCCCTCCCCCGCCCGCCCAGCCCAAGGCGGCAATACCGCCGTCATCCGCCCGCCACATCCACCCCGTCCCGGCCCCCTCCCCGGCGTGATCGAGCACGCCCGGATGTTTGCTATTGTTTTCCACGTCGGAGCGGCCAGGGGCCGCACGACAGACACCGGTCCGGGTGGCGGAATGGCAGACGCGCTAGCTTGAGGTGCTAGTGCCCTTTATCGGGCGTGGGGGTTCAAGTCCCCCCTCGGACACCAGCTGAGACCCCACTTCACGTGGGGTTTTCTGCTTTTCTGGGCAGTGGCGTGACCAACCACGTGACCAACGGCCCAGCGATCTTGCCCTTAGACCAGGGCGGACAGGCCGAGTCGGCCCGCACCGGAGGCGGCGAGCTTCCGCGCCCCGTCCTTACGTGAGTGGCCGTACCGGGCCATGGTGTAGCCCGGCGAGTGATGCCGGACGTTCGCAGAGACCTCTACGGGGTTCTCCCCGGCCTCCAGGTCGTTCGTGACCTTGCTGTGTCGCCAGTCATGGATACGGAAGTCCTCAGGCAGGTGAAGCCGGGTGCGCCACCGCGCCGACACCTTCTCCGGGTCCTGTGGCCCGCCGGACGTTCATCACGGACCGATCGACATAGATGCGAGCGTTGGCATCTCCATCCTTGGTGAGCTTCCGGAGGCGATGGGCGTTGCCCTCCTCCACCACGACCCAGCCCAGCTCAATGGCTCTCTCGTCCCATCGAATGAGGGACCACTTCATGCCCAGCGCTTCACTGCGCCGTACCCCGGTCGTGGCATAGACGGTCCACAGCGGGGCGTCCCGAAGGCAGTCACGGTAGGAAACTCGCGTTCCTGGACTCGTATCCCTCTAACGAACCAACACAAAAATGCCCCGGCCAGATTTGGTCGGGGCATTTATTGCTTGAGGGTCAGGTGATCGGGAACTCTCCCGCCTTCACACCCTTGATGAACGAGCCCCACGCAGTTTCAGGGAAGAACAGGGCAGGGCCCTCGGGGTTCTTGCTGTCACGGACAGGAACGACTCCGGGAAACTGCTCAGTGATCTCAATGCAGCCGTTCCCTCCCGTGCTGTAGGTGCTCTTGCGCCAGTCAGCTATGGACAGGTCGATTCGGGTCGTGCGCACGGGTACAACTCCTCAGCAGCCTTCTGAATAAGGTTTCTTGATGCCTCTTGGTCTAGCGCTATGCGGTAGAGGTGATCATAGAGGCCCACGAGATCTGCAACAGCTTCCCGCTTCGTGATGAATTTTCCAGAACGCCCGGAAGGCCGGAATGCCACGGGAGGTCTGCTCGGCCGATCCCAGATGGTCACGTCGCCGACCTCGTTGAAGACGCCGTGGCCTTCGAACGGCAACACCCTAAGGTCGACTTTCGGTTCATGTGAACGCTCGATCAGGTGGAGCAACTGGCTCCGCATGACCCTTTTGCCGCCAGTGACAATGTGTAACGCAGCCTCTTCCAGTACCACGCGGAACATCGGAGGATCGGGGCGAAGTAGCGCCTGGCGCAGCTTCGCTCGATAGATGACCTTGTCATCTAGGTTTCCGCCGTACAGCGGCAGTCCTGCTTGCAGTGCGAGCCGAGTGTGTTCCTCTGTCTCAAGCAGAAGGGGCGTGAACCCGCTGATCTGCCGGGTCTCCGCAGCGTTCAGGTGCTCGTGAAGGAACTTCTGGACCCACTTTGCGTCAGGGTTGTCATCGAGGTGGTCGCGGAGTCTGCGAACATGTCCGTTCGCGCCAAGGGCATCGTCCATGCGTCGAGCGGTGTCACGGCAGGGGATGTTGACGGCGCTTTCGAACTTTGAGATGGCCGTGTTCGATAACGCCACCGCTTTGCCGAGCTCGGCCTGAGTCCACCTCTTCGCGGCCCGGTACTTGCGGATTGCCGCTCCGAGCTCGGCCGCGCGGGACTGGTGTGGGGCAATCGGTTTCGGGGCTGGCATGGTTGTATCCCCCATTTGACTCTGTGATCCATCAAGTCCCTGGCGGGGTTGAGCGTAGAGCTACGGGCAGATACTGGTCATCGGAACCGCCCAGCCGGTCACCGAAGCTGACGCCATGTTCGATTCCCAGTGTCGTGATGCCCATCCGGTGGTGCTCCACACGGGGGGGGGCAGCGGCAGGTTCAGGCCAAAGGTGGGGCGCCCCCAGCTCAGGCCATGCACGTGAAGACCCCCGCGACGGGCCAACGTCCGGGGGCGTGGCCACCAACTAACCGGAGTTGATGACGTGAACAAACGTACCGTGCTGATCTTCGAATTGGCGCTGGGGAGGCTGTGCACATCGGTGCGACGACGCCACCCCGCCATGGCCCCGGCCTACGAGGCGCCGAAGATCCCGGCCAGCGAGACCACCCTCCCGCGCGTCGTGTGGCAGAAGTGGATGGTCCACGGAGAAGACGTTGCCTTGGTCCGCCCCTACGTGCTGACCAGTGAACGCGTGGGCGGCCGGGGCAGGCTCTGGTCCAACGAGTGCGCGGGCTGCGAGTCCACGGAGGTGTCGTGGTGACTCTCCGACAGCTTCCCCCCGACGAACACGGCCGGACGGGCATCGTGAGCTCTGACGACCCGGACGGCCTACTCAGCCGCATGACCGACGCGATCGACAGCGTGGCGGAAGACGAGAGCGTGTTCATGTGCAGCCAGCTCCTGGGGCACGCCCGTGACTTGCTCAAGCAGCCGAAGGTGACGGTGGAAGAACTGCGGTTCCTCGCTGAAAGGCTTGTTGAGGGGCTGCTCATGGCCATCAACGTGGCCGAGAGCCGTGACTCCCGTTCGGCGCCGATCACCCCCATGCCCATGATCGGTGATCCGGTGATGGACACGGTGACCGGCAAGGTGGGTCTGATGATGGGCTGGGAGGGCCCTCAGCAGGTACGGGTGACCCTGTATCCGCCGAACGGCAAGGGCACGCCCTGGGACACAGCCGGCTTCCGCCAGCCCACGAAAGAGAGTGGCCTGTTGAGGGCCCATCCCGGCTCGCGGCAGGGCTGAACATGACCGCCCTGGCGTCTCCACCTGCCTCGATCTTCGGGCCTTAGAAGACTCCTGGCCCCGCTGTCCTCGGCTAACTCGGCGGGGACCAGGTCCCGCGCCCGCCCCTACCGCGTGCCAGTCATCCCCCGAAGGCGACACCGGTAGGGGCGGGTCATCAAATGGCCCGCCTGGAGGTCAAGGCGAGGAACTCCAATCAGGCAGGTCCAGTACCCCGTTCCGCCCCTGTGGCTCAGGGCTGGGGCGGGTCAGCAAGTGCCGTGCACTGCTCCTACTGGGAGGGAATACACAATGACAGCAGTAGCGAACGACCTCAAGGTCGGCCGTTCCCTGGTCGACTCCGAACTGTTCGATAGTGTCGCGGAGTTCACCACGATTCACTTCGGGTACGACCGCGAGAAGGCGGAGCGCGCCACGGATCAGGCGCTCGCCTTCCTAGCGACCGTCGGCACGGCCACGGTCAAGATGGTGCCGTCGGACGACGTGGACGGCGCGCTTCACGCGTTCATCCTCCACACGGCCGACTACCGCCAGTTCTGCGAGAAGTACGCGGGTCGCTTCCTGGAGCACAACCCCCGTCCAGGCGGGGGCGGCCGGATCCTGGAGGAGGTCACGGCGACCGCACACGCGATGAAAGCGAAGGGCTTCATGGTCTTGGACGACCTATGGACCGTGGACGGCGCCTCGGCTGCACAGTGCGATTCGGACTGTGGCCGCGACTACCGCAACGCCGCTGACTGATCAGCGGTACTCTCCGCCCGCGACGTGAGCGAAGCCGGCTCCCAGCCTGGGGGTCGGCTTCACCGTTTGGAAGGTAGAAGAATGATTCACACCGGGCCCTACGGCTTGCCCGATTCGGCGTTGGAAGCCCTCAACCCGCTGTCTCAGCGGTTAGTGATGAACCGGCGCGGAACCACGCTTTGGAAAGTCCGCTCGGCCCACAGAACCTACGCCGTCAAGGTCGGCTACCCGACCACAACGCACGCCTGGACGGCCCTGGCCCCCGCGCGCGAAGGCGCGATCTTGCGCCGCCTCAACAGGGACGACGTGAGCTATGGCGACTGGGAACACGGCACCTGGAACGTCCAGCCCTGGCACCAGGGCGACAGCCTGTACGACCTCTGGCAGCCCCACCGCGCTGAAGGGGCCTCATCCGTACCTGACCTAGGTGAAGCGCTGTCCTGCGCGGAAGCCGTAGCCTCTTTGCACTCAATGGGTTGGACACATGGAGACGTCCAGCCTGCGCACCTGATCACCAGCCCCAAGGGAACAGCGCTTATCGATCTCGCTTTGGCGCACGGCGGAAGCGTGCCCGCCAGATACGACTTCAGCTATCGGGGCTGTCTCGTCCACTACGAGAGTCCGGAAATCTCGCGCAGCGTGCTGGAGACCGGTACGGCAGCCCCGAGCATGGCAGCGGACGTCTACGCCCTCGGAGCCTCGCTCTTCATCAGCGCTACCGGACTACGCCACGTCGCCTACCCCGATGACGCGAGCCGCAAGGATCAACGTCAAGCCATCGTAGACGGACCACACCGGCCGGTGAAGGTGCCCGGGGTACTGGGCACCCTCATCAACGCCATGCTCAACCCGGATCCCGCCGACCGGCCGACGAGTAGCCAAGTCTGCGAAGAGCTGATCAGGGCTGACGGGGTTCGGCCACGTGACCAACGCATGACCAACAGCGGCCAGGAACGGGCAGAAACAGCAGGTGAGCATGACCAACCCCGATAGGCTCCAAGGAGCCTCAAGGGCTACGTTCTTGCAGGTCAGCTAACTAATGAGCTGGTGCCCGAGAGGAGAGTTCAAGCCCCCCTCGGACACCAGCAGGAACCCCAGTTGATCTGGGGTTTTTCTGTTTTCCCGGCCTCTGGGCGGCCGCGGCGGCGGACCTCGGAGTGCACCGGGATGGGTGGGCGAAATACCGGTGAGTGCTTCCGCGCGGGCGACAAGGTGGGGCGCGAGGCACAAGGTCGGGATACCAGCCGCGGGCTACCGCTTGCAGCGTCTCCACCAAGGCCGCGAGTTCTCCAATACTCGGCCGGCGGGGCGTCGAGGGCCGCTGCGCACTCCTCAGTCTCGGCAGCGATGGTGGCTTCCCTGCACCGCGCGCCGGACGGCACCGGATCGATGACGGGGTGCGCTGAAGTCCGGTTGGCCCGGAGTGAAGGATGGGAAGCATGATTTCCCAGGAACGAGCGATCGAGCTGGTCGAGTCCTTGCTGGAGCGGGAGCGGCCGACCTGGGCATGGGCGAGGCTGATCCCGAAGCTGGCTGTCTACGCCGTCGAGGAGCGTTCGGTCGGGTGGCTCGTCTACTGGACGTCGGCGAACGGCGCCCGCAACCCCGATCTGCGCGGGAACCTCCTCGGCGGCCCCTACCTGGTCGACCGGGAGGACGGGAGCATCCACTTCGTTCCCGGCACCGACTGGACCGATGACTGGGAGGAGGACTACCTCCGGCAGGTCAAGGGCATCAAGATGCCCGACCCCCTCGCCGCGGACATCCGCCACCTCGCGGACTCCGTCGGGACCGCCGCCGCCATGCGGCACCTGCGCAAGCAGGCCCCACGGATGAGCCTGCAGCAGGCCAAGACCTACGTGACGATCGTCAGGGACGGGAGTGAACCACCCGAGGAACTGGCGAGCCTCACCCGCAAGCCCAATCCATGGGGCCTGGGCCCGATCGAGACGCTGGCCGGCCCAGTCCGGTAGCAGTCCGGCTGCACAGCCGGCTCCGCACTTACTGCGGTGTACGAACGACCCCGGTGATCGACACTGTGGTCTTCTTCGGCGTAAACGAGCCCTCGGTGGTGTCGGCTGCGGTCTGCACTGAAGAGGACGTCTCGCCGGGCTGGATGGTATCGGTATGAACGTCCACCGACTCGCATTCCTCGACTTGGTCGTCACCTCACGCTATAGGCCATCGGTCCGCCTCACCGCATAAGGAGCGGATTGAGCCACTGATCAGTAAGGAAGCTCGTGGGGCGCGGTCGAAGCAGCGGCTGGGCGAGCCCGCGCGGCCGTCCCGTCGGCAGCCGCGTGCCAGGCCGGCCGTGCGGCCGTGGCCGGAGAAGGCGGCCTTCGATCAGCGCGGTGGCATGGCGCGGATTGCGCGCGGGGCCCGACACCCGGAATGCGTGCCAAACCGTGCCAGCGGAGACTGGTGCCAGTGCCCTTCGGCGGACGAGGAGGACGCCGGCGTGACGGAGCGTACGAGCGGAGCCGGACCGGCGGCGCCGGTCAGACCGGGTGAGCACGGCGGACCGGCGGACCGGGTCAGACCGGGTGAGCACCGCGGACCGGCGGACCGGGGCGGAGCGGGTGAGCACCGCGCACCGGCGGACCGGGGCGGAGCGGGTGAGCACCGCGGACCGGTCGAGCGGGGCGGAGCAGGTGTGGGCGGCGGGGCGGGCGTGGGCGGGTGGGGGTCGTGATGTCGCGCCCGCGGCCGTCGGCGCAGCGTCAGGCGGCGGAGCCGCCCCTGTCCGAGGAGGACTTTCGGTCTCTGTACCGGCGGCTGTGTGACCAGGCTCGGAGCGGGCGGGGCGAGGGAGACCTGCGCCGTGGAGCCCTGGTCCATCTGACCCCCGAGCGTGTGGTGGCGGCCGCCGCGGGGGTGCGGTGTGGGCGGACCGTGTCGCTGGCCGCGCCCATCGAGACCCGGCCGGGGCCGGACGACCCGGAGCCCGCGACGCACCGGATGACGGGGACGGTCCACCAGGACCCCGAAGCGCCCGGGTTGCACTTCGCGCTCGACCGGTTCGCCATGAACGTGCACGGTGACGCGCACACCCATCTCGACGCGTTGTGCCACGTCGTCTTCGACGGCGAGCTCTATGGCGGCGTACCGGCGAGCACGGTGACGCCGGACGGCGCCCGTGCGCTCACGGTCGACGTGGTGCGCGACGGGATCGTCGGCCGCGGCGTACTGCTGGACATCCCGCGGCTGCGCGGGGTCCCCTGGCTCGAACCCGGCGACCATGTGACGGCCGACGACCTCACGGCCGCGGAGGCCGCTCAGGGGGTCCGGGCCGGGCCGGGAGACCTGCTGTTCGTGCGCGTCGGACACCGCCGTCGGCGTCGGGAGACCGGTGCCTGGGAGGTGGCGCGGGCCCGGGCCGGCATCCATCCGGCGGCGTTGGGATTCCTCGCCGAGCGGCGCGTCGCCGTGCTGGGCTCGGACGGCAACAACGACACGGCTCCGAGCCTGGTGGCGGAGGTCGCGTTTCCCGTCCACGTGCTGGCGATGCACGCCATGGGTCTCCATCTCCTGGACTACCTGGACTTCGAGGAACTGGCGCCGGCGTGCGAACAGCTGGGCCGCTGGCACTTCCTGTGCGTGGTCGCGCCGTTGCGGCTGCCGGCGGCCACCGGCTCTCCGGTGAATCCCGTCGCCGTGCTCTGAGCGGGGCGGCAGGGGGCTCTCTCTCCCGGGTGCCGCTCCGGCGCGGGGCGTCTATGTTCGAAGGGGGGAGACCGGCCTGACAGGTCCCGGCGGGGACGCGGGACCGCGAACCCGAGGACGGTGGTCGCCGTGGGCGACGCCCCCCACTACGACGTCATCATCATCGGTACCGGAGCGGGCGGAGGGACGCTCGCGCACCGGCTGGCGCCTTCCGGGAAACGGGTGCTGATCCTCGAACGCGGCGACTACCTCCCGCGCGAGCGGGACAACTGGGATTCCACCGCCGTGTTCGTCAAGGGCAGGTACCGGGCCCCGGAGTTCTGGTTCGACAAGCACGGCAAGGAGTTCCCGCCCGAGGTCAACTACTACGTCGGCGGCAACACCAAGTTCTATGGGGCCGCCCTGTTCCGACTGCGGCCCGAGGACTTCGGCGAACTGACGCACCACGACGGGGTCTCCCCCGCCTGGCCGATCCGGTACGAGGATCTGGAGCCGTACTACACCCAGGCGGAACACCTGTACCGGGTGCACGGCCGGCACGGCGAGGATCCCTGGGAGGGCCCGGCCGGCGAGCAGTACGCGTACCCGCCGGTGGAACACGAGTCGCGCATCCAGCAGTTGAGCGACGACCTGGAGAAGCGGGGCCTGCACCCCTTCCACCTGCCCATCGGGGTCGATCTGACCCAGGACGGCGAGGGCCGGGCGACCCACTCAAGCGTCTGCATCCGCTGCGACCGGGTGGACGGCTTCCCCTGTCTGGTGCGCGGCAAGTCCGACGCCCAGGTGATCTGCGTGGAACCGGCGCTGCGGCACCCCAACGTGGAGATGATCACGAACGCCCGGGTGACCAGGCTCGAGACCGATCCGGCGGGCCGCGGCGTCAGCACGGTCGTGGCCCGGCTCGCGGGGGACGAGGAGGCCCGGTACGCGGCCGACATCGTGGTCGTCGCCTGCGGCGCGGTCAACTCGGCCGTCCTCCTCCTCGCCTCGGCGAACGAGCACCATCCCCGGGGCCTGGCGAACAGCTCGGACGTGGTCGGTCGGTTCTACATGCGCCACAACAACCTGGCCCTGATGGCCGTTTCGAAGGAGCCCAACGACACCAGGTTCCAGAAGACCCTCGCCCTGCACGACTGGTACCTCGGCGCCGACGACTGGGACTACCCGCTCGGCGGGATCCAGATGCTCGGCAAGTCGGACGCCGAGCAGATCCACGGTGAGGCCCCGCGCTGGGCCGGAGCGGTGACCCCGGACATGCCCTTCGAGGTCCTGGCCCACCACGCCGTCGACTTCTGGCTGTGCGGGGAGGACCTGCCGCTCCCCGACAACCGCGTCACCCTGGACGACGACGGTCGCGTCCACCTGGCCCTCGACGAGTCCAACAACATCGCGGGGCTGGAGCGCCTGCGGCACAGGCTCCAGCGCATGCTGGGCCATCTGGGCATGCACGAGCACCATCTGCTGCCCCACAGCATCTACCTGCACAAGGGCATGCCGATCGGCGCCACGGCCCACCAGGCCGGCACCGTGCGGTTCGGCGACGATCCGGCCTCCTCGGCCCTGGACGTCAACTGCAAGGCGCACGACCTCGACAACCTGTACGTGGTCGACACGAGCTTCTTCCCGAGCATCGGGGCGGTCAACCCGTCCCTGACAGCCATCGCGAACGCCCTGCGCGTCGGCGACCACCTGCTGGACCGGCTGCGCTGAGGTCGCGGACCACACCGGCCGCGCCGACACCGCCGACTCACGTCGACCGAGGTCCGACCCTGCGAAGCGTCGACCGAAGTCCGACCGGGCGAAGCGTCGACCGACGTCCGACCAGGCGAAGCGTCGGCCGCAGTCCGACCGGGCGACGTCCGACAGAGCGAAGTTCCTGGACCAGGCGGCGTAACGCCGGACCGCCCCTCATCGCCGCACCGAGCCCGTGGTGATTGTGTGACGCCGGTAACGCTCCCGGGCCCCGGCCCGGCGGAGCGGCGCCGGCAGTCGAGGAGGCGGTACGTCGTGAGCTCCCCCGAGATCGCACCCGAGGGCGTGGTCCTGCTTCCCGGATCCGCCGCCGAGAACTGACCCCGCTCACCCGCGTCGGCTCCCGGGAGAGGCACGCATGCACCCCACGATGCAGCTGTTGGTGGACGCGCCGCCGCAGACGCTGCCGGCCAGATCGCTCATGGCCTTCACCCTGGCCTCCCACATCATCCTGGTGCCGCTGGGCGTGGCGCTGCCGCTGATCACCCTCATCATGCACGGCTACGGCCTGCGCCGCGACGACCCGACCGCCCTGCTGCTGGCGCGGCGCTGGTCGGCGGTCATGGCGGTGCAGTTCGCGATCGGAGTGGTCACCGGGACCGTGCTGTCCTTCGAGTTCGGCCTGCTCTGGCCGGGCCTGATGGGACGTTGGGGCGATGTCTTCGGCATCGGATTCGGCGTCGAGGCATGGGCCTTCTTCTTCGAGGCGGTCCTCATCGCGGTCTACCTCTACGGCTGGCGCCGGCTGCCTTCCCGTGTGCACTTCCTGCTCGGGCTGCCCCTGCCGGCAGCCGCTCTGCTCGGGGCCTTCGGCATCCTGGCCGCGAACTCCTGGATGAACACGCCGCGGGGTTTCACTCTCGACTCCGCGGGCGACCCCACCGACGTGAACATCTGGAAGGCGATCTTCACCCCGATGTTCGGGCCGCAGTACTGGCACTTCGTGGTGGCGATGCTGGTGACCGCGGGTTACGTCGTGGCGGGGGTGTACGCCGTCGGATGGCTGCGCGGCCGCCGCGACCGCTACCACCGGCTCGGCTTCACCGTCCCGTTCACCGTCGCCGCGCTGGCGACTCCCGTGCAGTTCGTGCTGGGCGACTCCATCGCCCGACAGGTGTTCCACAAGCAGCCGGTGAAGTTCGCCGCGATGGAGATCGTCTGGAAGACCGACACCCATGTCCCGGAGTACCTGTTCGGTCGCCTCCATCCGGACGGCACGATCTCCGGCGGCATCAGGATCCCGCAGCTCGACTCCATCCTCGCGGGGTTCCGCCCCGACACCAGGGTCACCGGGCTGACCTCCGTCCCGGCGGCCGACCGGCCGAACGCCACCCAGGCCACCATCACCCACTGGGCCTTCGACATCATGGTCGGGATCGGCTCGGTGCTGGTGCTGCTCGCCCTGTGGTACGGCCTCGTCTGGCTGCGGCGCCGCCGCCTGCCGGAGTCGAAGTGGTTCTTCCGGAGCGCCGCCTGCGCGGGCGTCGCCTCCGTCGTCGCCGTGGAATGCGGCTGGATCACCACCGAGGTGGGCCGCCAGCCGTGGATCGTCTACCAGAACATGCGGGTCGCCGAAGCGGTGACCGCCACCCGTTCCACGACTCTGTGGATCATGTTCGGTCTCGTCGTCGTGGTGTACGTGTTCGTCTTCGGCTCGTTCCTCGCCGTGCTGCTGAAGATGCGCACCCGCTGGCGGCTCGCCGACGAACAGCGGACGGAGCCGGGACCGGTCGCGCCGCCGGAGACGGACACACCCTACGGCCCCCGCCCGCCGGTTCCCGCCGGCGACGCCCCGGCGCCCCGTGGCGACGACGGCCCGGCACCGACCGCGGGAGGCCGGCCATGACCGCCGATCTCGTCGCCGTCGTCCTGCTCCTCGCGGTCGTCGCCTACGCCTGCGCCGGTGGCACCGACTACGGGGCCGGGTTCTGGGACCTGACCGCCGGCGGGACGGAGCGCGGCAGGCGCCCCCGGTGGCTGATCGACCACGCCATGGCCCCCGTCTGGGAGGTCAACAACGTCTGGCTGATCTTCGTTCTGGTCATCATGTGGACCGGGTTCCCGGACTTCTTCCAGGCCGTCTTCACCGCGATGTGGCTGCCCCTGGCGCTGGCCGCCGTGGGCACCGTGCTGCGCGGCGCCGGCTTCGCCCTGCGCAAGCCCGCCCGGCGGCTCGCCGGACGGCGCCTCTACGGGGCGGTGTTCGCCATCGCCTCCCTCCTCACTCCGTTCTTCCTCGGAGCCGCGGCCGGAGGGATCGCCTCCGGCCGGGCGGCCCCCGGCACCGAGCCGTCGGCGCACGCCTGGTCCAACCCCACCTCGATCCTCTTCGGCCTCCTCGCCGTCGCCACCACGGCCTTCCTCGGAGCCGTGTTCCTGGCCGCCGACGCCCGGCGCTTCGACGCCCCCGACCTCGACGGCTACTTCCGGCGGCGAGCTCTGGCGGCTCTCGCCGCCGTCGCCGTACTGGCCGTCATCACCCTGGGCGTCACCCACGATGACGCGCCCCACGTATGGCACGGCCTCACCCGCGGCGTGGGACTCCTCTTCGTCATCGCGGCGGCACTCGCCACCGTCGCCTCCGCCTGGCTGCTGCTCCGCCCCTCCGCGGCCTGGTCCCGGGTCACCGCGGTCGGCGTGGTCGCCTCGGCCATCCTCGCGTGGGGCATGGCCCAACGCCCGTATCTCATCCCGCCCTCGCTGACCGTCGCGGAGGGCGCGGGCGCGCCCACCACCCTGCGCTGGCTGGTGTTCGTCACCCTCGTCGCGGTGGTGCTGGTCTTCCCGGCGGTCGCCCTCCTGTACTGGCTCGACACGCACGGCGAGTTGGAAGCCCTCACCGACGACGACCTGCGGCGACGTGGTGCGCGGGACGAGGGCTGAGCTCGGGGACCCCGTGCCGCGCGGGGCCCTCGGGGGGTGAGGCCGCGGTGACCGGGGACGGGATCCTGCCGGGCATCGGCCTGACCGTCGTGCTCGCCGTGGACTCCCAGATCCTGGCGAGCCGGCTGCGGGTCCCTTCGCTGATCGTGCTGCTGCCCGTCGGTTTCACCGCCGGGGCGCTCACCGAGGTCATCCACCCCGACCGGCTGGTACCCGACTTCACGCAGCTGGTGTCGCTCGCGGTGGCCGTCATCCTCTACGACGCCGGACTCGGCCTGGAGCTGCGGGCGCTGAAGGGTGAGGTCCGGCGCGTGGTGGCGCGGCTGATCATGCCGGGGGTCCTCATCACCTGGGGAGCCGGCCTGGGGCTGGTCGCCGCGCTGTTCGACGTCCCGTTCACGGTGGCGGTCATGATCGGCGTGATCCTCGTCGTCTCCGGGCCGACCGTGGTCGGTCCGCTGCTCGACCACGTCCCGCCGACCGAGCGGGTGCGGGTCACCCCGGCGCCCGTCATGCTAGGCAACCGCCCGGCGCACGCCGGGCGAACGGTGTGTCAGCCGCGGCGCCGTTCATTCGATCGGCCGCGACCGACGGGCACCGGTCCCCTCAGCGGCCCGACGGGCGCCCCCGACGCCCGACTCGCCGCCATATCCCGGTGGCCACCGGGCGAATCCCCGACGTGGCAGGGCCGGCCTGTCCTGCTATATCCTGAAAACACATCTCCGCGCCCGCCGGTCTTTCTCAGGAAGTCTCGACCGCAGGGGCCATACATTCGATTCCGTCGCTCGAGGTTCTGCCGCTCCCAGCGCGCATCGCGCCTCCGCTCCTCGTGCCCCGTCGACATTCGACGAGTACGTCGAGCTGAATGTCCAGGAGCGGACTCTGAACGCGAGCGGCGGCACGTGCTGGTCGATCGAGTTCGGTAGGCGGTCGTCGCACGATGATCGTCGCGAGGGAGATCGTTTCCCATGGACCTCAACACCATCACCGAAGTCGTCCGGCGGCCGTCCGCTCAGCCGGGCGCGGACTGGCGCGAGGGCGACGCCTGGCTCGCGGGCGGGACGTGGCTGTTCTCCGTGGAGCAGCCCGATCTGCGCCGTCTGATCGACCTGACAGCGCTGCGTTGGGATCCCCTCGTCCCGAGCGACACGGGCCTCGAGATCGCCGCGACGTGCACCATCCGCGATCTGTACGCCTTCGCTCCGCGCGACGACTGGATCGCGGGCACCCTTTTCGCGACGAGTTGCGAGGCGTTCCTGTCCTCGTTCAAGGTCTGGAACTCGGCGACCGTCGGCGGAAACATCTGTATGTCCCTGCCCGCCGGTCCCATGATCACGCTGACGGTCGCGCTGGAGGCACGGTACGGGTTGATGGCTCCCGACGGGTCCGCGCGCACCGTCGACGCCCTCGACTTCGTGACCGGCGACCGTCAGAACGTCCTCTCGCCCGGGGAGATCCTGCGACGCGTCGACATTCCGGCGCACGCCCTGCGGAAACGCACCGCGCACCGTCGTTTCTCGCTGACCCGACTCGGTCGTTCGACGGTTTTCCTCATCGGGACCCAGACGCCGGGAACGAGCGACCTGCTGCTCACCGTCACAGCCGGCACCACGCGCCCCGTACGGATGGCCTTCGACACCATGCCCGACGCCCGGACCCTGCAGCAGAGCATCGACGTCATTCCGGCCGACACCTGGTTCGCCGATCCCAACGGGACCCCCGACCACCGTCGCCACCTGACGAAGCACTTCGCCGAGGAGATCCGTCGCGAACTCATGGCCGGGAGTCCGGCATGACGTACCGCGTGAACGGCAGGAGCTTCGACGAGGAACCGGACCCCGGACAGTGTCTGCGCACCTTCCTTCGCTCCCTCGGCCACTACGGCGTCAAGAAGGGGTGCGACGCGGGCGATTGCGGCGCCTGCACCGTGTGGTTGGACGGCAGTCCGATACACAGCTGCATCACCCCCGCGTTCCGTGCGGACGGTCGCGAGGTGACGACGATCGAGGGGCTCGGATCGCCCGGCAACCTGCATCCGATGCAGCGACAGTTCCGTGACGCCCCGGGGTTCCAGTGCGGTTTCTGCACCGCTGGAATGATCATGACGTCGGCGACGTTCACCGCGGCGCAGAAGAAGGACCTGCCGCGGGCCTTGAAGGGCAACCTCTGCCGCTGCACCGGCTATCGGGGGATCGAGGACGCCGTGAAGGGCGTCGCCGGGGTGGAGCCGGCCGCGCCGGGAAAGGCCGTCGGGACGAGCGTCGGCGCTCCGGCGGCCAACGACGTGGTCACCGGCCGCGCCGAGTTCACGATGGACACCCCTGTCGAAGGGATGCTGCACCTCAAGGTGGTGCACTCACCCCACGCGCACGCCCGGATCGTCTCGATCGACAAGACCGCCGCGCTCGCGGTCCCCGGCGTGCGTCGCGTCTACACCTGGGAAGACGTGCCCCGCAAGCGTTTCACCACGGCGATCCACACCGATCACCTCGTCGATCCGGACGACACCTTCATCCTCGACGACACGGTCCGCTTCGTCGGCCAACGCGTCGCGGCGGTGCTGGCCGACACGGTGGGGGCGGCGGAGGAGGGCTGTCGAAGGCTCGTCGTCGAATACGAGGTCATGCCGGCCGTGTTCGACCCCGAAGAGGCGATGACCGAGGGGGCGCCACAGATCCACGGCTCGCACGACCCCTTCGTACGCGACCCCGTCCGCAACATCCTGTTCGAGATCCATGCGCGCGTCGGCGACGTCGACGCGGGGTTCGCCGAAGCCGACGTGGTCCACGAAGGCACATACTTCTCGCCGCGCGTGCAACACGCGCATCTGGAGACCCATGGCTCGATCGCCTGGATGGAGGACGGTCGCCTGAACGTCCGCACCAGTTCGCAGTCGCCGTCGATCGCGAAGGTCAAACTCTCCTATCTGTTCGCGCTGCGCCCGGACCAGCTGCGCGTGTTCTGCGCACGCGTCGGCGGCGGCTTCGGCGGCAAACAGGAGGTGATCTCGGAGGATCTGGTCGCGCTCGCCACCCTGGACACCGGGCGCCCCGTCTGCTTCGAGTACACCCGCGAGGAGGAGTTCACGACGGCTTCGCCACGGCATCCGATGGCGTTGACGGTCAAGCTCGGCGCGAAGGCGGACGGGACGCTCACGGCGCTCCAGGTTCGCAATGTGTCGAACACGGGCGCCTACGGCAACCACGGCGGCGAAACGCTGTACGCGGGCGGCGCCGCCGTCATGATCTACCGCTGCCCCAACAAGAGGTACGACGCGTACTCCGTCTACACCAACACCGTTCCGAGCGGGGCGCTGCGCGGTTACGGGATGACGCAGCCGGCGTTCGCCGTGGAATCGGCGATGGACGAGCTGGCGCGCGCCGCGCACATCGATCCGCTCGACCTGCGACGACGCAACATCGTGCGGCCGGGCGATCCGCTGGTCGCCATGGGCGACGGGCCCGACGACGTGATGTTCACCGAGCACGGGCTGGCGCGGTGCATCGATCTCGTGGAGGGGGCCATGGCCGGTACGGCCGGTGAGCCGTCCCCCGGCCCCGGGTGGCTCGTCGGGACCGGCTTCGCGAGTTCCCTGCACGAGACCGCGCCCCCGACGGAACACCTCTCCGAGGCATGGGTGACCCTGGGCGACGACCTCGTCTACGAGGTGGCCGTCGGAACGGCCGAGTTCGGCGAGGGGACGTCGACCGCTCATGTCCAGATCGCGGCGACCCAGCTGGGCACGACTCCCTCGCGGATCCGCCTGGTGCAGTCCGACACCGACCGCACGGGATTCGACACCGGCGCCTTCGCGAGCGCGGGGCTCTTCGTGGCGGGCAACGCGGTGCTTCGGGCGGCCAACGCCGTGCGCGACCGCATCCTGGAGTTCGCCGCCGCGCACACGGGTGTCCATCTCGTGATGTGCTCCCTGGACGACGAGGGCGTCGTCTGCGGCGACCAGCGCGTGTCGTTGGCGGAGGTCGTCGCGCTGGCCCGAGCGCGCGGCATACGGTTCACCGCCGCCCGCAAGGCCTACGGCTCGCCGCGAAGCGTCACCTTCAACACGCACGGGTTCCGCGTCGCCGTCCATCCGGTGACGGGTGAGATCCGCGTCCTGTACAGCGTCCACGCGACCGACGCCGGTGTCATCGTCAACCCCGCGCAGGTGCGGGGACAGGTGGAGGGCGGTGTGGCCCAGGGTCTCGGCTTCGCGCTGACCGAGAACTACCAGGTCGACGCGGACGGTGTCATGGTCAACCCGAACCTCCGCAACTACCGCATCCCCACCTATGCCGATGTCCCCCGCACCGATGTGCTCGCGGTGGACTCGGCGGACTCCTACGGGCCGCTGCGGTCGAAGGGGATGGCGGAGTGCTGTATCAACCCGGTGGCCCCCGCGTTGGCGAACGCGCTCCACGACGCCACGGGGGTCCGCTACCGCGCGCTGCCCCTGACCCCGGAACGGATCTACCGCCGGCTCACCGAGCGCCAGTCGGCGTCGCGGCCCTGAGCGCCCTCCCCGGCCACCGCGTGTGGCGCCGGCCCGTGGCAGACCCGTGAGGAGGCCGAGATGCTGGAGATCGCCGGCGAGTTGCACCGGTGGCTCGGGCAGGGGCGGGACTTCGCCGTCGCCACCGTGGTGGCGGTCGGTGGCAGCGCGCCCCGCCAGCCGGGCGCGGCGCTCGCCGTCGACGGCGAGGGCTCGGCTGTCGGGTCGGTCTCCGGGGGATGCGTGGAGGGCGCCGTGTACGAGCTGTGCCGGCAGACGCTCAGGGACGGCGCAGGGTGCGTCGAGCGCTTCGGGTGCGGCGACGAGGACGCCTTCGCCCCCGGACTGACCTGCGGCGGGGTCGTGGACATCCTGCTCACCCCGGTCAGCGCGGGCTCTCCCGTCAGGGAGGTTCTCGCGGCCGCTGTCGCCGCCGTCGTGCGCGGGGACGCGGTGGCGGTCGCGCGGATCGCCGAGGGGCCGGCCGAGTCGATGGGCCGCGCGCTGGTCGTCCGCCGGGACGGCGCGTACCAAGGCGGCCTGGGCGGCCCCGCGGAGTGGGATCGCGTCGTGGCGGGCGCGGCCCGCGACCTGTTGGACGCCGGCCGCACCGGCACCGTCGAGATCGGCGCGGACGGGTTCCGCCGCGGGCGGCCGCTGACGGTGTTCGTCGAGTCGAGCCTGCCCGCCCCCCGGATGATCGTCTTCGGTGCCGTCGACTTCGCCTCCGCGCTGGCGCGGGTGGGCAAGTTCCTCGGCTACCACGTGACCGTGTGCGACGCCCGTCCGGTCTTCGCGACACGGCTCCGCTTCCCGGCGGCGGACGAGATCGTCGTCCAGTGGCCGCACACCTACCTCGCGTCGACCGATGTCGACGGCCGCACCGTGCTGTGTGTCCTCACCCATGACGCCAAGTTCGACGTGCCCCTGCTGGAGCTGGCGCTGAGGCTTCCCGTCGCGTACGTGGGCGCGATGGGCTCCCGGCGCACCCACGAGGACCGCGACCGGCGGCTGCGCGAGGTCGGCGTCACCGAGCGGGAACTCGCCCGGCTGCACTCGCCGATCGGCCTCGACCTCGGCGCCCGTACCCCCGAGGAGACCGCCCTGTCGATCGCGGCGGAGATCGTCGCCCACCGGCACGGCGGCAGCGGTGGCTCGCTGACCGGCGCGCGCACCCCGATCCACCACGACGCACCGTTGGTGTGAGGACGGCGTTCACCAGGGGCTCCGACCGGTTCCGGGCCACGGAGGCGGGCTGTGTGCCGGCGTGCGGGGCGTGGCCGCCCTGGCCGGCGCCGGGGGGCAGAGGCTGAGCGAGGCTGCGGCCGGGGAGGAGATCGCCGTCACGGTGTGGCGGGTGTCCCACGTCTGGCCGCGGGAGCGGAGCACGTCCATCGCCCAGGCCAGCTGCCGGGCCACGATGTCCCAGCCCCGTTCCACGGCCGTGTGCTGGGCCGCGAGCAGGCAGCGGCGTTCGGTGTGGAACCAGGCCAGCGCCTCGGACGCGCTGTCCGGCGCGGTCGGTTCACCGCCGGCGGCCGGCCGGGGCACGGTGGCACGGGAGTGCCGCGGATCCAGCAGCCGGGCGCCGGTGGACGCGGTCTGCGCGTAGAAGTCCAGCAGGCGACGCAGGGCGGCCGCGCACTCCCACGCCGGCTGGTCGTCGGCGCGCTCGGCGGCGTAGAGGCGGACGAGATTGTGCAGGGTGTAGCGGCCGGGGTGGTACTGCCGGATCAGATGCACGTCCTCCAGCTCGCGCAGGAACAGCCGGGCCCGCGTGGTGGGCAGCCCGAAGAGCCCGGCCGCCGCGGACAGGCTGATGTCCGGGCCGGGCACCAGCCCCAGCAGGGTGAACAGCCAGGCCGTCTCGGGTTTGAGCGAGCGCAACGAGCCGGCCAGCACGGTCCTGATGCTCGCGCGTGCCTCCCCCGCGTCCAGGGCGTCGAGCCGGGTCGCGTGGTTGCGCAGTTCCCGGGCCAGTCCGGTCAGGGGCCGGGCGGGATGGGCCGCGGCGCGGGCCGCGACGATGCCCAGGGCGAGGGGTGAGCCCCCGCAGTGGCTGAGGAGTTCGCCGGCCGTTCCGGGCTCGGCGTACAGGCGCTCCTGTCCGAGGTGCCGGGCGAGCAGGGCGTGGGCCTCCGCCTCTCCGAGGGGGTCGAGGACCAGGGGGAGCGCGCCGTGCGTGGTGACCAGACCGCCCAGCTGGTGGCGGCTGGTGATCAGCACCATGCAGCTGGATCCGCCCGGCAGCAGCGGCAGGACCTGCTCCGTGTCGCGGGCGCTGTCGAGCAGCACGAGCATCCGTTTGCCGGCGGTGAGGCTGCGGTACAGCGCCGCCTGGGCCTCCAGGCCGGCGGGGACCGCGTCCGGCTCGACGCCCAGCGCGTCGAGGAAGCCGCGCAGGGCGCTCTCCGGCGAGGTCGGTTCGGCGTCGCTGTCGAAGCCCCGGAGGTCGACGTAGAGCTGGCCGTCCGGGAACCGGTCCGTGTGCCGGTGCGCCCAGTGCAGCGCCAGCCAGGTCTTGCCGATGCCGCCGGATCCGGCGATCACCGAGATCACCACGGCGTCGCCGAGTGCGGCCAGGCCCTGGGTCAGCACGGCCGACTCCCCGCACCGACCGGTGAACAGCCGTGGCGTCAGGGGCAGTTGGCGGGGCACGGCGGGGTGGGCGCGGCGCGGCGCCGGGCGGTGCTCGGCCGGGGAGCCGATCCCCGGCTCCGGGACGCCGCTCGCGGTGGTGGCGGTGAGCAGGCGCTGATGGAGCTGTTGGAGTTCGGCCCCGGGCTCGGTGCCGAGCCGGTCGATCAGCTCCCGGCGGCCGTCCTGGAACGCCTGGAGGGCTTCGGGGATCCGGCCGCCGCGGTAGAGCGCGAGCATGAGCAGGCCGAGCAGCTCCTCCCGCAGCGGGTGCTGCCGCACCAGGGCCGTCAGGTCGGAGATCACCGCGGTGTGGCGCTGGAGTCGGATGAGGGCCCGGGCGTGCTGTGCGACGGCGACCAGGTGGCGCTCCGCGAGCCGTTCGGACTCGGCGCGCAGCAGCGGTCCGGTCGCCAGCCCCTCCAGCGGTTCGCCGCGCCAGAGGTCGAGCGCTCGCCGGAGCAGCTCCGCCGCGCGCTCCGGCTCACCCTGGCGCAGGGCCTCTTCCCCGTCGGCCGCTAAACGGTTGAATTGTTGAAAGTCGAGTTCCGCTTGGTCCGTGCGCAACAGATAGCCGTCGGCCCGGGTGACGAGGCGGCCCGCCTCGGCCTCTCCGAAGCTCTTTCGCAAACCCGATACATAAGTACGAAGATTGGTTCTGGGGCTCGCGGGTTCCGTG
This sequence comes from Streptomyces sp. LX-29, assembly GCF_029541745.1. Taxonomy (NCBI): domain Bacteria; kingdom Bacillati; phylum Actinomycetota; class Actinomycetes; order Kitasatosporales; family Streptomycetaceae; genus Streptomyces; species Streptomyces sp. LX-29. The sequence goes on along the minus strand of NZ_CP089746.1, from coordinate 6,533,201 downwards.
TCCCATACCGCCTTGGCCAAATAGTGCGGTGTCACTGTCTCATTCGCGCGCAGGATCAAAGCGGCCAGTACAGCGCGCTGCCGCGGCCCGCCCAGGGCGAGCGTGCCGCCGCCCCCACTGACGCGTAGCGGTCCCAGAACGTGGAACTCCATGCGATCCCTCGGCCTCCCCCCGGCCTGCCGGCAGCAAAAGCAACCCGGCTGTTTTTCGCGAAATAATACAGCCGAAATCTCGCCGTGATCATTGTGGGCGGCTTCTGGGCGGCCCTGGGCGGCTTCTGGGCGGGAGACGTCGCAAGCTGAACTCGACTCCGCGGCAAGCACTTCCGCGGGGCCGACCCACCATTCGATCAGTGAGGAGTCAGAGCATGTACAAGAAGCTCCAGGCGGTCGCCGACCGCATGATCAGCTCGCTCGTGCCCAAGGTCGACGCCGCGGCGTGCTCGCCCGGGTGCTACGTCGCGGGCCACTGCCCGGTCTCCCGGTGCAAGAACGGCTGCACCATCTACTCGGACTGCGGGGTCCGCTGTTACTGAGCACCGTCGATCGCGGCGTCAGCTGACGGCCTGTTGACGGTCCGTTGACGGCGGGGAGGGGGGCCGCCGGCGCCCTCCTCTCCGCCGATCCCGGCACCGCCGCGGCGATCACCACCCGGGAGGTGTCTGGTGAGTTACATGGGAATCGGTATCCGGTGCCTGATCGGGACGGTCTTCCTGGTCTCCTCGTTCAGCAAGGTCGCCGGGCGCGGCGCGTTCGCCGCCTTCACGACGTCGATACGCGACATGGGCCTGTTGCCGCGCGCGCTGGTGCGACCCGCGGCCTGGGCGGTGGTGATCGCCGAGTTCGCCGTGTGGGCGCTGCTGGCGGTGCCGGCGCCGGTCCCCGCCGCCGTCGGTTTCGTGATCGCCCTGGGCCTGCTGGTGGCCTTCGCGATCGGCATCACGGCGGTGGTGCGGCGCGGGGTCCGCGCGCCCTGCCGGTGCTTCGGCGTGTCCGCGACTCCCCTGGGTCCCCGGCACGTCGTACGGAACATCCTCCTCGCGGTGGCCTCGGCGCTCGGCGCCGTGGCGGTGTTCTCCACCGGCGCGCTCCAGGTGGCCGGAGTGGCGGTCGCGGTGCCGTGCGGTCTCCTGCTCGGCGGTCTGACCGTCGCGCTGGACGACCTGTTCGTCTTGTTCCAACCGGTTCGTACAGCCCCGGCGGCTGCTCGCGGACTCCGTTGAGTACTGAAGGAGTTGTCATGCCATTTCTGATCGCGGCCGTCATCCTCGTGGGCGTGCTCTGCGTGCTGGACCTCATCCTGACGCTCGGCGTGGTCCGGCGGCTGCGGGAGCACACCGAACTGCTGGCCAACGCCAACAGCGGCCTCCCGGCGGGCATCGCGGTGGGTGAGGAGATCGGCGACTTCACCGCCGCCACCGTGGACGGCGAGACGCTGCGCCGTGCCGACCTGGACGGCGAGACCGTGGTGGCCTTCTTCTCCCCGACCTGCCAGCCGTGCCGGCGGAAGATGCCCAAGTTCGTGGAGTTCGCCAAGGCGATGCCCGGCGGGCGTGACCGGGTGCTGGCCGCCGTGATCGGTGACCCCGACGAGGCCGCGGAGTTCGCCGCCCAGTTGGGCCCGGTGGCGCGCGTGGTCGTGGAGGGCGACGACAGCGGCCTGGTGGAGGCGTTCCGCACCTCGGCGTTCCCGACGCTGCTGCGGGTGTCCCCGGACGAGGCCGGCCGGCTCGTGGTCAAGGCGACCGATGTGAGGCTGGACCGGCCCGCGCTCGTGGCATGAGGACGGGGGACGACCGGCCGGACGCCGTGGAGGGCCGGGAGCCCGCGGGGCCGGGCATGGCCCGACGGCTGGGCGTCGTCTGGGCGCTCGCCGCGCGGGCCGCCCCCGGCACTCTCGCGCTGTACGGCACGCTCACCCTCGCCACCGGTGCCCTGCCGGTGGCGACGGCCTGGCTCACCAAGCTGGTGCTGGACGGGCTGGTGGGCCACGCCTCGGCCGGGGAACTGATGTGGCTCGCCCTCGGCCTGGCCGCCGCCGGCACCGTCAGCAGGGTGGCGCCCCAGCTCGCCCAGTACCTACGGGCCCAGTTGGAGCGCGCGGTCGCCCTGCGGGCCCAGGACCGGCTGTTCGCGGTGGTGGAGACCTTCGCGGGACTGCGCCGGTTCGAGAACCCCAGCTTCCTCGACCGGCTCCGCTTCGCGCAGGAAGCCGGCCGGAGCGCCATCCCCCAGGCCGTCGACGGCGCGCTCGGCGTCGTCGGCTCCTCGATCACCATCATCGGCTTCGTCGGGTCCCTGTACCTGCTCAGCCCGGTGATGACGGCCGTCGTCCTGCTCTCGGGCGTGCTGGCGGTGCTCGTGGAGGTCGCGCTGTCGCGGCGGAAGGCCCGGCTGCTGTGGCAGGTCCAGGGCGCCGAGCGGCGGGAGTTCTTCTACAGCGACCTGCTGGCCGATGTGCGCGCGGCCAAGGAGGTCCGGCTGTTCGGCATCGGGGCGTTCCTCCGCGGCAGGATGCTGACCGAGCGGCGCAGGACCAACGCCGTGAAGCGGGCCATCGACCGCCGGGAGCTCTGCGCCCACCTGGCCCTCGGCGCGCTGGCGGCGGCCGTCTCCGGCGGCGGGCTGCTGTGGGCGGTCTCGGCGGCCCGCGCGGGCACGCTCTCCGTCGGCGACGTCACCGTGTTCGTCGCCGCCGCGGTGGGGGTGCAGGCCGCGCTCGCCATGCTGGCCGAGGACGTCGCCGGCGCCCACCAGGCGCTGGAGATGTTCGGCCACTTCGCGGCCGTCACCACGGCGGGACCGGACCTGCCGACTCCGTCCGCGCCGCGCCCGCTCCCTCCGCTGCGCCGCGGGATCGAACTGCGAAACGTCTGGTTCCGGTACTCCGAGGACCACCCGTGGGTGCTGCGCGGGGTCGACCTGCGTATCCCGCACGGGTCGTCGGTCGCCCTGGTCGGCCTGAACGGCGCCGGGAAGTCCACGCTGGTGAAACTGGTCTGTCGGTTCTACGACCCCACCGAGGGCCAGATCCTCTGGGACGGCGTGGACATCCGCGAGGTCGACCCGGTGGATCTGCGGCGGCGGATCGGCGCCGTGTTCCAGGACTACATGCACTACGACATGACGGCCGCGGAGTGCGTCGGCCTCGGCGACCTGGAGACCATGGACGACCGGCCCCGCATCGAGGCCGCGGCGCGGAAGGCCGGCATCCACCGGAAGCTGTCCGACCTGCCGCGCGGCTACGACACCATGCTGTCCCGCGTGTTCTTCATGGAGTCCGAGAAGGACGATCCGGACACGGGGGTGGTGCTCTCCGGCGGACAGTTGCAACGCCTCGCCCTGGCCCGCGCCTTCCTCCGCGACCGGCGCGACCTGATGATCCTCGACGAGCCGGCCGCCGGGCTGGACGCCGAGGCCGAGCACGAGATCCACACCTCGCTGCGGCGCCATCGGGAGGGCCGGACCAGTCTGCTCATCTCGCACCGGCTGGGGGCCGTGCGGGACGCCGACCTCATCGTGGTGCTCGGCGAGGGCCGCGTGGCGGAGCGGGGAACCCACGCCGCGCTGATGGCCGCGGACGAGGGCTACGCCCGGCTGTTCCGGCTGCAGGCGTCCGGCTACCAGACGCCGTCGGCGGAACGGGACGAGCCGATCTTCACAGGAGGAAGCTGATGACCACCCGGATCGGCTGGTGGGCCGCCGCGCTGGTACCCGCCGTCGGCCTCGCGACCGCCGCGGCACTGGGCCGCCGTCTGGTCGTGGTCACCGTGTGCGGGGCGAGCATGGAGCCGACGTACCGCAGCGGCGAGAGGGTGCTGGCGCGGCGCGGCCGCACCCCGGCGGTGGGGGACGTCGTCGTGGTCGAGACGGCGGCCTCCGAGACCCCGCTGGCGCCCGGTGCGGGGGCCGGCGCGATGACCGCGCGGAACTGGATCATCAAGCGGGTCGCGGCCGTACCGGGCGACCCGGTCCCCCGCGACCGCTTCCCCGCCCTGGCCGACGTGCCGGAGGACCGGGTTCCCGCGGGCCGGCTGGTCCTCCTCGGCGACAACCCCGAGCGCAGCCAGGACTCCCGCCGGCTGGGGTACTTCCCGGTGGAGCGCCTCCTGGGGTCGGTGGTGCGGCGCCTGCCGGGCTGAACCGGACCCCCACTCGCGACGGCCCCCGGTCACGGGGGCCGCTCGCATTGGTGGCCGGGTGCCGGGTCGGTCAGACGGCGGGGAACTCACCGCGCTTGATGGCGGCCACGAACGACGACCAGCCGCGCGCCGAGAAGACCAGCGCCGGACCGCTGGGGTCCTTGCTGTCACGGACGGCCATCCCGCCATCGGCAGACATCGACGGGGTGGCGACTTCCACGCAGTTCTGTCCGTTGCTGCTGTAGGAGGACTTGAACCAGTCGGCATCGGTGAGGTCTTGGGCCGCCGGAGTGTGAGCCTTGGTGGTCATGCTGTGATCTCTCGGGATAGTTGGTGCAGGAACTTAGGGGTGTCCTCGGGAGGCAGCGCCGACCTCGACAGCGCCTCGAAGTGACGTGAGAACCGTCCGACCTCTCGACGCTTGTCAGAGATGGACGTCGCACCGAACGCGGTGTCCACTTGGACTGTCGTCGGCATGGTGTCCCCGAGGATCATGATGTTGAAGTTGTGTTCGAACAGGTACCCGCGCATCGTCTGGGGGAGCACCTGCACGGTTACGTTGTCGAGCGACGCCAGCTCGGCGATCTCGTCGTACTGCTCACACATCAGGTCGGCATCGCCGACGATGTGCCGCAGGGCTGATTCGTAGAGGACGGCCCACAGCCTTAGCGGGTCCTCGTCTCGGGACAGGACCTCCTTTCGCTTCATCCTCACCCGCACGCTCTGATCAACGAATTCACTCGTCGTCTCGTCGATGGGCTTTGCGCTCTCGTGCCTCGTGCGGGCGTACGCCTCGGTCTGCAACAGCCCCAGGATGAGGGTCGGGTGGTAGGCCCGGATCTCCTGAGCCGCCGCCTCGATCCCGACGAACCGTGGCATTCCTGGCGTCAGCCCTGTGGCGGCAGGCGTCCACCACTCTCGGCTGGACGCTTCCCTCTGGGTCTCCACCAGCCTTTCGACTTCCTCGTCATCGGTGACGCCGTATCGGGCCAGAAGCCTGCGCAAGTCACCCGCGCTACGAAGATCCTGAAGTCCGGTCTCGACCCGCTGGAGCTTCGTGTCACTGAACGAGAGTCCTTGCACGGCCTCCGCGAGGCTGAGCCCCGCCCGCTTTCGCAGCTCGCGCAGATCATGGCCGAGTGCGATACGTCGTGCTGTTGGCCTGTGCGGTGCCGCCATCTGTCTGCCTTCCCGGCCCAACTGCCCTTTATTCACAGCGAGATGCGCAGCATGACACGCCAACCGTTCGCCGCACCAGTCGATGCGCCGGTACTGGCATGTGCCATTTTCCGTGCAGTGGGTGATTCATTGCAGACTCTATTGTTCGCGCGATGGGTGGCGCGGCACAGTGATTGAGCTCGGAAACCCGGTCAGCAGACGGTCGATGGAGCTTGATCAGGCCGTGCCGTTCAACCTTGCACGGATCAAATGGACAGCTCGTCGTGCTCTGACCACACAGATCACCGGCCACGTAGAGACCCCCGCGACCGAGCGTGCGGCTGGTCCGGGGGCGTGGCCATCAACCACGTGGAGGCTGACGACATGCACGACCCTATCCGAACGATCTTCGAACCGCTGCTGCGGTTACTGCTGCCCGGAGGCGGTCGGATCGACGTCGGTCCGCGTCTGATCCATGGGATGGAGGTGGCCCGGTGAGTGAGCAGACACCCCCGGCGTCGGGTCCGGGGAACAACGTCAAGGATGAGCCGAGCCTGGCGGAGTTGGGGCGGCGCGGTGATGACCTGGCCGCGCAGATCCGTGCGCATCTGGGAGCGCGGGGGCCGGTGCGGCGCTCTGTCTACCGGTTCCGGGACTACACCATCCAGCCGGACCGGCGGCCGGAGGCGGAGGCGTACTCGTTCACGATGCAGTGCGCGGAGTGCGGAGAGTTCAGCGAACCGTTCTCCGGCGGTGCGGACGGTACGGCGTGGGCGGTGACGCATCTGAAGTCCAACACGAGCCACCTCGCCTACCGGGAGATCATCACCCGCCCCTACCGGTTCGAGCCGGGGGCGTGGCAATGACTCCCTCGCGCGCCATCACACCGTGGCTGATCAGCCCCGTACCCGAACGGCGCTTCAGCTGGACGGACGATGGGGAACTCGCGCTCTCGCTTCAGATCAGCAAGAGCGGCGAGCCCATCGCCGTTGCCTCGCTGCGGTTGACCGTCACGGAAGCCGAGCACCTGCACGCCGGCCTGTGTCACGCTCTGGCCGGGCAGCGACCGCCGTGGGACGCGCCCGACTGCCGTCAACCGAGCCAAGGACCGGTGGTCCGCTGGCCGTAAGCCCTGATAGACAGCCGCCCGCCTCTCGCTCCTCTGAGAAGCGGGCGGCGCGGCTCATCCCGTCAGCTCCAGGACGGCGACGCCCTGGACGTGGTCGGCCGCGAGATCGGCGAGGGCCGCGTCGGCACGGTCGAAGGGGTACGGGACGACCGAGACCCGCAGCGGATGCGCCGCGACGGCGGCGAGGAAGTCCCGTCCGTCGACGCGCGTGTTGGCGGTGACGCTGCGCAGGGTGCGTTCCCGGAACAGGTGCCGGTCGTAGTGGAGCGGCGGGATGTCGGAGAGGTGGATGCCGGCGACGCTCAGGGTGCCGCCGGCGTCGAGGGCCGCCAGGGCCGGGGGGACGAGTTCGCCGGCGGGGGCGAACAGGATCGCGGCGTCGAGGGGCTCCGGAGGCGGGTCGGCCGCGCCGCCGACGGAGGCCGCGCCCAACTCCAGGGCGAGGGTACGGGCGGCCGCCGAGCGGGTCAGGACGTGGACGGTCGCGCCCTGGGCGATGGCCAGTTGCGCGGTGAGGTGGGCGGAGGCGCCGAAGCCGTAGATGCCGAGGCGGCCGCCGGGCGGCAGCTCGGCGCGGCGCAGCGCGCGGTAGCCGATGATGCCGGCGCACAGCAGCGGGGCGAGCTCCGCGTCGGGGGACGCCGCGGGCAGCGGGTAGGCGTAGTCGGCGGGCACGGTGACGTACTCGGCGTAGCCGCCGTCCGCGTCCCAGCCGGTGTACGTCGAGGACGGGCAGAGGTTCTCCTGGCCGCGGGCGCAGGAGCGGCAGGTGCCGCAGGTCCGGCGCAGCCAGGGGATGCCCACCCGGCTGCCGAGTGGTGGGCCGGCGGCGGCCTCGCCCGTCGCGACCACCTCGCCCACGGCCTCGTGGCCGGGGACGACCGGGCTGCGGTGCGGGGGCAGATCGCCGTCACGGACGTGCAGGTCGGTGCGGCAGACGCCGCAGGCGCGGACCCGTACCAGCAGCTCGTCCGTGGCGGGCTCCGGAACGGGTAGTTCCACGGGGTCCAGCCGGCCGGGGGCCCGCACCTGCCAGGCCCTCATCGTCGTGGGGATCAACGCGCGCCCCTTCCCTCGGCGGGGTGTGTGGGTCGACGTGGCCAACGTAACCGCGTGGCGGGTCCCGCGTCGGGAGCGGGCATCCCGTGTCGTCGGCGGCGCGGCGGCGGACGGCGGCGGGCCGGGCGCGGACCGGGCGAGCGGCATGGGCTCCGCGAGAGGCACGGGCTCAGGCGGGCTCTGCGAGCGGCAGGGGCTCAGGCGGGCTCCGCGAACGGCACGGGCTCAAGCGAAGTCCGCGAGCACCTCGGCTCACGCGGGCTCTACGAACGGCACAGGCTCAGGCGGGCACCACGAGCAGCACGGGCTCAGGCGGGCACCGCCTGCGGCACGGGCTCACCAAGCGCGCGGGCTCCACGAGCGGCACGCGGCTCACGCGGGCTCCGCGTGCGGGCGCGTCGCACGCGTCGCACGATGGAGGGGCGGGCCCGCCCGGCGGCGGGGCCCGTGTCGGATCGACGGCCGGACGACCTCCGCGCGGGGCGGTGTCACGGCCCGTTCGACGGCCGGACGACCTCCGCGCACGGTGGTGTCACGGCCCGTTGACGCGGGCCGTGACACCGAGGCGCGACGCACCAGCGCGCGGGACGGGTCGTCAGACGGTGAAGCCGCCGTCGACGGCGATCGCCGCGCCGGTGATGTACGCCCCGCCGTCGCCCGCCAGGTGGACGACGGTCGCGGCGATCTCGTCCGGTGCGGCGTAGCGGCCGAGGGCGGTGAAGCCGCTGATGGTGGCGGCGTTCGGGCCGTGTGCCGGGTTGGCGTCGGTGTCGGTCGCGCCCGGGTGGACCACGTTGGCGTTGATCCCGCGCGGGCCCAGTTCGCGGGCGAGGCCCTTGGTCATGCCGATGAGGGCGGTCTTGGTGAGCGCGTACAGCGTGAGGCCGGGGAACACCGTCCTCTCGGCGACGTTGCTGCCGATGCTGATGATCCGTCCTCCGTCGGTCATGTGGCGCGCGGCCGCGCGGGAGGCCAGGTACGGCGCGCGGACGTTCACCGCGACCGCGCGGTCGAACTCCTCCGCGCCGAGCTCCTCCACCGGCCCGACGGGGAAGACACCGGCGTTGTTGACCAGGATGTCGATCCGGCCGAGGGTGGCGACGGTCTCGTCCACCGCGGCGGTGACCGCCGCGACATCGCCACTGTCGGCCTGGATCGCCAGGCCCCGACGGCCGACGGCCTTGACCGCGTCGACCACGTCGGCGGCGGAGTCGGCGCCCCGCTGGTACGTCAGCGCCACATCGGCGCCCGCGGCGGCCAGCCGGCGCGCCACGGCCGCGCCGATGCCCCGGCTGCCGCCGGTGACCAGGGCGACCTTGCCGTGCAGGGCGGGCACTCCGCCCGTCTGGGCGCCGCCCTCGAAGGTGCTCGGCGTGGTGGTGTCAGGGGTGTGTGCGATCTCGTTCATGGGACCAGCCTGTCCCGACGCGGACGAGGAGTCTGGCGGGAATCGGTCCTTGTGTTCGATCATGGTCGGGATCGGGATTCGTCCTCGTTTCCGCACGTCAGGAGAGAAGTCACCATGCGCGTCATAGCCTTTGACCACCTCGTGCTCAATGTCGCCGACATCGAGCGCTCGCTCGCCTTCTACACCGGACCGCTCGGCCTGGAGCCGGTACGGGTGGAGGAGTGGCGGGCGGGCGAGGTCCCCTTCCCGTCGGTGCGGGTGAGCCCGTCGACGATCATCGACCTGATCACCCCGGGGACGGACGCCCCGCGGGGCTCCAACGTCGATCACATCTGTCTCGCCGTGGAGCCCCTGGACTGGCAGGAGGTCGTCGCCTCCGGGGTGTTCACCGTCGTGGACGGCCCCGGCAAGCGCTTCGGCGCGCGCGGCACCGCCGAGTCCCTGTACGTCACCGACCCGGACGGGAACACCGTCGAGCTGCGCTGGTACCCGGAGGACGCCGCGGCGGCCGGCGCCGCCGGGGACGCTCAGGACGACTGATCGGCGAGCTCCTCCAGCCGGTGCGCCAGCCGGGGGTCGGGCTGCGGGATGGCCCCGTAGTCCGCGTCGGTGTCGATGTCCAGCCGCTCCACCGCCTCTCTCAGCGACGCCTCGCTGGGACCGCCCGGCGGTGGCCCCGAGATGTCGTAGCGGATGCCGATGCCCGCGGCCCGGTCGGAGTCCGGGGCCGGGCCCGGGCCGGGGTGTCGTTCCGGCCCCGGCTCCGGCGACCGCACCGGCCGGGGCTCCGCGTCCAGCTCGGCGACCTGGCAGGCCCAGTGCTCGGCGTCGCGCAGTTCGCCGCGCCGCATGTGCAGCAGGTACAGGCAGTACGCGGAGGTCGAGGAGCCCGCGCCGGCGGCGAACTGCCACCAGAACTGGGCCGCGTCCTCGTAGTCGGCCAGGTAGAGCACGCAGGCGAAGACGAGCGCGCCCTCCGGGTCGATCCGCCGGGAGTTGTCCAGTCGGGCCATGTGTCGGGAGGCGTCCGCGTCCCGGATGACGAGGGTGGACAGCACCCGCAGATCGCGGGCGGCCTGGTCGTGCAGCGACGGCGGCCACACCGACGCCGGCTGTACCGGGCCGGCCGCCGGGCAGTCCGGGACGGTGCCGGCGCAGGCGGTCGCCGCCGGGGGCGGGTCGCCCATGCCGCCGGTGTCCCGCCACGCGGTGCGGCCCAGGTCGTGCTCGATGCGGCGGCGGGCGCCCTCGACGTCGAAGTCGTCGTACTCGTCCTCGAGGGCCCGGGCCGACGCCAGGGCTTCCGCGAGGCTTCTGCTGGAAGGCATCGGGCCCTCACTCCTCATCGTCGTCGGCGCCGAGGTCGGCGGCCAGTTCCGCGGTCAGGCCCAGCTCGCCGGCCAACTTGCGCTTGGCGAAGCGCAGCTGCGAGCGGACGGTGGCCGGGGTGACGCCCATGATGTGCGCCGCGCGGTCCGTCGGATAGTCGAGGACGAACCGCAGCACCATGGCGTCGAACTGGCGCTCCGGCAGTCTGCTGATGGCCGCGTAGAGCCCCAGTGCGCTCTCCAGCTCGGCGAACTGGTCGCGCACGGACTCCAGGGCGGCACGCGTCGCGCGGGAGAACGCGGCGCTCTCCACTATCGCCACGTCGCGCCCCTGGCGCAGCAGTTCCTTGGCCACGCGCTCCTTCAGCAGGGCCCAGGCGTACGCCTCGTGGTTGGCGTCCGCCATCATCTGCGGCCAGATGACGGCGAGCTGCATGAAGGTGGCGTGGACCAGCTCGCCCGCCATCCGGCGGTCGCCGAGCTGGAGGTGGGCGTACTCCAGGTACGGGCGGTGGTACAGCTGGTGGAAGGCCCAGAAGGCCGCGGGCAGGGTCACGGGCAGTTCGCGCACCGTTCGCGTCGGCGGGTCCTGCGGGGTTCGGTCCACGCTCATCGGGCCCCCTCGTTCTCCGGCGCACACAGCGTCGACGGGCCGGTGGCGACCGCCTGCGCGCCCGGCGGCCGGTCGACCGACCGTTGGCCGGCCGGCTGTCGACGGGCCGGCTCCTGGTGGCGCTCGACCAGGGACGCGGCTCCGATCCGCACGCCCGCGCCGAGCACGCGGCCCAGCAGTATCCGGGCGTCCGCGGCGAACACGCGCGACGCGGTGATCAGCGACACGGCCAACGCGCTGGTGGCGACATCAATCACGGTGGATGGTCCTTCGCATCCGCGGGACGGCGCGCGTGTTGCCAATTCACGCGTGCCGGAGAGCGTCCTCGCTCTCAGGACCAGCAAACCGGTCCGGGGTGGGCAAACGTGCAAGCCTCATCCGTAAAATCTTTACGCAAAGCAACCATTAGGTTACTCATACGTACGATGAACGACGCCGCGCGACCCGGCGAGCGGGAGCCGGCGCCGCGAGGAACTACGCCTCACCGGGGTGCCAGCGTGGCCACTCCCACGGATGGTCGGCCCAGTGCACCTTCCGGTCATCGTGCGGATCCAACCCGGGGAACTGCTGCCTGAGCCGGGGCTCGAACTCCTCCGGACCCAGCGGCTCGGTGTGCTCCGCCCTCCCCAGGAAGTGCACGACCCGGTAGCGGGAGTCGGCGCTGAGCTCGGCAACCTCCACCAGGTACGGCGACTGTTGCTGCGTGGTCATGGCTCCAGTATGGGACGGGCCGGAAGCGCCCGCGAGCCGCTGATGGCACACCAGTACGCTGGTGGCCCTATGCGCCTCCTCCGTCCCATCCGGCACCGCCGGCACCGGATCGCCCGCCCCGCGCTCGCCGCCTGCGGTGCCGCCGTGGCCGCGGCCGTCGGGCTGGCGGGCTGCGTCGCGCAGACCGAAACCCGGGACGAGGGGCGGGCCCCCCGCCTCACGCCGCCGACCAGCGCCTCTCCGCTGTGGCCGGAGTACACCCCGCCCGCGGCCCCGACCGCGCCGCCGCTCCGGCCCAACATGCCGGTCAAGGGCGTCTCCGTGCCCGCGGGCGGGCTGCGGAAGATGTCCGCGACGGAGCTGCTGCTCCACGACCCCAACATGCCGGAGCTGGTGCATCAGGCGATCAAGCCCTGCCCCGGGAAGCTGTGCCCGCTGCGGAAGCCCGTCTACCGCGACCTGACCGGCGACGGCAGGGAGGAGCTGGTGGTCGCGGCCGACGGCCCCACCGTCCAGCTGGACCTGCTGGTGGTCTACCGGGCCTCGGGCCGGACGATCCGGCCGGTGCTGATCTACTTCAGCTTCGGCCGGGAGGGGCTCAACGGCGAGACGTACGGCCGGGACCTGGTCATCCGGGCGACCGGCGCGGAGGGCATGGTCACCACCCGCTACCGGTGGAACGGAGAGGTCATGGCCCCCGTGACGCCGCAGGACGCGACCTGGGAGCCGGGCCGGACGCCGGCCGCGTCCTTGAGCGGAGCGCCGCCGACGGACACGAACCCCACGGCGGACCGGGGGTCGGGCGAGGGGTCGGGCCCCGGCACGAGCCCGGTCCCGGGGACGGACACGAGGACGGATACGAGGACCACTCCATGACCACCGCGCACACCCCGCCGGGCACCACGACCGGCTCCGCGACCGAGGCGCGGCTGCTCCTCGTCGAGGACGACGAGGTGATCCGCAACACGGTCCGCATGGCGCTGGAGCGGTACGGCTTCACCGTCTACACCGCGGCCGACGGCCTCACCGGACTGGAGGTCTTCCGCGAGCAGCGGCCCGATCTGCTGCTGCTCGACGTGATGCTCCCCGAACTGGACGGCATCGGGCTGTGCCGCCGGGTGCGCGAGCTGAGTCTCGCCCCGATCCTAATGCTGTCGGCGCGCGGCGACTCGCTCGACGTCATCGCCGGCCTGGAGGCCGGCGCGGACGACTACGTGGTCAAGCCGTGTGAGAGCGCGGTGATCGTGGCCCGGATCCGCTCCCTGCTGCGCCGCGCCTCCTTCGCCCCCGTCGGGCCCGACACGGGCGGCGGGCCGGCCACGGCACCGGGCGCCGAGGCGGCCCAGGACATCGAGCCGGAGCTGCTGTGTTTCGGCGATCTGACCATCGACCCGCGCGGCATGGAGGTGCGGCGGGCCGGGGAGCCGCTCGCGCTCACCCCGACCGAGCTGCGCATGCTGCTCGAGTTCGCCGCCTCGCCCGGCGTGGTGCTGGAGCGCCGCACCCTGCTCAGCCGGGTGTGGGACCACGCCTGGCAGGGCGACACCCGGGTGGTCGACCTCCATGTGCAGCGGCTGCGGGCCAAGATAGGCGCCGAACGGATCGAGACGGTCCGCGGCTTCGGCTACAAGCTGCGGCGCTGACCATGGCACTGCGCTCCCTGAAGTGGCGCATCACCGCCCTGGTGGCCGCCGCGACCTGCGCCGTCGCGGCCGCCGTCGGAGTGCTGGTGCACTACGCCTCGCGCGACCGCGAGCTGTCGCAGGCGCGGGACGCCGCCCGCACCACGCTCGACCGGGCCGCCGTCATCTACGCCCACACCGGCGAGGTACGCGGCTCCGGCGCCGCCCTCGACGCCCCGGACCTGCCCGCCGAGTTGCAGCGGCTGACCCGCCGGGGGCACCAGGGCACCGCGTTCACCACCGGCCCGGACGGGCCGGCGATGTGGGCCGCGCGGCCCGCCGGGCGTCAGGTGCTGTCGGTGCGGGTCGATATGAACACGACCATCCGCGACCTCGGCGCGCTGGACACCAACATCCTGCTGGCCGGGCTGTTCACCACCGCGGTGGTGCTGCCGCTGGGCATGCTCACCGCGGGGCGGATGAGCCGCCGGCTGAGGACCGCCGCCGGCACCGCGCGCCGGATCGCCGCCGGCGACCTGGACGCCCGGATCTCCGCCGCCGACCGCCCGCAGGACGAGATCGCGGAGATCTCCCGCGCGGTGGACTCGATGGCGGCCGCGCTCCAGGAGCGGCTGCGCAGCGAGCAGCGCTTCACCGCCGATGTGGCCCATGAGCTGCGGACGCCGCTGATGGGCCTGGTCACCGCCGCGGAGCTGCTGCCGCCGGACGACGAGGCCGCCGGATACGTACGGGACCGGGTCCGGGTGCTGCGCTCCCTGGTCGAGGACCTGTTGGAGATCTCCCGGTTGGACGCCGGGGCCGAGCACGCCGACCTGTCCCGGTGCGCGATCGGGCCGCTGGTGGAGGAGGCGGTGTCCCGTACGGCGCTGCCGGTGCGGCTGGACGGCGGGGCGGAGACGGACGCGACGGTGTGGACCGACCCGCGCCGGCTGGAGCGCATCGTCGCCAACCTGGTCGTCAACGCGCATCGGCACGGCCGGGGCCCGGTCGAGGTGACGGTGGAGCCGGACGGCCGCACCGTGACCGTGCGCGACCACGGCCCCGGCTATCCGGAGGACCTGCTCAGGGACGGCCCGCAGCGGTTCCGCACCGGCGCCCGCGAGCGCGGCAAGGGCCATGGGCTGGGGCTGACCATCGCCCTCGGTCAGGCCGAGGTGATCGGTGCGGCGCTGGCCTTCGGCAACGCCCCGGACGGCGGCGCGGTCGCCACCGTCCGACTGCCCGACTGCCCGGGACCGACCGTCGAGGAGGACGCCGACGGGCGGCCGGAGGACGCGCCGGAGCCCGGATCGGGGCCGGGCCCGAAGCGGGCGTCGATACACGGCTGATACATCCCCGAGGGGAAGTCGAGTCGTCACCGAGGCCCGGCCGACGCCGAGCGGTGCGGTTCTGAAGATCTTCCCCGCGCAGCATGGCCCGCATGCGGATGAGGCGGATGCGGGTGACCGCGGTGGTGCGGCGGTGGGACGGTGCCGCGGCGGCGGGCAGGGCCCTGGCGAGGGCCAAGAAGGCGGTCGCGGCCGGGAGGTCCACGGCTGCCGAGAAGCCGGCCACGGCCACCGAGTCGGCCACCGCCCCGTCGGCCACGGCGGCCGGGGAGCCGGCGACGACGGGCGCGTCCACGACGTCCGGACCGCCGGAGACGGCCGAGAGCTCCGCGAGCACCGCGGTGCTCCCGCGGGTCGGGAAGCCGGCGGCGGCCGGAGGGCCGGACGGACAGCGGCCGTCACGGCGCCGGAGGGCCGCGTCGAGACGGCCCATGTCGCGGCGGCAGAGGTCGAAGCGGCCGAAGAAGACCGGCTTCCGCCGCTTCTTCACCTGGCGGAAGCTGCTCGCCTACTTCTTCGGCTTCTGGGCGCTGCTGCTCGCGGGCTTCGCGGTGCTGTACTTCTCCATCGACATCCCCAAGGCCAACGCCCTGGCCAAGGCGCAGAGCAACGTCTACCTCTACAGCGACGGCACCGTGGCAGCCCGCACCGGCGAGATCAACCGGGAGAGCGTCGACCTCAGCAGGGTGCCCAAGGTGGTGCAGCGCGCCTTCGTCGCCGCCGAGAACAAGTCCTTCTACCAGGACCGGGGCGTCGACCCGGTGGGCGTGGCGCGCGGCCTGCTCAACACCGTGACCGGCAAGGGCACCCAGGGCGGCTCGACCATCACCCAGCAGTATGTGAAGAACTACTACCTGAGTCAGGACCAGACGGTCACCCGCAAGGTGAAGGAGCTGGTCATCGCGCTCAAGGTGGATCAGCGCAACTCCAAGGACGACATCCTCGCCGGCTATCTGAACACCAGTTACTTCGGCCGCAACGCGTACGGCATCCAGGCCGCGGCCCGCGCCTACTACGGCAAGGACGTGGAGAAGCTCACCGTGTCGGAGGGCGCCTACCTCGCGGCGCTGGTGCAGGCCCCCAGCCAGTACGACTGGGCCATCGCCGGCCCGGTCTCCCGCAAGCTGGTGAAGCAGCGCTGGAACTACGTCCTGAACAACATGGTCGAGGTGGGCTGGCTGGACCCGGGCGAGCGGCGGCGGCAGCGCTTCGCCGTGCCGCGCGCCCCCGAGCCCACCCCCGGCCTCGACGGCCAGGCCGGCTATCTGGTCGACGCGGCACGCCGCGAGCTGATCGCCTCCGGCGTCAGCGAGCAGGACCTGGCGGCGGGCGGCTGGACCATCACCCTCAGCGTCGACCCGGTGAAGCAGCGGGCCCTGGAGAAGGCGATCACCGACCGGGCGAAGAGCTCCGCCACGCAGGCGGGGGCGGTCTCGGTGGACCCGCGCACCGGCAAGGTGGTGGCGTTCTACGGCGGCCGCGACTACACCAGGCACTACATCAACAACGCCACCCGCACCGACTACCAGGTGGGATCCGCCTTCGAACCCCTGGTGCTGGCCGCCTCGCTGGAGCACGGCGACGGCACGGAGGACGTGACCCCGGGGAGGATCAAGCAGACCGCGGCGGACCTGGGCATGGATTCCAAGGCGCCCGGCTTCGACGCCGAGCGCTCCACCGAGCTCGGTCTGATGGGCAGCAGCCCGCTGGAGCTGGCCGGGGTGTACGCCACCCTCGACAACCACGGCCGGAAGGTCACACCCTCGGTGGTGGCGTCGGCCCAGCGCGGGCACGAGCGGGCCGAGCTGCCGGACCCGGTCGGCGACCACGTCATCTCACGCGGCACGGCCGACGCGGTGACCTTCGCGCTCGAGGCCGACGCGGTCAAGGGCAACGGCGTCCCCGCCTCCGTGCGGAACGTGCCGCAGGCCGTGGCGGGCGCGGCGGGCCGGTCCGACGACCGCAAGGCGGCATGGTTCATCGGCTACACGCCGGAACTGGTCACCGCGGTCGGGCTGTTCGGCGAGGACCCGAAGACCCAGAAGCAGATCCGCCTCAGGGGCGCCGGCGGGCCCGGCGACAGCAGCCACGCCCAGATCTGGAGCGCCTACACCCAGGAGGCGCTGCGCGGTTCGCGACCGGTGCGCTTCGACCTCGAGGACGGGGTGCCCGTCGAGTGGGCGGTCCCCAGCTCGACGGGCTGACGCTAGCCCGCGGGGCTCGTCCGATGGTGGGCGAGCAGGGCGTGCGGGTCGGGATCCGTGGCGGGCGAGGCCGCGTGGTCGATGTGGACGGTCGCGGCGCGGAGTCGCGGCACCGCGTGGATGACGGCGTGTTCCGCCTGGACGGCCAGGCGGTGCGCGGCCACCACGGTCAGCTCGGGACCGACGACGATGTCCGCCTCGGCCCGCAGTGCGTGGCCGATCCAGCGCATCCGGACCTGCCCCACGTCCCGCACCCCGGTCACCGAGCGCAGCGCCCGCTCGGCGGCGTCGACCAGGCCCGGGTCGACGGCGTCCATCAGCCGGTGGAAGACCTCACGGGCTGCGTCGCGCAGCACCGCGAGGATGGCTGCGCAGATCAGCAGTCCGACGATCGGGTCGGCCGCCGGCCAGCCGAACGCCGAGCCGGCGGCGCCGAGCAGCACGGCGAGGGAGGTGAAGCCGTCGGTGCGGGCGTGCAGCCCGTCGGCGACGAGCGCGGCGGAGCCGATGCGGCGGCCGGTGCGGATGCGATAGCGGGCCACCCACTCGTTGCCCGCGAAGCCGACCAGCGCCGCCCCGGCCACCGCCCCCACATGGCTGACCTCGCGCGGATCCAGCAGCCGCTGGACGGCCGTCCAGCCGGCGAAGGCGGCCGAGGCCGCGATGGTCAGCAGGATGACGACCCCGGCCAGGTCCTCCGCACGCCCGTAGCCGTAGGTGTAGCGGCGGTTGGCGGCGCGGCGGCCGAGGACGAAGGCGATGCCGAGCGGTACGGCGGTGAGCGCGTCGGCGGCGTTGTGCACGGTGTCGCCGAGCAGCGCCACCGAGCCGGACACCGCCACGATCAGCGCCTGGACGACGGTGGTGGCGCCCAGCACCGCCAACGAGATCCAGAGCGTGCGCATGCCCTCGGCCGAGGACTCCAACGCGGCGTCGACCTTGTCGGCGGCCTCGTGGGAGTGCGGCCGCGCCAGGTGCCGGAGCCGGTGCCACCGGCCGGACGCCGCGCCGTGGTCGTGGTCGTGCCCGTGATCGTGCCCGTGGTCGTGGTCCTGCCCGTGGTCTCGGTCGGGGTCGGGGTCGGGGTCGGGGTCGGGGTGGTGAGTGTGATGGCGGTCGTGGCCGTGGTCGTGGCGATGACCGCCACTACCGGGGTCGTGGCCACCGCCGTGACGCGGGTGGTCGGGGTGATCGGGGTGATCGGGGTGATCGGGGTGGTCGGGGTGGTCGGGGTGGTCGTCGCCGTGGCCGATCATCCGGCCCGGTATGTCCTCGTGAGCGTGCCCGCTGCCCTCCATGTCTCGTACGTTGGCACACCGAGCCCCTTGCGGCTACTGCCGTCATACGCCCGCTGACCAGGTGCGATGGACATGCAACTACCGGGTGTCGGCAGCGTGCGCGGCGCCCCGCGTAGGGCCGGGGAAACCTGGGTAGCGCCAAGGCCATGGACTACGTCCCTTATTTCCGCAGCGAGGCGCGGGCGTTCGAGGTGGCGGTCCGCCGGGCGGCCGAGGAGGACGGGGCGCCACTCGTCCCGTCCTGCCCCGACTGGACGGTGACCGATCTGATCGCGCACCTCTCCGGAGTGCATCGCACCGTCATCCACATCGTCAGGGAACGTCTGTCGCAGCCCCCGGACGTCGCGGCCCCGGAGTTCCTGGCCGACCTGCCGCCGGAGCGCACGGAGTGGCCGGCGTCGCTGGAGGACGCGCCCCACTTCGGTCCGGTGCCGGTGAGCCTGATCGACTGGTTCGGGGGCGGGGCGGCCGTGTTGGAGTCGCTCTTCACCACGCGGGACCTGAGCGAGGAGGTGTGGACCTTCGGCCGGGACCGGAGCATCGGCTTCTGGCTGCTGACGCAGACCATCGAGACGGCCGTGCACCGCTGGGACGCGGAGGGTGCGATCGGGACGCCCCGGCCGATGCCGACCGGGCTGGCGACGGCCGCCGTCGGGCACACCTTCGAGGTGATGGCGCCGGCCCGGCGCCAGTGGCTGGGGGCCCCGCCCGGCGCGGGCGAACGGTTCGGCTTCCGGCAGAGCGACGGCCCCGGGCGGTGGACGGTGTGCTTCGAGGGGGACGAGATCCGGCTCGCCGGTGGGCCACACTGCCTCGGCGGCACGTCCCAAGCCCCCGACGCCACCGACGCCACCGACGCCACCGACGCCTGCGACGCCTGCGACGCCTGCGACGTCGAGCTCACCGGGACGGCCTCCGATCTGATGCTCTTCCTGTGGCAGCGGGTGCCCGCCGAGCGGCTCGACGCCGTGGCCGGCGACCGAGCGATGGTGGACCGCTACTTCACGCTCGTCCCACCCAGGTGAGACGGGGCGCGGCCGCCGCGCCACCACGTCCGGCCCCGGCCGCGGCGCCCGGGCGCGCTCAGCCCGCCGCGTCCATCAGCGCCCGCGCTGCCTCGCGCGCCTGACGCGCGGGCTCGGGGCCGCCGGAGACGGCGGCCGTGGTGATGGCGCCCTCGGCCAGCAGGAAGAGCTGGTCGGTGAGGTGCTCGGGCAGTCCGGCGGCGGCCACCAGGCCCGACAGATAGTCCCGGAAGGCGGCCTTGTGGGCGCGGGCGGCTTCGGCCACCGGCTCCGAGGCGGCGCCCAGCTCCCCGAAGGAGTTGACGAAGGCGCAGCCGCGGAAGTCCGGCTCCCGGAACCAGCGGTCGAGCCAGTCGTAGACCGCCAGGATCCGCTCGCGCGGGGCCTCCGTGACCGCCGCGACCTGCCGTGTCAGCTCCGCGCGCCAGCGTTCGTCGCGCCGGTGCAGATACGCCAGCACCAGGGTGTCCTTGGAGGGGAACAGCTGGTACAGGCGCTTGAGCGAGACCCCGGAGGCGGACCGGATCTGGTCCATGCCCACCGTCTGAAGGCCCCGGCCGTAGAAGAGCGCCTCGGCTGCGTCGAGGACCTTCGTCTCCAGCGTCGCGGTTTCCATGTCACCCCTCGCCCTGCGTGAGTCCGTACCGGCGCGGGCCGGCCGTGGACTCCCCTTGCATGAGAATCATCGTTCTCCTAGGCTACCGCGCAGCGGGGAGAACGATCGTTCTCCAGCTGGCACACCCCTCCACACCCCCGATCGCACAAGGGAGCACCGATGACCGTCACCCGTCCGCCACTGCCGCCGTTCACCGCCGAGACCGCCCAGCAGAAGGTCCGCGCGGCCGAGGACGCCTGGAACAGCAGGGACCCCGAGCGGGTCGCGCTCGGCTACACCCCGGACTCCGAATGGCGCAACCGCGACGTCTTCCTCAACGGGCGCGCCGAGATCGTGGAGTTCCTGACCGCGAAGTGGGAGCGCGAGCTGGACTACCGGCTGCGCAAGGAGCTGTGGGCGTACTCCGACCACCGCATCGCGGTGCGCTTCGAGTACGAGTGGCACGACCACGACGGCCAGTGGTACCGCTCGTACGGCAACGAGAACTGGGAGTTCGACGAGCACGGGCTGATGCGGCGGCGTTACGCCTCCATCAACGACCTCGCGATCACCGCGGAGGAGCGCCGCATCGCCCTCTGAGGGTCACGGCCGCGGGCCACAGCCCAGGGGCAGGGCCGAGGCCACGGTTCACAGCCAGCCGTTGCGCCGGAAGCCCCGGTGGATGGCGAAGCACGCGACCGCGATCACCGACAGCGCGAGCGGATAGCCGAACCGCCACCGGAGCTCCGGCATGTGGTCGAAGTTCATGCCGTAGACACCGCAGACCATGGTGGGCACGGCGATGATGGCCGCCCAGGCCGTGATCTTGCGCATGTCCTCGTTCTGGGCGACGGTCACCTGCGCCAGATGGGCCTGGAGGATGGAGTTCAGCAGCTCGTCGAAGGAGGCGACCTGCTCGGTGACCCGGGCCAGGTGGTCGGCGACGTCGCGGAAGTACTTCTGTATGTCCGGGTCGACCAGCCGCATGGGCTGGGTGGCCAGCTGCTGCAGTGGGCGGTCGAGCGGTGCCACCGCTCGCTTCAGCTCCAGCAGTTCGCGCTTG
This sequence comes from Streptomyces sp. LX-29, assembly GCF_029541745.1. NCBI lineage: Bacteria > Bacillati > Actinomycetota > Actinomycetes > Kitasatosporales > Streptomycetaceae > Streptomyces > Streptomyces sp. LX-29. Next base: position 6,512,498 of record NZ_CP089746.1, on the reverse strand, counting down.
AGCTGGTAGATCCGCCCCGGGTCGCCGGTGCCGCGCTCACCGACGCGGGGGGCGAAGACCTCGGTCTCCACCTGGTCGATGTCGTCCTGGACCGCCTCGGCGACCGCGAGGTAGTCGTCGACGACATGGTCGGCGATGGCGTGCAGCACGGCCGAGGGCCCCTTGGCCAGCTGGCCGGGGTCGGCCTCCAGCTCCTCGCGCAGCGGCCCGAGCGAGCCGTGTCGCCCGTGCCGTACGGTGATCACGAAGTCCGGGCCGGTGAACACCATGATCTCGCCGGTGTCCACCACCTCGCTGGTCGCGGTGAGCTGGTCGTGCTCGACGTAGCGCACGGTCTTGAAGACGGCGAACAGGGTGTCGTCGTACCGCTCCAGCTTGGGCCGCTGATGCGCGTGGACGGCGTCCTCCACCGCCAGCGGATGCAGCCCGAACAGCTTGGCGATGTCCGCGAACTCCACCTCGGTGGGCTCGTGCAGCCCGATCCACACGAAGCCTCCGGCGGCCCTGCGCACCCGCTCGATCGCCTCGCCCGCGGGGCAGGCCCCCGACTGCCGGGCCCCGTCGAGGTAGGCCACGCAGTTCACCACCGAGGTGCCCAGGGGTGAGCGGGCGGGGTGGCTGAGGTCGACGCGGCGGCGCCGTAGCGGAAGCCGCACCGCCTTGCGGAGGTGACGTGCCATGGACATGTGGTGCTCCTTCGGATGGGACCGGGCCAGTCTCGCAGGAGCGGGCGCGACACGGGGAGCCGGCCGCACCGGTGGGTCCACCGCCGCTTCGGCCCTGCCGGGTCCGGAGCCGGCAGTGCCCCCGGCCGTCGGCGGCCGGGGGCACTGTGTCACGAGGGGAGGCCGGGGCCCCGGGCACGGGGCAGGGAGGGATGCCCGGGGCCCCGGCGGAGGGAGGGCGCGCGGGGGCCGACCCGACGGTTCCGGTCAGTTCACCGGTCCGCCGTCGCCGGGCGCCTCACCGCCCCCGACCGGGAGTTCGGCGCCCGTGGCGGCCAGCGCCGCGGACACCGGCTGGAAGAAGGTCTCGCCGCCCTGCGTGCAGTCGCCGCTGCCGCCGGAGGTCAGCCCCACCGCGGCGTCGCCGGAGAACATCGCGCCGCCGCTGTCCCCGGGCTCGGCGCAGACGTCGGTCTGGATGAGGCCGGTGACGATCTGGCCGTCGCCGTAGTTGACCGTGGCGTCCAGACCGGTGACGGTCCCCTCGCTCAGCCCGGTGGTGGAGCCGGAGCGTTGCACCGGCATGCCCACGCTGGCCTCGGCGACGCGGGTGATGGGCTGGGTGGAGCCGTCCTGGAGGTCGACGCTGCTGGTGGCCGGGACGGCCTGGTCGTCGTAGGTCACCAGGGCGAAGTCGCTGCCGGGGAACTCGGAGCTGCGCACGGTGCCCACCGGCTGGCCCCCCTGGTCCACGCTCCAGGACCGGGAGGCGTTGCCGCAGTGGCCGGCGGTGAGGAAACCGGGCGCCCCGTCGACGACGACGTTGAAGCCGAGCGAGCAGCGGGAGCCGCCGCCGAAGATGGCGTCCCCGCCGTCCAGCGCCTCGTTGCCCGCGAAGGTGCGGAACTCCCCAGCGGACCGCTTCACGGTCACCAGGCCGTCCATCCGTTCCGCGGCCGAGGTGACCGTGGTCAGTTCGGCTCCGGTCACCGTGCGGTCGGCGAGGACCACGACGCGGTTGCTGCGCGGGTCGATGGACCAGGCGGTGCCGGGCACGGCCGCCTTGTCGCCGAGGACGCGGGTGGCGGCGCGCAGTTCGGCGGTACTGTTCCGCACGGTCCGGGCCACCGCGCCCTGGTCGCGCACCCGTCCTGCGGAGTCGGCGTCCAGCACGTTCACCACCAGCCGCCGGGCGTCGGCGTCGTAGTACCAGCCGGCCGCGTTCTCGCCGAGGTCGCCGGTGAGCGTGGAGGCGAGCCGCGCGGCGGAGGGGCCGCTGAGCGTGCGCGGTCCGGAGGGGGTGTCGGGGGCGTCCGGGCTGGCGTTGGCCTGGGGGAGCAGGATCGCCCCCGTCACGAGCGCGGCGATGCCGGCGCCGACTATGACACCTGTCCTCTTGTTCACACGTCGGTGGCTCAACTCTCGACCTCCAGTCGGGGATACCTGGCCATCCAGTCGTACGCGGACGCGCTCGCCCCGGTCTCAGGGCCGCTCAAGGTGTGATGAATTCCGTCCGCGGGGGCGCGGCGGTGGGTAGGCTCCCGCGGTTTGACTGCGAGTCAGCTCGGGCCGGCCGGGGTCGCCGCCGTGGTGAGTCCATGGCTTTACGCATATTTTTGATATGTTATGTCCGCATTGATCCAACCGAACCAACCGATCTACGCGGTTCCCCCGCGCTCAGGCGCCCCGGGGAACCCGCGAGCCGGGAGAGCGATGAGTGAGGCAGAAGTCGGCGGCGCGCCCCGACGCACCTTCAGCAGACGGCTGTTCACGGGCGGCGCGGCCGCCGCCGCGGTATCCCCCTTCGGCCTCGCCCCCGCGTCGGCGCGGAGCAACCCCCGGGAGCCGGAGGCCCCCGGGCCGGGCGGCGCCCCCCTCGAGCCGGAAGCGCCCCAGTCGCCGGACAGTCCGGCCGCCCGCCGGCTGCGCCGGGTCACCCGGGCCGGCGGCGAGGTGCACCGGATGCGGCTCTACGCGGAGCGGCTGCCCAACGGGCAGATGGGGTACGGGCGGGAGCGGGGCAAGGCGACGATCCCCGGCCCGGTGATCGAGATGGTGGAGGGCGACACCCTGCACATCGAGTTCGAGAACACCATGGACACCACATGCAGCCTGCACCCGCACGGCCTCGACTACGACATCGACAGCGACGGCACCTTCCACCAGGGCGGCGCGGTGCGGCCGGGTGAGCGCCGCGTCTACACCTGGCGCAGCCACGCCCCCACCCAGCGCCCGGACGGCACCTGGCGCGGCGGCAGCGCCGGCTACTGGCACTACCACGACCACATGGTGGGCACCCCGCACGGCACCGGGGGCCTCCGCCGGGGCCTGTACGGCCCGGTGGTCGTCCGCCGCAAGGGCGACATCCTGCCGGACCGGCAGTTCACGATCGTCTTCAACGACACCAAGATCAACAACCTGCGGGAGGGGCCCAACCTCCGGGCCACCATGGGCGACCGGGTCGAGATCATCATGATCACGCACGGCAAGCTCTTCCACACCTTCCATCTGCACGGCCACCGTTGGGCGGACAACCGCACGGGCATGCTGGCCGGCCTGGGCGACCCCAGCCGGATCATCGACAACAAGGTGACCGGGCCCGCCGACTCCTTCGGCTTCCAGGTGATCGCGGGCGAGGACGTCGGCCCCGGCGCCTGGATGTACCACTGCCATGTGCAACCCCACTCCGACCACGGCATGGCCGGGCTGTTCCTGGTCTCCGACCAGGAGGGCGTCGTCCCCACCCGCGAGCACCTCCGCTGACCCGAAGGCGTGGGGAGATGAGCGGGCGTTTGCGGCGGAGGGCCGGCGTGGCTGGGGTGATACACCGGACCTCCGCCGCCGGGGACCTCCGCCGGGGACGGGGGACGCCCGAGGTCACCGCCGTCCGGAGTGGTCGCGGGCGACGGCGTCCGTGATCATGTCTAGCCGCGCCCACCGAGGACCCGCAATGGCCTTTCAGGAAACTGCCGGCTCCGCCGGGGACCCGCGTCGCCCCCGGGCGCGGGCGGCCCGACACCGGGCCCCGGCCCGGTATCGGCGCACCGGCCCGGCGCCCCTTCGACGACGCTTCGACCCGACGGCCCTCCGACGGCGCTTCGACCCGGCGACCCTCCGACGACGCTTCGACCCGGCGACCGTTCGACGGCGCTTCGACGCGACGGCCCTTCGGCGAGGCTCCGGGCGGGCGCACCGGCCCGGGCGGCACCGCGGCCCGGGCAGCAGGCTCGCCTCCGCCGCCTCCATCGCGGTCGCCGCCCTGCTGGTATGGACGGCGGCGGCCATCGCCCCCGCCGCCCGCCCCGACCGGCCCGCCGCGCCACCGCGGGCCGCCCGGGGTGGGCCGGCCTGGGGCGCCTTCCTGGGCTCGGGCCCGGAGGGCGTGGCGCGGCTGTCGGCGCTGCGCGACTGGAGCGGCCACGACGCGGCGCTGCGGGTGGGCCGCAGCTATCTGCCGGGCGGCAACTGGTCGGACATCCGCGGCGAGGTGACGCTGCTGCCCGCCTGGGCCCGCTGGCGCCGGGCCGCCGCCGACCGCCTCTTCGTGCTCAACGTGCCCATGCTGCCGCGCAACGAGGCGCGCGTGCCGGACGACACGGTGCGCACCCTGCTGACGGCCGGCGCCGACGGGGCCTACGACGCGCACTTCCGGGCGCTGGCCGAGCGCCTGGTCGCGCTCGGCGTCCCCGACACGGTCCTGGTGTTGGGCTGGGAGATGAACGGCACCACCTACACCGGCCGCTGCGCCCCCGACCCGGAGGCGTGGAAGGCGTACTGGCGACGGATCGTCACACGGATGCGCGCCGTTCCGGGGCAGCGCTTCCGGTTCGACTTCGCGCCCAGCCGGGGCCGGGACGCGATCCCCTGGCCGGACTGCTACCCCGGCGACGACGTCGTCGACATCGTCGGCATGGACTCCTACGACCAGCCGCCGGGGGACACCTTCGCCGAACAGGTGGAGCAGCCGTACGGGCTGCGCGACCAGGTGGAGTTCGCCGCGCGGCACGGCAAGCCCCACTCGTATCCGGAGTGGGGCCTGTTCCGCCACGGCGACAACCCGGAGTACATGCGCGGCATGCTCGACTGGTTCGCCCGACACCCGCCGCTCTACCAGAGCATCACGGACTACTGCCCGCACGGGGTGTGGCGCTGCCGGCGGAACCCCGAGGCGGCGCGGGTCTTCCGGGACCGGACGACGGGCGCGGAGCCGCCGGGCGCGGGGCACGCGCGGGAGGGGGGAGCCGCCGGGCCGGCGCGGCCCGGCGCCGGCCCGCCCCGAACGGGGTCCACTGCCGCAGCCCCCGAAGACGCTTCCCCACCGCCGGCAGCCGGTCGCGGAGCACGCCCGCCGCGCGGGACCGGAGCGCCGACTGGGCCGCGTAACGGCGCAGCTCCCAGCCCCGGCCGCGGCGGGCCAGCAGCAGCCGCTGATTGACGACGGTGTCCGGCCGCCAGTGCCGCTTGTACGGCTCGGTGCCGCGCAGCATGCTGAGCACGGGCCGGCCGGCGGCGACGGCGTGCTCGGTGTCGTGGCGCAGCAGCATGGCGGTGATGTCCGCCTTCATCGCGCGCAGGTCGGGATGGGCGCCGTACAGGTAACCGCCCGACATCCGCGGAGACATGAGGGTGACGTCGGCGGCGAGCACCCGCCTGTCGATCCGGTACTCGGTGAGCTGGGCGCCCCCGGAGGCGACCAGTCGGCGGGTGGCGCGGGTGAGGTGCTCGGCGAAGCGCGACGAGAGGTGCTCGGGGGTGACCCCCCGGCCCTCCCACTGCCGGCCGTGCAGCTCCAGCAGGGTGGCGACGGACTCCGGGATCTCCTCGGCGGGCACGCTGCGGTGCTCGATGCCGAGCGCGTCCAGCCGGCGCAGCTGGCGCCGGGTGCGGCGGGCGCTGGGCCCGGGCAACCGCTGGAGCAGCTCGGTCAGCGGCCGGCCGGGGAGTTCCAGGCACACCGAGTCGGCGAGGCGCCGCCGCGGACCGTCCCAGTGCGCGTAGAGCCGCTCGGCGGCCCCGCTGGGGCGCACCTCCCGCAGGTCGATCAGGGCCGGGCCGGCGGCCGCGCGGCGCAGCCCCCGGGCGAGCGCGGCCGCGGCGGCGTCCACGCAGTCGTCGTGCAGCAGGACGTCGCAGAAGTCGGAGACGGCCCCGCCGAGCGGCACCAGCACCGGGAGCGGCCGCCAGGCCAGCATCAGCGGGGCGACGCCCACCAGCCGCCCGTCCCGCCGAGCCAGTACCAGCCGCAGCCGCCCCCGCCGGCCGTACGACAGCCACCAGGAGTGGAGCCAGGCGTGGGTCTGGAAGGGGGTGGCGGTACGGCAGTGGCGGTAGAGCGCGTCCCACTCCGCCGCCAGCGCGCCGAACCGCGCCGTGTCCCGGCACTCGGCCACGGTCCAGGTCGTCACCGGGCGCCTCCCGCCGGCTCGCCGGCGGGGGCGGGCACGCCGAGCGCGGCGAGGGGCTCGGGGCCGGCCGAGGACTCGGGGCCGGCGGAGGGCTCGGGCCCGGCGGGCGCGGCCGGGCCCGCGGTGGGGCGCTCACCGCGACGGCCGGACCGGGACGGGCGGACCAGCAGCGCGAGACAGCCGAGGACGGCACCCGCGCAGCCACCCACCGCCGTGGTGACGCGGGGCGCCGGGGTGCTGGGCGCGTCGGGCTCGAGGGCGGCGGCGAACCCGGTGACGCTGACACCGGTGCTCGCCGAGGCGGCGTTGGCCTTCCGGGTCAGCGCGCGGGCCACGGCGTTGGCGACGGCGGCCGCGCGGGCGGGCCGGGAGTCCGTGCCGGTGATCTCGATCAGCGGCGAGTCCGGGGAGGTCGACGTGCGCACCTTGTCGCGCAGCTCCGCCGCCGGCCGTCCGGTGAGGCGCTGCGCCTGGAGGAGCACGGCGCCGCCGGTGCCGATCCGCCCGTACGCCTGCGCGAAGCCGAGCGCGGTCGCGGGCTCGGAGTCCATGCCCGGCACCACGACGACATAGCCGGTGGCGGAGTACTGAGCCGGCGTCAACCATCCGTACGCCGCTCCCCCGGCCCCGCCGAGCGCCGTGCACAGCAACAGGATCAACCACCCCGGCATCCGGCGCCGGCGCGGCTCCGGCGCCCGGTCCCGTCGCCGCTGCCCACCGGGCGGCTCCGCGGCGGGCGTGCCCGGGTCCGGCTCGTCGCCCGGCAGACCGAGGTCACGTGGCGGAAGGCCGCCGCGGAGCGGCACGGCGGACGGGGCCCCGGCGGGTCCGGAGGGGCCGGGGTGTCCGTGCGGCCCGGAGAGGCCGGGGTGTGCTTGCGGCCCGGAGAGGCCGAAGGAGCCGGAGGCTTGAGCGGGGGCGGCCGCGGTGGCCCCCGGGAAGGGGGCGGTTGCGACGGGGGCGGTCGCGGCGAGGTGGGGACTTCCCGAGCCGTCCGCGGCGACGGACGGCGAGGCGACGAAGGGGGGCGGGCTGAGGCTCCGCGAGACGTCCGTGGCGCCGTCGGGCGGGGCGACGGGGGCGGTACGGGGCTCGCCGGTGGCGTCGGCGGGAGCGTCGGCGAGGGCGTCGGCGGGGTTGGTGTCGGTCATGTCGTTCACGTGGGCGCTCACTTCCTGGGGTCGGAGAGGGCGGGGAAGGGGCGGCGGGGCGCGGTGGGCACCGGTCCATGGCCACAGCGGTCCGGCCAGTGGGCGGAGGTGCGTTCGTACAGCGCCCGTAGGCGGTCGGCGGTGCGGGCGATGGAGTAGCGCTCGACCGCCGGCGGGACCGGGTGCCGCACCGGCCCGGCGGCGGCGAGCTCGCACAGCGCCTCGGCCAGGGCGGTGGCGTCCGGGGGGACGCGCCGGGCCCCGGGCGCGGCGTCGCGCGGGAGTTCGTCGATGGCCGGGCAGGCGATGTGCAGCACGGGCAGCCCGGCCGCGAGCGCCTCCACCACCGCGAGCCCGAAGGACTCCTGCGAGGACGGCGAGACGAAGACGTCCATCGCGGCGAGCAGCCCGGGGATGTCGGCGGCCCGGTCCCCGGTGGTCCCGACCGCGCCGTCGCGCTCCCCCAGCAGTCGGATCCGGCGGCGCGCCCCGAGCCGGTCGGCCAGCGCGCACAGCGTGGCGCGCTCCGGCCCGTCGCCGATCAGCAGCAGCCGCGCCTGGGGCACCGCGGCCACCGCCCGCACCAGCAGGTCGAACCGCTTGTCCGGCACCAACCGGCCCACCCCGCCCACCACGAAGTCGTGTTCCCCGAGGTCCAGCCGGTTGCGGGCGGCGGCGCGCGCGCCGGGCTCGAAGCGGAAGTGGCGGGCGTCGATGCCGTTCGGGATCAGGTGCACCCGGCCACTGGGCACGCCCCAGTCGCGCAGCCGGTCGGCGACGGTCGCCGAGACGGCCACGGTCGCGGAGCCGAGCCGCTCGGTGGCCAGGTAGAGCGCGCGCGTCCCGGAGGTGAGCGGGCGGCCCTCGATGCGGTTGCCGCCGAGGGAGTGTTCGGTGGCGATGACGGCCCGTACGCCCGCCAGTCGGGCGGCGACCCGGCCGAACACGCAGGCCCGGTAGAGGTGGGTGTGGATGAGGTCGTAGCCGCCGGCCTTGATGAGGTGGACCAGGCGGGGCAGCGCGCTCAGGTCGCGGTTGCCGCCCATGCCCAGGTGGGTGACGGGGGTGCCGTCGGAGCGGATGCCGTGGGCCACGGCACCGGGGTTGGTGAGGGTGACGACGTCGCAGCGGACCGGGAGGTGACGCAGCAGCAGCCGCAACTGCTGCTCGGCGCCCCCGGCGCCGAGGCCGGTGATGATGTGCAGCACTCTCATCGTTCCGCTCCCACCCCGGCGCCTGCGCCGGCGCCGGCTCCGGCCCGACCCTGGCCCGCCCGCTGCCGGCGCGCCGCGGCGGACGAAAGCCGCGCCGTGCCCGTCACCTCCGCGCGAACCTGCGGGGCGGGCGGAGCCACCCCGCCGGGGGGAGCGGCCCCGACCATGGGGGCGGCCCCGACCGTGGCGGGTCCGCCTAGGGCCGGGGCGGAAGCGACCCCGACCGTGGCGGGTCCGCCTAGGGCCGGGGCGGAAGCGACCCCGACCGTGGCGGGTCCGCCTAGGGCTGGGGCGGAAGCGACCCCGACCGTGGCGGGTCCGCCTAGGGCCGGGGCGGGAGCGATCCCAGCAGCGGGAGCGATCCCGGCAGCGCCGGGCGCGCCCTCCGACCCGAGAGCGACCCCGACCGTCGAAACGATGCTCGCGGGGACGACCCCGAGCGGGGCGGAAGCGACCCCGGCCGCGGGAGCGATCCCCGCTGCGGGGAGGGCGCCCGTGGGAATGGCGACGGCGGGAACGGCGGTCGCAGAAACGGCGGTCACAGGGGCGGCCCCCGCCGCGGGAACGGCGCCCGCCCCGCGAACGGCGACCCCGGGAACGGCCCCCGCGGAGGCGACCCCGACCCGAGCGGAACCAACCCCGACCACGGGAGCGACCCCGGCAGGACGGGCCACGCCTACGGGAGCACCCCCCGGGGAAGCGACCCCGGCAGCGCCGGGCGCGCGGCGCGCCCCGAGAGCGACCCCGACCGTCGAAGCGACGCCCGCGCGAGCACCACCCACCACGGGAGCCACCCCCGCCCCCGGAACGGCGACCACGGGAACGGCCCCCGCGGAGGCGACCCCGACCCGAGCGGAACCGACCCCCACCACGGGAGCGACCCCCGCCGCCGGCACGGCCACCGTGGGAGCCACCCCCGCCGCGGCCCCGGGCGTGCCGGCCGTCGTGGCAGCCCGCGTCGCGGCCGTCGTGTGGCACGCCGAGGCCGGGACGGCGCCCGCCGCGGTGTCCGCCGGCAGAGGGCGGCGGCGTAGGGGGTGCACCAGTTGCTTCAGCCGTAGGCGGAGCCCGGCGTCGCGGTCGTCCACGTGGACGCGGGGCAGCGCGTGGCGACCGGTGAGCCGGCCGGGGTCGATGGCACAGGCATAGCCGTAGCCGGCGGCCCGCACCGCCGCGACGCAGCGGCGGTCCAGGTGGCCGTACGGGTAGCAGAAGCCCTCCACCGGCACGCCGGTGATGCGCTCCAGTTCCTCCCGGCTGCCGGCCGTCTCCCCCCACAGGGTGGCGTCGTCGGCGGTCGGGAGCGAGGTGTGACGCCAGCCGTGGGAGCCGATCTCCATGCCCGCGGCGAGGGCCGCGCGGATGCCGTCCTCGGCGAGCAGCGGCTTGCGCGGGCCGTGCCGGTCCCAGGAGTTGTCACCGCCGAGCAACCCCGGCAGCACGAACACCGTGGCGGTGCAGCCGTATCCGCGCAGCAGCGGCACGGCCTGCTCGACGAAGTCGGCGTAACCGTCGTCGAAGGTGAGCCCGACCAGGCCGGCGCCGCGGCCGGCGGCGCGTTCGCGGAGCAGCTCGCCCACGGCGACCCCGCGCAGCCCGCGCCGGCGCAACCAGCGCAGCTGGCGGCGCAGCCGGTCGGGTGTGACGGTGACGCGGTAGGGATCACGCGTGTACGCGCTCACGGAGTGGTACATCAGCAGCCAGGGTTCATCGGACATGGCGCAGCTTTCGTTGGGCGGAGGCGAGCAGTTCCGGGACTTCCGGCGCGCGTACGGCCAGGGCCGTGACGGCGAAGACGACGGGTACGAGGAGGCATCCGGCCGCGACGGCGACCGGGGCGGAGGGGGCGAGCGGCGCGCCGGTGGCATCGGCCGCGGCGGCCCAGCCGACCGCCGCCGCCACGGCGGCCGCCAACGCCAGCCGGCCGAGCCCGGCCGCCACCCGGCCCACCCGGAGGGCGATCAGCCGGGCACCGAGCCCGCGCAGCAACAGCAGGGCGGTGACGCTGATGCCGCAGGCGTTGGCGGCGGCGATGCCGAGCACGCCCCAGTGCGGGGCGGTGGCGGCCCCCGCGGCGACGGTGGCGAGCAGTCCGACCGTCATCGAGGCGAGGGGGTACCAGGTGGGGCGGCCGGCGGAGCAGAACGGCCGGATCAGCGCGCCGACCAGGCTGTGGCCGAGCAGGCCGAGCGCGTACACCCGCATCACCGCGGCCGTCGCCGCGGTGTCGCGGGCCTCGAAGGCGCCGCGCTGGAAGAGCACTTCCACGATCTGCGGCGCATAGGCGATCACGTACGCGGTTCCGGCCAGCACCACCACCCCGGCGAGCGTCAGGTCCCGCTCCACCCGCCGCCGCGCCCGCTCCGCCTCGCCGTCCGCCATCGCGCGCGCCACCAGCGGGAAGGTCACCGTGCAGACCATCAGCGAGAGGACCATCGGCAGCTGGGCCACCTTCTGGGCGTAGTTGAGGTGGGAGATCGCACCGGCCGGCAGCCCCGAGGCGAGGTGGCGCTCGATGAGCACCTGCGACTGCCGCGCCAACGCGAACAGCGCGATGGGCACGACGGGTGCCAGTACGGCCCGGGCCCGCAGCGACGCCGCGGGGAGCGGCCCCTGGTCGCCCGGGCCCGAAGGTGCCGGGAGCGGCGGGGAGGCGGCGGGGAGGCGGAGCGGCAGCAGGCGGTGGCCGGCCGGGAGTTGCACGAGGACCATGAGGCAGCTGCCCACGGCCACCCCGGCCGCCGCGGCGGCCACCCCGTGCGTGGCGTGCAGCGTGAGGACGGTGGCCACGATGCCGACGTTGTACGCGACGTAGATGGCGGCGGGCGCCGGGTAGCTGTGGTGCGCGCGCAGCGCGGCGCTGAGGTAGCCGGCCACCCCGAAGGTCAGCACGGTCATGGCCGTGAGCCGGGTGCAGACGACCGCCGGCCCGGGATCGGCGAGGCCGGGCGCCAGCAGGTCCACCAGCGACGGCGCGGCGAGTCCGACCAGCACCGCGCCGCAGGACAGCGCGAGGAACAGCCGGGGCGCGGTCACCGCCAGCAGCCGGCGCACCGGGTCCGCGCGGTCGGCGCGCCCGGTGCCGCCGGCCGCGCGCAGCGAGAGGGCCAGGCTGAAGGCGGGGATCAGGGCCAGGGCCATGGCGTCCTCGATGAGGAGGGTCGCAGCGAGCTCGGGGACGGTCCACGCGACGAGAAAGGCGTCCGTCGCTCCCCCCGCGCCGAAGAGGTGCGCGATCAACTGGTCCCGTACGAGGCCGAACAGCGCCCCCGCCGCGGTCAGTCCGGCGGTCACCACGGCGGCCCGCGCCACGAACCTCTCCCCCGTGGGGCCCTCGGTCCGCTGGGCCCGCCCGGCCCGCCCGAATCGCTCGAATCGCTTGAATCGGCCGAACCGCTCGGCGCGGACGGCCGGCGGGGCGAGCGGGGCCTCTCTGGTGGGCGGGACGACGACGGCCGCCCCGGCGGGCCCGGCCAAGCCGGCGGGCCCCGTCAGGCCGGCCGGCCCGGTCGAGCCGGCGGGCGGCCTCGCCGCCAGGGCGGGTCCCACACCCGAACGCGCGGCTCCCGGGCTCTGGGCTCCCGGGGCCGCCCCCGCAGCCGTTCCCGTCGTCGCCGCCCGGCGGGAGGCCGCCGTGTCGCTCATCGCGCGGCCGCCGCGGGGTCGTCGAGTCGTGGGCTCAGCGCCCACCAGGTGGCGAGGCCCAGGAGCACGGCGGTGAGCGTGGTGGAGGGGCCACCGATGTCGGCGTAGGCGAAGTCCATCAACTGCCACAGCAGCAGGCCGACGGCGACCAGTCCGCAGGCGTCCGGGCGCCGGCCCGCGGCGCCACCGGTCACGCCTTCCCCGGCGGGCCGGCGGCCGGCGGGACGCAGCCGGCGGAGACCGAGAAGCAGGAGGGCCGCCCAGCTGCCGATGACGGCGGTGGCGCCCACCAGGCCCTGCTCGCTGAGCACCAGGAGGTACATGTTGTGTGGGGACAGCAGCGGTTGGCGCTGGAAGTCCAGGCCCGCGCCGGCGGTGTCGCTGCCCGCGGACAGGGCGATGGAGGCGTGTCCGTCGCGGTGGGCCGCGAAGCCCTTGAGCCCCACCCCGGTGGCGGGGGCGTCGCGCCAGATGCCGGTGGCCGCCGCCCACATGGTGTAGCGGTCGGAGACGGACTTGTCCGGGGAGTCGGTGACCTGCGTGATGCTCGTCAGCCGCTCGCCGACCAGACCGGATCCGGCTCCCGAGCCGACACCGCCGCCGACGCCGACGCCGGCCTGGCCGGGACCGCCGGCCCCGACCACCAGCACCACGGCCACGACGGCCGGCGCCGCGAGCGCGGCCAGCACCCCGAGGGCGCGCAGCCCGCGACGGCCGTCCGCGAGCAGCAGCATGGCGACCCCGGCGACGGCGGTGGCGATCCAGGCGCCCCGGCTGAACGACATCACCAGCGGCACCACCAGAAAGCCGGCCCCGACCAGGGCGGCGGGGCGCAGCCAGCGGGCCGCGCCGGGCGGCGGCGCCAGCGCCACGGCGAGCAGGACGAGCAGGCCATGGGCGACCAGGGCGGCCATGCCCATCACGTCCAGCGGGCCGAAGGTGCCCACGGCGCGGATGTCGACTCCGGCGTACGAGGCCCCGGTGCCGGTGAGGTACTGACGCAGCCCGATCACGCCCTGCACTCCGGCGGCCAGCACGAGCGCCCCCGCCACCAGCCAGAAGTCGCGGCGTGAACGCAGCAGGAGCAGCAGCGCGGCGGGGACGAGGACGAAGACCTGGAGGTAGCGCACGAAGCCGGTCAGCGCGGCCGCCGGGTCGTAGCCGGTGACGGTCGCCACGGCGAAGGCGACGACGGGCGCCGCCAGCACCAGCGCCGCGCGCCGGGTCAGCGGCCGGTCCCGGCGGCGCAGCGCGCTGACCGCGCAGCAGCCGACGAGCGCCGCGCTGGCCAGGTCGGCGGGGGTGACATGGATGGCCCCGGCCCCGCTCGCGTCCTCCCGGCCGGCCGGTACGCACAACAGCAGTACGGTCGCCACGGCGGGCACCACCCGCCAGGGCACGGCGCGCCGGCTCATGGCTCGCCACGCCGTGGTCCGTGGCGGGGCGCCGGGCTCCTCGTCGGCCGGACCCGAGCGCGTCCGCCCCGGCACGGTCGGCTCCCGTACGGCTCCGCGTCCCACGCCCGTGTCCGTGTCCGTGTCCACGCCCGTAGCCGCGCGCCCCGGCGCGGCCACCGGGGTCGGCGACCCGGCCGCGGACACGCCGGCAGCTCGAGGCACGGATCAGCTCCCGCCGAACCGGAACAGCGAGCCGGCGGTACGCAGCAGAATGCGGACGTCCTGCCACAGCGTCCAGGTCTCGATGTAGAGGTTGTCGAACCGCGCCCGGTCCTCGATGGAGGTGTCGCCGCGCAGCCCGTGCACCTGGGCCAGCCCGGTGACCCCGACGGGCATCCGGTGCCGGGCCGCGTAGCCGGGGTGGTCCTGGCTGAACTTCCGCACGAAGTACGGGCGTTCCGGCCGCGGCCCGACCAGGCTCATGTCGCCGCGCAGCACGTTCCACAGCTGGGGCAGTTCATCGAGGGAGGAGCGTCGCAACAGCCGCCCCACGAGGCTCACCCGCCGGTCGCGGGCGACGCTCCACAGGGTGGCCGACTCGTGGTCGTCGGCGGGCCGCAGGGTGCGGAACTTCAGCATCACGAACGGTCGGCCGCCGTGGCCGACCCGCTCCTGACGGAAGAGCACACCGGGGCCGTCGGCGAGGCGCACGGCGAGCGCGCACGCCAGCAGCAGCGGCCCGGTGACCAGCAGGGCGCAGCCGGCGACGGCGACGTCCAGCGCGCGCTTGCCCGCGGCGCCGAGGCGGCCCGGGGGCGGCGGGTCGAGGCGACGGCAGGCGAATCCCCACAAGTGCCCCGAGAGGTGGCCCGGGGCCCGGCCACCGGATCCAAGCCGCTCGACGACCTGACCGGGGGCGCCGCCGGGCAGCCACACGGCGCAGCCCTGCGCCATCAGCAGCCGGGCGAGCGTGGCGAGTTGCGGGGTCTCGGCGGGGTCGCGGGTGAACACCGCGTCCCGGACGGCGTTCTGGATGACGGCCCGGATGACGTCCTCGTAGGAGTGCAGCAGTGGCAGCGGCGGCGCGACCGGGGCGGGGGCAGGCATCGACACCGCGGGCGTCTGCACCGAGGGCACCGGAGTCACGGGCGTCTGGGCCGAGGACATCTGGGCCGAGAGCACCGGTGTCGCGGGCGTCTGGGCCGCGGGCGCCGGCGACGGGGCGCGCCTGAGGGGCGGGCCGAGCGGGGACGGCGTGCCCGGGGGCGGGGACGGCGTCGGAAGTGCGGGGGCCGCGGCGCCCGCCGCCCCGCTCGCCCGGTCGCCCGCCGTTCCGTCGCCCCCACCCGGCCCGGAGCTCGGCCCGGGTCCCACCCCCGGGAGCGGGACCGAGGCCGGGGCCGGGACCGGGACCGGGACGGAAGCCTGCCCTCCGGGCACGCCGCCGACGACCGTGGCGTCCACACCACCCACGACCACCGCGTTCAGCGGGACCGACCCCACGGCCAGACCGCCGACGCCGGCCGGTGGCACCGGAGACGCCGAGGCCGCCGGTACCGTCGCGGGCCTCGGAGGCGTCGCGGGCGTCGGGGGCGCCTCACTCCCCACGGCCACGGCCCCGAGGGGCACGGCTCCCACCGCCAGACCACCGCCCCCGACGCCCGCCGCCGGAGCCGCCTGCCCGACGACCCCGCCCATGGCCTCCACCCCACCGCCACCGCCGATACCGTCGGCCGGCGCCATCGGCTCGACCAGTCCGACCGGCCGCATCCCGTACTCGGGGTGCTCGCCCAGCACGGTGGCCAGCCGGCGGCCGGCGGGGCCCGCGCCGACGACGAGCGTGGAGCACGGATGCCGGCGCCGGGCGCGACGGCGGAGCCGGTGGACGGCCGCGCGGCCGGCGTAGGCCAGGAGGGCGTGCACGGCCAGGGCGGTGAGCAGCACCTGCCAGCCGAGCGAGCGCGGCGGGTCGGTGCCGGAGATCACCGCGGCCGCCAGCAGCCAGGCGAGCAGGCAGTACCGCAGCAACCTGGGAGCCTCGTCCAGGGCGACGGTCCAGGGGCCCGGCCGGTAGAGCCCGCCGCGCGCGCCGAGCGCGACGACGGCCGCGGCGACCAGCGCGGCCACCGCGAACACGACGGTCGGAGCGAGCCCGCCCGCCGGGGCGAACCCGCCCGCCGGATCGGCCGCTGCCGGCGAGCCCAGCGGGATGGCCGGGGCGAGCACGGGCGGGGTGAGCACGGTCGTGGCCCGGTCGGTGTCGCCCGGCGAGGGGTGCGCCGCGAGCAGCGGGATCGCCGCGACGGCGGCGGCCACGCAGTCCACGGCCACGAGCAGCGCGGTCCCCCGCGAGGGGCGGGTGGGCGTCGGGCGGGGCGGGGCGGCGGGCCGGGGCTGGGGGCGGCGCGGCCCGAAGAGGGAGGCGGCCGGGCGGGCCGGGGCCGGGCGGGGCGCCAGCAACCGGCCGGGGGTGGGCACGCCTGCGTTGTCGGTGTTCATCCCCTGCACAGCTCCCCGCGGTCGGTGAACCGGTTCCAGGAGTGGGCCGGTTCGAGCAGTTCGCGGTAGAGGCGGGTGACCGCCGCCGCCGTGTTCCGTACGTCGTGGGCCGCGTGGACGTGGCGCTGGGCCTCGTGCCCCAGCCGGGCGCGGAGCGCGGGGCGGCGGAGCAGCACGGTGAGCGCGCGGGCCAGCGCGGGCGGGTCGTCGGGCGGTACCAGGCAGGACGAGGCGTGCCCGACGGGCAGCGACTCGCGGGCGCCGGTCACCTCGGTGAGCAGCACGGGCCGACCGCTGGCCATGGCCTCCAGGGGGGCCAGCGCCATGCCCTCCCAGCGGGACGGCAGCACCACCAGGTCGGCGGCGGCGTACCACGGCGCGGTGTCCGCGACCGGGCCCGGGAGCAGCACATCGGCGGGGGCGGCGCGGCGCAGCGCGGCGAGTTCGGGGCCGTCGCCGACGAGCGCGAGCCGGGCGCCCGGCACCTCTGCGGCGGTCCGCGGCCAGGCGCGCAGCAGGAGGTCCTGGCCCTTCTGCCGGCAGAGCCGGCCGACGCAGACGGCCAGGGGGGCGTCGGCGGGCAGGTCGCGGAGGGCGGGCAGGGCGGCGCGGGCGCGCCGTCGTGCGTCCTCGTCGGCTGGGCGGAAGCGTCCGGTGTCGACGCCGTTGCGGATCACCGTCCAGCGGCCGGGCACCCCGGCTCCCTCGCCGCGCCGCCGCTCGTCCTCGCTGACGCAGACGATCCGCTGCGCCCAGCGCGCGGCGAACCGCTCCCAGCGCACCGCCAGGGCGGCGGTGGCCCCGTCGGCGGCCTCGAAGGACCAGGCGTGCGGCTGGTAGAGCGTCGGGACCCGGCCGCGGACGGCGAGCCGGGCGGCGAGGCCGGCCTTGGCGCTGTGCGCGTGCACCAGGTCGGGGCCGGTCCGGCGGACGATGCGGGCGATCTGGGCGGCCTCCCGCGGCAGTCGCGCGCCGGGTTCCCGCCGGGCCGCCCAGGGGACCGTCGTCACCCCGGCCGCCGTCACCTGTGCGGCGAGCGGGCCGCCGGGCGGGCAGGCCACCACGGGGCGCAGCCCGGCCGTCGCCTGGGCGCTGACGAGGTCGGCGACCACCCGGGCGACACCGCCCTCGACGGGCTGGCTGATGTGCAGCACGGTCGGCGTGCGCCGGAGGGGAATCCGCATGTCTCGCCTCCGTATTCGCCCGCTGAAACCGCCCCAGACCATGACAGATAGCGGAATGAAAATCACGCGAGACGCGCGCTGATGAGCCGTCAGTGTTGCTGACGAACTGGCCATCCGAGTGACCGCCGGACCATCCCCCATTCGACGCAATGACGGGGCGCGCCGAAAGTCTGATTTACAGAGCAACCGCCTATGTGATGGTTATCTTCGCTTATCGGGCGATGACATGACGCATGTCGTCCGGCTGGCGCCCGCTGCGTGAGATTCCATCCGAGACAGCCTCGCGGGAGTTGCCCTCATGACTTCGACGAATCCCGTTCCGCGGCCGGCTGAGAAATCCTCGACGGCCGCCGTGGCGCCGGCCCGCCCCGCCCCCTCCTGGGCCGACCCCGAAGAGGCGGAGCCCCCCGGGGCGGCGGTGGAGGCGGTGCCGGCCCCGGCCGCGGAACCGAAGCGGCCGGTCGAGACGGCGTTCGCGACGAAAAGGCCGAGCGACGCGGCGTTCGGGTCGAGGCGGCCGGGCGACACGGCCTCCGAGCCGGCGCGGCAGAGCGGCCCGACGTACGACTACGAGGGCTTCAGCCAGTTGGCGGGCCCGCTGACCGACCCGCCGCGGCACTGCGTGTACCGGGTGCGCTACCGCAGCCTGCTGGCCCGCCAGCCGCGCAGGATCCGCACCGCGCTGCTGCTCTGCGCGGCGCCGCTGTGCTCCGCCGTGCTGCTCGTCTGGCTGCTCCAGCCGTCCCACTGGACATACCGCGCGGACGTCACGGGCTGGGAGACCGCCTCGGACGTGGCGATGCTGCTCTCGGTCGGCCTGATCGAGGCGTTCCGGCTGTTCACCGTGGTCTCCAACGCGCACGCGACGCTGATGGCCCGCGACCCGGTCCCGGTGACCCCCCACCCGGGGACCAAGGTCGCCTTCCTGACCAGTTATGTGCCGGGCAAGGAGCCGCTGGACATGGTCCGGGCCACGCTGGAGGGCGCCACCCGGCTGCGACACCGCGGGAAGCTGCATGTGTGGCTGCTCGACGAGGGCGACGACCCGGCCGCCAAGGAGTTGTGCGCCCGGCTCGGCGTACGACACTTCTCCCGCAAGGACGTTGAGAAGTGGAACCAGCCCAAGGGCCGTTTCCGGGCGAAGACCAAGCACGGCAATTACAACGCCTGGCTGGACGAGCACGGTGACGGATACGACATCATGGCCTGCGTGGACACCGACCATGTGCCGCTGCCCAACTTCCTGGAGCGCATGCTCGGTTACTTTCGCGATCCCGATGTGGCATTCGTCGTCGGGCCGCAGGTCTACGGGAATTACGACACGCTCGTCACCAAGGCGGCGGAGAGTCAGCAGTTCCTCTTCCACGCCCTCATCCAGCGGGCGGGGAACGCGTACGGCGGCGCGATGTTCGTCGGCACCAACAACGCGGTCCGGATCAGCGCGTTGCGCAGCGTCGGCGGGCTGTACGACTCGATCACCGAGGACATGGCCACCGGATTCGAGCTGCACCGGCGCCGCAACCCCGAGACCGGCCGGAAGTGGCGCTCGGTCTACACCCCGGACGTGCTCGCCGTCGGCGAGGGCCCCAGCACCTGGACCGACTTCTTCACCCAGCAGCTGCGCTGGTCGCGCGGCACCTACGAGACGGTGCTCAAGCAGTGGTGGCGGGGGGTGCCCACGCTGTCCCCCGGCAAGCTGCTCAACTACACGCTGATGATGGCGTACTACCCGATGACCGCCCTGAACTGGCTGCTGTCGGCGCTGTCCTGCGTGCTCTTCCTCGCCGCCGGCGCGGCCGGGGTGCACATCTCCCCCGAGATCTGGCTGATGCTGTACGGGGACACCGTCGCCCTCCAGATCGGGCTCTACGTCTGGAACCGGCGGCACAACGTCAGCCCGCACGAGCCGTACGGCTCCTCGGGCGTCGCCGGAATGGCGCTGTCGGCGCTGTCCGCGCCGATCTACGCGCGCTCGCTGCTGGACGCGGCGCTCCGCCGCAGAAGCCGGTTCGTGGTCACGCCCAAGGGCGACTCCGCCAGCCCGGACCGGCTCGCCACCTTCCGCATCCACCTGCTGTGGTGCGTGGTCTTCGGCGGATCGTTCGTCGCCTCGCTGTTCCTGCACCACAGCCATCTCGCGATGCGGCTGTGGGCGCTCTTCGCGGTGGTGCTGTGCCTCCTCCCGCTGGCCTGTCGCTCCGTGGAGGCGGCGCGGGCCCGGCGCGCCCGCCCGGCGCCCGCGACCGTCCCGACCGCGCGCAGCGAGGAGGCCGACCGGGCGGAGCCGACGCCCGCGGCGACCAAGCCCGTCGCGGCCACCGCGCCGCCCGCCCCCGCCGCGGCCGCGGACTCCGCGTCCGAGGACACCGGCCCGACGCCCTCCGCCGAGCAGGACCCGCTGTGCGCGATCTGACCGAGGGCGCCCGGAGGGGCTGACCGGGCGTCGAGCGGTGGTCAGCCCCGCGTGTTGCGCGCGAGGTCCAGCGCGTACCGGGGCCACCACGACCCCGCCGCGGGACCCCCGTTGCAGGTGCCGTCGGACTCACCCGGCCGCTTGACCCACAGGAAGGCGTCCACCTTCGGATCGCCGGTCCGGGTGCCGGGCCGCTCGCCCAGCGCCCGGCCGGGCGGATTGCACCAGCGGTCCTCGTGGTGCCCGGGGTAGGCGTACGCCTCCGACCGGCTGCCCGCCGCATTCGTCGCGCCATTGCCATTGCGACTGGTGTCGATGACGAAGTGGGCGCCACCCAGCGAGCCGGACAGATGGTGTCCGTAGCGGATGGTCGCCCCCGTCGGCTGGAAATTCGAGACGTTCAGCGAAAAGCCGTCGGCCTTGTCGATACCGCTCTGTTTGAGCGGCTCCACCAACGCATAGGGGTCACGGACCCAGCCCGCGTTTCCGGCGTCGATGTAGACCCAGGTCCTGGGCAGCGCCTTGAGCGTCTCCACGGCGTTCCGCAGCATGGCGAGCCGTTCCTCGCGCAGTTCTCCGGGGACACAGCCGTCGACCACCTGGGCCACCGCGTCGGGCTCCAGGATGACCACGGCGCTGCGGTCGCCGATGCCGGCGGCCAGCTCCCGGACCCAGCCGCCGTAGTCGGGTGCGCCCTCCGCGCCTCCGGCCGAGTGTCGGCCGCAGTCCCGGTAGGGAATGTGATAGGCGACCAGGACCGGGGTGCGGCCGGTGCGCGCCGCCGCGGTGGTGACGGCCCGCGCCCGGGCCCGGGGCAGCTCACCGACCCACTCCGCCGCCGGCTGGTCCGCGATCTTCCGCATCAGCGCCGCGTCCTCGTGCCGCCCCTGTGTCACGTACTGGCGCGCCGTGCGCGCGGGCTGACTGTCGGGATTAACCCACAATTCCGAAGGCAGCCCATCCGATTTCTCTCCCGAGTCGGAACAACCGCTCAGCGACAGGCTCAGCACCAGGGCCGCGGTCGCGGCGATCCGGCTCCGCGCGACATAATGACGCGTGCCTTTCTCGACCATGAGGCGCCCTCCTCTTCGCGGGTGCGGAACTGACGGCTCCTCGAATGATGCCATCGGGTGATCACGCGTACCCTCAGACGATTCGGATCGTTGAAAAAGTTGCCCCATTCGCAACACGAAAGGAATAGGACGATGAAGCGAATCGTCCAGGTCGCCGGGCTCGCCGCGGCCAGCTGCGCCCTCATCGTCGGCGGCGCCGGCGCCGTCGCCGCGCACGACCACGACAACGACAACGGTCGCGGCAACGGCCACAACGGTGGCCACAACGGCGGTCACAACAATGGTGGCCACAACGGTCACAACGGTCACAACGGCGGCCATGGCGGTTATGGCGGTTACGGCGGCGGCCACCACGACAACGGCGACTACGAGTACAACGACGAACACGGCGCCCACGCCAACGGTGGCGCCATCGGCTCGCCGGGCGTCGTGAGCGGCAACAACATCCAGGTGCCGGTGAACATCCCGATCAACATCTGCGGCAACTCGGTCAACCTCACCGGCCTGCTGAACCCGGCCTTCGGTAACACGTGCATCAACGCCTGAGAAGGCGCCCGGCGCACCACGCCACCGCGCGTGGGAGCTGACGCGGACCCTCTGCGGGGCCGCCGGAGCAACCCTCCGGCGGCCCCGACGCGCTGTGGCCCCCGCGCCACGGCACGCCCTCGCGAATGCGGCTCGAACCGCTCGTACGGGTGCGCGAACCGTCCCCGTAAGATCGGCGCGGTGACCAGGAACTCCTCCACGCCGTGCCGGGTGACGGTGTGCCGCGGCTGCTGCTGCGGCGACCCGCGGAAGATCCCCGGCGTCGACCACACCGGCCAGATCCCGCGGTTGCGCGCGGCGCTCGGCGACAGCGCGCGGGTCCGCGCCTCCGACTGTCTGGACGTCTGCGACCAGGCCAACGTGGTGGTCGTGCAGCCCTCGGCCGCGGGACGCGCGGCGGGCGGGCGGCCGGTGTGGCTGGGGTTGGTCAACGACGACGACGCGCTCGACGACATCGCCGCCTGGATCCGCGCCGGCGGGCCGGGCCTGGCCGAACCGCCCGGCGTGCTGGACCTCTACGCCTTCACCGTCTCCCGCCGGGTGCGCGCGGCGCTCGACGACTGAACCGTTCCGTCACGCGGAGCCGCCCCGCGCACCACACGCCCGCCCCGCACCGCTCCTCCCCCGGCCGGCACGGGCGGAGCGGAGCCGGTCCGACCCCGGCCGCCGGCTAGCCCACCGCATTGGCCGCCGCGCGGCCCGCCGCGCGGCCGGAGAAGAGGCAGCCGCCGAGGAAGGTGCCCTCCAGGGAGCGGTAGCCGTGCACGCCCCCGCCCCCGAACCCGGCCGCCTCGCCCGCCGCGTAGACGCCGGGCAGCGGATCGCCGCCGGCGGTCAGCACGCGCGAGGACAGGTCCGTCTCCAGCCCGCCGAGCGTCTTGCGGGTGAGGATGCGCAGCCGCACCGCGATCAGCGGGCCGGCCTTCGGATCGAGGAGCCTGTGCGGGGCGGCGGTGCGGATGAGCCGGTCGCCGAGGTATCGGCGCGCCCCGCGCACGGCGGTCATCTGGAGGTCCTTGGTGTAGGCGTTGGCGACCTCGCGGTCCCGGGCGGTGATCTCCCGGTACAGCTCGGCCTCGTCGATCAGCGGCTCCTCGGTGAGCTCGTTCATGCGGCGCACCAGCCCGCTCAGCGACCGCTCGACCACGAAGTCGGCCCCTTGGTCCAGGAACGCCTGGACCGGGCCCGGCGCCCCGCCCCCGGCCCGGCCGAGGACCTCGCGCACACGCTTGCCGGTGAGGTCCGGGTTCTGCTCGGAGCCGGAGAGGGTGAACTCCCTCTCGACGATCCTCCGGGTGAGGACGAACCAGGTGTGGTCGTGGCCGGTGTGCATGACGTGTTCCAGCGTGCCCAGGGTGTCGAAGCCGGGGAACAACGGCACCGGCAGCCGCCTGCCCCGGGCGTCGAACCACAGCGGCGACGGGCCGGAGAGGATGCGGATGCCGTGCCGCGGCCAGATCGGGTTCCAGTTCTGGATGCCCTCGGTGTAGTGCCACATCCGGTCGCGGTTGATGAGCCGTCCGCCGGCGGCCTCGGCGATGCCGAGCATCGCCCCGTCGACGTGCGCGGGCACCCCGGAGAGCATGGTCTCCGGCGGAGTGCCCAGCCGTGCCGGCCAGTTGGCGCGCACCAGCTCGTGGTTGCCGCCGATGCCGCCGGAGGTGACGATCACCGCCTGGGCGCGCAGTTCGAAGGCCCCGGCGACCTCGCGGCTGCTGGGGGTGCCGCGTTCCGCGTCGCTGGGCTCCAGGATCTCGCCGCTGACGGTGTCCACGGCGCCGGCGGTACGGGACAGCCCGGTGACCCGGTGTCGGAAGAGCAGCCCGACCCGGCCGCGCGCGACCCCGGCCCGCACCCGACGCTCGAAGGGCGCCACGACGCCGGGGCCGGTGCCCCAGGTGATGTGGAAGCGGGGCACCGAGTTGCCGTGGCCCCGCGCGTCGTAGCCGCCCCGCTCCGCCCAGCCGACGACGGGGAACAGCCGCAGTCCCTGCGCGCGCAGCCAGGACCGCTTCTCGCCGGCGGCGAAGTCGACGTACGCCTCGGCCCAGCGGCGCGGCCAGTGGTCCTCCTCGCGGTCGAAACCGGCGGTGCCCAGCCAGTCCTGCCAGGCCAGTTCGCGGCTGTCGCGGATGCGCAGCCGGCGCTGCTCGGGCGAGTCGACGAGGAAGAGCCCGCCGAAGGACCAGTGCGCCTGACCGCCCAGGGACTGCTCGGGCTCCTGGTCGAGCAGGATCACCGAGCGGCCGGCCTCGGCGAGTTCGGCCGTGGCGGCGAGCCCCGCCAGCCCCGCTCCGATCACGATCACGTCCGCGTCGTACGCCATGCCGTCACCTTCTGGACTCGCCGGGCCCGACGGACTGCTCGGGAGCGCGACGGGTGCGCGGCCGCCACGTTGGATGCGATCCTGCATACCGACTGGTAGGTCGTCAACCTCCGGCCCCGGCCGTCCGTCCTCGGAGTGACCGGCCGACGGGGCGGGCGGGGACCGGCTGCCGTGCGGGGCACCGCCGTGGCCAGCGCGAGCGTCCCGTCGGGACCGCCCGACCCGGTGCGGAACGGGTCAGTCAATCGTTTCACCGGACTGGACAGCCCTCGGCGGGCCGGGAAGGATGCCGCGCCATGGCTGACCGACCCCACGGGTCACCGCGGCGGGGCGGCCCTCCCCCGGCCGGTGAGCGCGTGGTGCACCCCACGCGGGTGACCCCTGCCCCGCGCCCCGTCCGACCCGAGCCTCCCGAGGCGCCCCGTCAGGTCATCGCGGGCACGGTGCTGCGGGGTCGCCGTCCGTTCCACGACTCCGGGGTCCGCAGGCGGGTGGCCGCGGCGATCCTGTTGTCCACGCTGAGCACCGCGCTGGCGTTGTTCCTGCTGCCGCCGGAGCGGGGCGAGCCGCGCGGGCTCTCCGCGGCGCCCACCCGCGCGGCGGTCTCCGCCGACCCGGCACCGACGGCGACCCCGCGTCCGGGTCCGGGCCCGGCCCCCACCCCCGCACCGGCACCGAACACACCACCGGGCCCCGCTCCGACCGCTCGTACCGCTCCGCCCGGCGAGGGCCCCGCGCGGGGCTCGGCCGCGGTGGGGGGCGCCGCGCCGACCGGGACCGCCCGCGCGGAGTCGGGCGGTCGGCCCTCCGACGCCCCCACGCCGGAGGACGGACCCGCGCCCGCGGCCTCGGCCAGCGGGCCCCCCGGCGGCGGACCGGCGGACCGCGCCGCGGCCCGGCCGCTGCCACCGCCTCCGCCGCCGCTGCCACCGCTGCCGCTGCCGCTGCCGCCCGGACCGGTGCCCCCGTCCGCGCCCGCCCCACCTCCCCTGTCCGTGGCCGTCGTCTCCCCGTGGAACGCGGCGGTCGAGGCCGACCACCGCCGGGCTCGCCGGGCCCACGGCTCCCGACACGAGCCCGGCACGCGCCGCGAGCACGGCCGGCGTTGGCGGTGGCGCGACGGGCGGTCGAGCTGGCACGACGACCGGGTCCGGGGCCGCCATCGCCACCATGGGCCGGGCGGCTGGGGCTGACCGTGCCGCGCGCACCCCGGTCTGCTTGTATGGCGGCATGCCCGACAACGGTCACCAGCAGCGCTCAGCCGACGAGGTTCTGGACATCGTGGACGAGCGGGACCGCGTGGTGGGCCAGGCCCGGCGCGCCGACGCCCTGGCCCGCCGGCTGCGTCACCGCTGTGTCTTCATCCTGGTCAGGGACTCCGACGGGCGCGTCTTCGTGCACCGCCGCACCGCGGAGAAGCTGGTCTTCCCCTCCCGGCACGACGTCTTCGTGGGCGGGGTGGTCGGCGCGGGCGAGTCGTATGACGAGGCGGCCCTGCGCGAGGCCGAGGAGGAGCTGGGCGTCTCCGGGCTGCCCGCGCCCCGGCCGCTGTTCCGGTTCCTCTACGACACCCCGGAGCACACCTGGTGGAGCGCCGTCTACGAGGTGAGCTGCGCGCTGCCGGTCGACCCGCAGGCCGAGGAGGTGGCCTGGCACGCCTTCCTGACGGAGGACGAGGTCGCGGAGCGACTCGACACCTGGGAGTGGGTGCCGGACGGTCTGGAGGCGTATCGCCGGCTGCTGGCGTGGCGCGCGGGGGCCGCATGATGATCCGGACCGCCGGTTAGGCTCACCCGTATGGACCCCTCCGTACGGACCGCCGGCATCCGGGGCAGGCTCGCGGCCGTCACCGGGGCGGTCCGGCTCTGGTTCGCGCCCGAGCGGGTCCGCGCGGAGGGCGAGACCCCCGACTACCGCTTCTCGCTCGCCAACGAGCGGACCTTCCTGGCCTGGCTGCGCACGGGTCTGGCCCTGGTCGGCGCCGGCTTCGCGGCCGACCAGTTCCTCCCGCACACCGCGCGCCCACTGCGGCTGGCGCTCGCCGTGACGCTGCTGGCGGTGGGCGCGGTCTGCGCCATACGGGCGGTCAACCACTGGGTGCGCTGCGAGCGCGCGATGCGCAAGGGCGAGGATCTGCCGCTCTCCCGTTTCCCGGCCGCGCTGGCGACGTCCGTCGCGCTGGTCGCGCTGGCCATCGTGGTCTTCGTGGCGCTGGGCTGGACCCGCTGATGCCGTCCGGGCGCCCCCGTGTCGAGCGGGACCCGGGGCTCCAACCGGAGCGGACCCGGCTCGCCTGGCGGCGTACCACCCTCGCCTGCGCTGTGGTGTGTGTGCTCGCCGAGCGGCAAGCTGTCAGGGGAGGGCCGCCGGACGCGCCCCGGCTGTTGGCCGTGGCGCTGATCGCGCTCGTCTGGTTGCTCTTCCTGGCCGTGGCGCACCTGCGCATCCAGGCCCTGGACGCGCCGCGGCCGCCCGCACTGTCCCCGCGGGCGGCCGTGGCCGCGTCCGGATGCACGCTCGCGATCGCGACCTTGGGTGTGATGCTCCTGTGCTGAGCCCGGCGCGACTCAGTCGACGGTGACGGCGATCTTGCCTCGGGTGTGGCCCTCGGCGTTGAGCCGCTGCGCCTCCGCCGCGCGCTCCAGCGGGAAGACCGCGGCCACCTCGACGCTCAGCACCCCGCGTTCGGCGAGGTCCGTGAGGGTGGCGAGGTCGGCGGGGTCGGGGCGCACGAAGACGTACCGGCCGCCGAGTCCGAGCACGGCCGGGTCGGCGATCGAGGCGAGCCGGCCGCCCGGGGTGAGCAGGCCGGGGCTGACGGTCAGCGCGTCGCCACCCACCAGGTCGAGCGCGGCGTGCACGCCGTCGGGCGCCAGCGCGCGCACCCGGTCGGCGAGTCCGTCGCCGTAGGAGACCGGCTCGGCGCCGAGGCCGCGCAGGTAGTCGTGGTTGCGCTCGCTGGCGGTGCCGATGACACGGGCGCCGAGGTGGCGGGCGATCTGCACGGCGAGGGAGCCGACGCCGCCGGCCGCCGCGTGGATCAGGAGGGTGTCACCCGCGCCCACCTCCAGCGCCCTGACCAGCGACTGATAGGCGGTCAGCCCGGCCAGGGGCAGCCCGGCGGCCTGCTCGAAGGAGAGGTTGCGGGGCTTGCGGGCCAGGGTGCGCACCGGGGCGGCGACGTACTCGGCGAAGGTGCCGCGGGAGAGGAAGTCCTCCCGTACGTATCCGATGACCTCGTCGCCGGGTGCGAACTCGGTGACGCCCACTCCGGGCTGGACCACGACGCCGGAGACGTCCCAGCCGGGGATGACGGGGAACACGGCGTCCAGGACGCCGTCGAGGTAGCCGGCCTGGGCCTTCCAGTCGACGGGGTTGACCGCGGCGGCCCTGACCTTGATCAGGACGCTGTCGGGGCCGAGCTTGGGGTCGGGGACCTCGCCGTACTCGAGGACCTCCGGGCCGCCGTAGCCGCGGTAGCTTATGGCCTTCATGGGGGTGCTCCGTAAGTTATTGGGCGGCCCGGGAGGGCCGGATGTGGCTTATGGGGTCTTGCCTTCAGTGGCTCCCAAGGAGTGGCCGTCCGGCTCTCCGGGGCGCCCTGGCTGCTGATTGAGATGTGCGCGCTGTGTGCGGTCGCTGGTTACGGAGATGACAGCGGGGTGTTCCTCGGGCCGATGGCATGCCGAACGGTGCGAGGAGGGGCGAGTGAGCGAGCGGAAGGCCCAGGTATGGGCCGGTGTCGATGCCGGCAAGGGCCACCACTGGGCGGCGGTGGTCGACGAGACTGGCGCGACGCTGTGGTCGAAGAAGGTCGAGAACGACGAGTCGGCGATCCTGACCGCGTTCGGTGAGATCCTCGCCCTGGCGGACCGGGTCCACTGGGCGGTGGACATCTCCGGCACGTCCTCCGCGCTGCTGCTGGCCCTTCTCGCGGCGCACGGCGAGCGGGCCGTCTACGTGCCCGGCCGCACGGTCAACCGCATGTCGGGCGCCTACCGGGGCGAGGCGAAGACCGATGCCCGTGACGCCTATGTCATCGCCGAGACCGCACGGCACCGCAACGACTTCGCCGCGATCGACGTGCCCGCGCAGTTGGCCGCCGACCTGGCGCTGCTGACCGCCCACCGATCGGACCTGGTTGCCGACCGTGTGCGGATGATCAACCGCCTGCGCGACGTGCTCACCGGTGTCTTCCCCGCGCTGGAGCGGGCTTTCGACTACTCGGCGCACAGGGGCGCGCTGGTGCTGCTGACCGGCTACCAGGCCCCCGCGGCGATCCGCCGCCGCGGCCGGGCGAGGCTGACGGCCTGGCTCGCCAACCGCAGCGTGCGCGGCGCCGACGCGGTCGCCGTGACCGCATTGGAAGCAGCCCAGGCCCAGCAGACCGCACTGCCCGGCGAGGACATCGCCGCGCAGATCGTCGCGGACCTGGCCGCGCAGATCCTGGCCCTGGACAACCGGCTGAAGCGGATCGACAAGCAGATCCGCGAGACCTTCCGCAGCCACCCGCAGGCAGAGATCATCGAGTCCTTGCCCGGTATGGGCCCGATACTCGGCGCCGAGTTCGTCGTCGCGGCCGGCGACCTGTCGGCCTACGCCGACGCCGGACACCTCGCCTCGGCTGCCGGGCTCGTGCCCGTCCCTCGCGACTCCGGACGCCGCACCGGCAACCTCCACCGGCCTAAGCGCTACAGCCGCCGCCTGCGCAGGGTCTTCTACATGTCCGCGCAGACCAGCATCATCCGCGAGGGCCCGAACCGCGACTTCTACCTCAAGAAGCGTGGCGAGGGCTGCAAGCACGTCCAGGCCGTCATCGCGCTGGCCCGCCGACGAGCGAGTGTGCTCTGGGCACTGCTGCGTGACGGACGGATCTTCACCTCCGCCCCGCCGGTCACGCAGGCGGCTTGACTTCGTCATTGAGACTCCTTGGGGGTGGGGGGAGAAGGGGCCGACCGGCCCCCGGGGGTAGGGGCCGGCCGGCGGCTCGGGTGCCGGCGGGAACCGGTCGGGTCAGGCGTCGGCGGAGACCGGTCGCGCGGCGGGCTCGGCGGCCACGGCCGTCGTGTCGGCCGTCGTGTCCGCCGTCGGCTCGGCCGTGGACAGCGGGTGGATCCTCCGCAGGCCGACCGCGGCGACGAGCGCGACCAGGACGAACGCCGCGCCCGCGAGGACGAAGCTCAGCGTGAACTGCGACTCGGCGGGCAGCGCCGGGGCGCCCGGCGGGAGGTGTTCGACGCTCTTGGAGGCGAGCACCGTCGTGATCATGGCACTGCCGATCGCGCTGCCGGTGGAGCGGGCGATCGAGTTGATGCCGTTGGCGATGCCGGTCTGCTGGGGCGGCACGCTGCCGACGATCACGGCGGGCATGGCCGCGTAGGCGAGGCTGATGCCCGCGCCGACGAACATGCCGGCGCCGATGACGGAGGCGGTGCGGTCGTGGTCGAGGGCGACCCAGGCGAAGCCGACGGTGCCGATCAGCGAGGCGAGCACCAGCACCAGGCGGGGGCCGTGGCGGCGCACCAGCTGGCCGCCGAAGGGGGCGGACAGCAGCGAGACGACGGTGCTCGGCAGCAGGAACTCCACCGAGGCGCGCAGCACGGAGGCGTCGAAGCCGTAGCCGACCAGCGCGGAGGGCATCTGGACGAGGTAGGAGACGCCGATGAAGAGGGCGAACATGCCGAAGCCCACGAGCAGACCGGCGAGGTTGACGAAGAGGACCGGGCGGTGGGCGAACATCCGCATGTCCACCAGCGGCTCGCTCACCCTGCGCTCGACGAGCACCCAGACGACCGCCATGACCACGGCGCCGGCGAAGGAGCCGAGGGTACGGGCGTCGGTCCAGCCCCACTCGTGGCCCTGGGAGACGGGGAGCAGCAGCAGGACGAGGGTGGCGGCGAGGGAGAGCGCGCCGAGGACGTCGGTGCGGCCGCCGGTGGTCTGGGTGGTCGCGGGGACGAGGAGGACGACGGCCAGCAGCGCGAGCAGGGCGAGCCCGGTGGCCAGCCAGAAGGCGCTGCGGTAGTCGGGGTCGTCACCGGAGGTGAGCAGGCCGGTGGCGACCAGCGCGAGGCCGCTGCCGAAGGCGAGGGTGCCGCTGACCATGGCCATGGCGCCGGGGAGCCGGGCGGGGCGGATCTCCTCGCGGAGCACGGAGAGCGCGAGCGGGAAGATCGCGGTGGCGGCGCCCTGGAGCACCCGACCGACGATCAGCCAGGCCAGGGAGTGGGTGACGGCGGCGAGCACGGAGCCGGCGACCATGACCACCAGCACCGCGACCAGCGTGCGCTTCTTTCCGTGCTGGTCGCCGAAGCGGCCGAGCAGCGGGGTGAAGACGGCGGCCGAGAGCAGGGTGGCGGTGGTGACCCAGCTGACGCTGGCGGAGCTGGTCTCCAGGTCGTTCTGGATCAGTCCGAGGATCGGCACGACCAGGGTCTGCATCATCGACACGACCATGGCCGCGAGGCTCAGCGCGGCGATGATCACCGTCTCGCGGCGGCCGTCGACCGGCGCGGCGGCGGCTGGGTGACTCATGGGGAGGTCCTTCACGTGCTTCGCAGTTACTTCATGACATGGATGCTTGAAGTCATCAAGCAACTCGACCGACGGTAGACCTCAATGGTTGACCTAGTCAAGCTAATGGTTGAAGGCTTTAATTACCTTGAGTACAGTCGAACCATGAGCGCCAGCACCCCTCCCCCCGCGCAGACGCCGACCAAGATCGAGCTCCTGGAACTGCTCGCCGCGCTCGGCATGGCCCAATGGCGCGACTTCTCCGCCGCCGCCGTGCACCACGGGCTCACCGGGACCCAGGCCAAGGTGCTCTCCCAGCTGGGTCGCGGCCCACTGCCGATGCGCGCCCTCGCCGAGCGACTGGTGTGCGACGCCTCCAACATCACCGGCATCGTGGACCGACTGGAGGACCAGGGCCTGGTCCGCCGCGAGCCGTCCCCCACCGACCGGCGGGTCAAGAACGTCGTCGCCACCGACAAGGGGCGCGAGACGCTGCTGCGGGTCCGCACCGAGATGCAGGCCACGCACAGCGCGCTGGACACCCTCGACCCGGCGGAGACCGAGACCCTGTTCGCCCTGCTCAACCGGCTGCGCCCGTCCATGGAGCGCACCGCCTGACCCCTGGCCCCTCCCCTCCCGGAACCCGAGCGCCGGACGCCCGCGTCGCGGCGCGCGCCGGCGCCGACCGCCGTAGGCCCTAGACGCCATACCGACCGGTCGGCATCATGAGGTGATCCTTCACCGGCGTCCGTACGCCGGTGCGTTCATTCGCCTCACTCCGCACGGAGGAAGAACTCGATGAACCAAGGCACCCCGCCGGGGTTGGACCTCGGGCGTCTGCGCGCGCATCTGGACCGGGAGCGCCCCGGGATGGTGCGCGGAGCGCTGAACGCCGAGCTGATCGAGGGCGGCCGCTCCAACCTCACCTACGCGGTCGACGACGGCACCGACCGCTGGGTGGTGCGTCGGCCGCCGCTCGGCCATGTGCTCGCCACCGCGCACGACATGGCGCGCGAGCACCGGGTGATCAGCGCGCTGCACCCGACGGCGGTGCCGGTCCCGGAGCCGCTGCTGCTGTGCGCGGACGAGTCCGTGCTCGGATCGCCCTTCTACGTCATGGAGTTCGTGGAGGGGACGCCCTACCGCGACGCCGAGCAGCTCAGCGCGCTCGGCCCCGAGCGCACCCGCGGCGTGGTCCTCGGCCTGGTGGACGCGCTGGTCGAGCTGCACGCGGTGGACCCGGCCGGGGTGGGACTGGCCGACTTCGGGCGCCCGGAGGGCTTCCTGGAGCGGCAGTCGCGCCGCTGGGGCAAGCAGCTCGCCGCGTCCCGCAACCGGGAGCTGCCCGGGATCGACCGGCTGCACGACGCCCTGACCGACGCGCTGCCCGACTCCCCCGCGGCCACCGTCGTCCACGGCGACTACCGCCTCGACAACGTCCTCGTCGGCGCCGACGACCGGATCCGGGCGATCCTGGACTGGGAGATGTCCACGCTCGGCGATCCGCTGACCGACCTCGGGCTGCTGGTGATGTACAGCGAGTACCCGGACCTGCCCGGCTCGCCGATCGCCACCACCCACGGCGCCCCCGGCCACCCCGCCCCGGCCGAACTGGTGCGCCGCTACGCCGAGCGCTCGGGCCGGGACGTCTCCGGCGTCTCCTGGTACACCGCCTTCGCCTACTTCAAGCTCGCGGTGATCCTGGAGGGAATCCACTACCGCTACACGCTCGGCCAGACCGTCGGGGCCGGGTTCGACCGCATCGGCGAGCTCGTGCCGGTGTTCATCGAGCGCGGCCTCGCCACGCTCGCCGACCGGGGCCCCCACCAGGACCAGGAGCGCTGAGACCGTGGACTTCGCATTCGACGCCCGTACCGAGGAGCTCCGCGGCCGGCTGCTGGCGTTCATGGAGGAGCACGTCCACCCCGCCGAGGCGGTGGCGGAGGAGCAGCGGGCGCGGCTGGACTCGCCCTGGCGGACGCCGCCCGTGGTGGAGGAACTGAAGGCGGAGGCCCGCCGCCGCGGCCTGTGGAACCTCTTCCTGCCCGACCCGGAGCTGGGCGCCGGACTGACCAACCTCCAGTACGCGCCGCTGGCCGAGATCACCGGCCGCAGCCCGCAGCTGGCCCCCGTCGCGCTCAACTGCGCCGCCCCGGACACCGGCAACATGGAGCTGCTGGCGCAGTTCGGCTCGCGGGAGCAGCGGGAGCGCTGGCTGGAGCCGCTGCTGGCGGGTGAGATCCGGTCGGCCTTCGCGATGACCGAGCCCGAGGTGGCCTCCTCCGACGCCACCAACATCGACACCCGCGTCGAGCGGGACGGCGACGCCTATGTCATCACCGGTCGCAAGTGGTACATCTCCGGCGCCATGCACCCGGACTGTCGGATCTTCATCGTCATGGGCAAGACCGACCCGGCCGGCGCGGACGTGCGCCGCCAGCAGTCGATGGTGCTGGTGCCGCGCGACACCGAGGGCGTCGAGGTGCGCCGGGCGATGCGGGTCTACGGCTACGAGGACCACTACCACGGCGGTCACGCCGAGGTCGTCTTCCACGGCGCCCGGGTGCCGGTGGGCAACCTGGTCGGCGAGGAGGGCGGCGGCTTCGCCATCGCCCAGGCCCGCCTCGGCCCCGGCCGGATCCACCACTGCATGCGGCTGATCGGCATGGCCGAGCGGGCGATCGAGCTGATGTGCCGCCGCGCGGTGTCCCGCACCGCCTTCGGCGTCCCGTTGGCGCGGCAGGGCCAGGTCCAGGAGTGGATCGCCGACTCCCGGGTCGCGGTGGAGCAGCTGCGGCTGCTGGTGCTCAAGACGGCGTGGCTGATGGACACCGTCGGCAACCGCGCGGCGCACACCGAGATCCAGGCCATCAAGATCGCGACCCCGCGCACGGTCGTCGACATCCTCGACCGCGCGGTCCAGCTGCACGGCGCGGCCGGCGTCAGCCAGGACACCCCGCTGGCCGAACTGTGGGCCGCGGCGCGCACCCTGCGGCTCGCGGACGGGCCGGACGAGGTGCACCAGCGGTCGCTGGCCCGGCGCGAGCTGAAGAAGTACCTGCCGTAGCGGCCGGTGGGGCCGGGGGCCGCGGCGGCGAAGCCGCGGTCGCTCCCGGCCCGCCCGAGACCGGCCGCGTCGCGCGGCCGGCGGGCTCCGCCCCGGCCTCTCAGGGCCGCAGCGCGCGCATCAGCAGGTCCGCCAGGTGGTCGGCGACCTGCTGCGGCGTCAGCGGCCCGTCCGGGCGGTACCAGGTGCCCAGGTGGTGGACGGACCCGAAGTGGTAGTCCACCACCAGGTCGGCCGGGGTGGCGTCGCTGAACACGCCGCTGCGCTGGCCCTCCTCGACGAGCTGGCGGAACCGCTCGTGGTAGCGGCGCCGCTCGGCCCGCACCTGCCGGTGCTTCTCGGGGCTCAGATGGTGCATCGAACGGAAGAAGATCGTGGCGTCGTCGAGGTTCTCGATGGTGGTGACCACGACGTCGGCGGCCGCCGCCCGCAGCCGCTCCGCCACCGGCGCGTCCGCGTCCGCGAAGGAGTCCAGGCGCTCCTGCTGGAGCCGCAGCACCCGTCCGTACACCTCGTGCAGCAGATCGTCCTTGGAGCCGAAGTAGTGGTACAGCGCGCCCTTGGTGACGCCCGCCGCCTCCACGATCTCCTGGACCGACGTGCGGTCGTAGCCGCGCTCGGCGAAGAGGCGGGTGGCCGCGGCCAGCAGCCGCTGCGGCACCGGCTGGTTCGCCGGTTTCGCATCGTTCTCCGTCGTTCTGGCCATGGTCGCCACCTGCCTCTCTCTGCTTGCCCGGGCCGCTAGGCCGGTTCCGCGCGGGAGCGCAGCTCCCGCCGGAGGATCTTCCCACTGGTCGTCTTCGGCAGCTCCGGAAGGATGTCCACCGCGCGCGGGTACTTGTACGCGGCCAGCCGCTCCCGACAGTAGGCGGTCAGCTCGCCGGGCTCGGCGCTCGCCCCCGGGCGCAGGCTCACATACGCCTTGACCGTCTCGCCGCGGTAGGCGTCGGGCACCCCGACCACGGCCGCCTCGCGCACCGCCGGATGGGTGTAGAGCACGTCCTCGACCTCGCGCGGCCAGACCTTGAAGCCGGACGCGTTGATCATGTCCTTCTTGCGGTCGACGACGTAGAGCCAGCCGCCCCGGTCCATGAAGCCGATGTCGCCGGTACGCAGCTCCCCCTCGGGGAAGGCCGCCGCGGTCGCCTCCGGGCGCCGCCAGTAGCCGGGGACCACCATGGGGCCGCGGACGACGATCTCGCCCCGCTCGCCCAACGGCACCTCCGCGCCGCCGTCGTCGACGATCCGTATGAGCGTCTCCGGCGCGGGCACGCCGACCGCGAGGGTGCCGGAGGCCGCGTCGACGGGCGCCTCGGTGCCGGGCGGAACGCTGGCACAGGGGGCGGAGCACTCGGTCAGCCCGTAGCCGTTGTGGATGTAGCGGCCGAACTCGGTCCGGAACCGCTCGACCAGGGCGGGCGGCAGCGGCGCCCCGCCGGAGGAGATCACGCGGAAGGAGGCGAAGTGGCCACGGCCGACCCGCGGGTGGGCCATCAGCGCCATGAAGGCGGTGGCCGGGCCGACGGTGTAGGCGGGGCGGTGCTCGGCGAAGGCGTCCAGCACCACGCTCGCCTCGAAGCGGTGGGCGAGCGCCAGGGTCCCGCCCGCCGCGAAGCAGGCGGACAGCTCGCAGACCATGCCGGTGATGTGGAACAGCGGGGCCAGGGCGAAGTAGGTCGATCCCACGGGCAGGGCGTGGTTGACCCGCTGCCGCTCGGCGTTGAAGACGAGGTTGCCGTGGGTGTT
Source organism: Streptomyces sp. LX-29 (assembly GCF_029541745.1). Lineage (NCBI taxonomy): Bacteria > Bacillati > Actinomycetota > Actinomycetes > Kitasatosporales > Streptomycetaceae > Streptomyces > Streptomyces sp. LX-29. Next base: position 6,477,654 of record NZ_CP089746.1, on the reverse strand, counting down.
GGTGGCGCCCTTGGGGGCGCCGCTGGTCCCGGAGGTGTAGCTGATCAGCGCGATGTCGTCGGGTTCGGGGCCCGCGGCCGTGGCCGCGGGCGGCCGGGCGCCGGCGGAGGCCACGGCGAAGAGGTCCACCGCGGTGGGCGGTTCCGCCATGGCCGCCCGCACCCGCTCGCCCACCGGGACCGGGGCGGGCGCCGGAACCGCGCCGGGCGCCGGGGCCGGGGCGGAGACCGGGGCGCGCAGCACCCGCGGGTCGTCGCGGGTCTGGAAGTCGCGGTCGCGCGCGGTGTAGGCCAGCCGCACCGCCGAGTCCGCGGCCGCCTCCCGTACGTACTCCCCCCAGGCGTGGTCGGAGCAGACCAGGGCGACCGCCCCGGAGTCGGCCAGGACGTGCGCCAGCTCCCCGGCCTTGTACATCGGGTTGACCGGGATCGCCACGCCGCCCGCCTTCCACGCGCCGAGCAGCGCGAGCACGAAGTGCGGGGTGTTCTGCAGCATGACGGCGATGCGGTCGCCACGCCGGAAGCCGTGCCCGGCCAGATGGCCGGCGATCGCGTCGGAGAGCTCGTCGGCCTCCCGGTAGCTCAGCCGCCCGTCGAAGTAGGCGACCGCGGTGCGCTCGGGGGTCGCGGCCACCGCGTCCCGGAAGGCGTGCAGCACGCTCGGGCGCGGCCGCACCCGGGAGCGCTGGGCGTCGTTGAGCTGCGCCAGCCAGGGCTGGTCCTGGTACGTGGTCATGGGTGCGGCCCCTGTCTGCCGAGGGTGCGGGCGGGTGGACGGACGGGGTGAGGCGGGACGGGCCGGGGTACGGGCGGGTCAGCCGGCGGCCTCGGCGCGTTCGAGCTTCTGCTGGATGCGGTTCATGCGGTCGAGCCAGCGGTCGGTGTCGCCGGCGCGCGCCGTGTAGAAGTCGCCCACCTCGGGGTGGGGAAGGATCAGGAACCGCCCCTTCGCCATGCCGTCGAACACCGCGTCGGCGACCTGCTCGGGCTCGATCGCGGTCGGGGCCAGCACCAGGTCACCGGCGCTGCCGGTGCCGCGCAGCATATCCGTCCGCACTCCCTGCGGGCAGACCGCGTGCACCCGCACACCCCGGTGCCGGTAGGTCGCGGAGAGCCATTCGGCGAAGGCGAGGGCGGCGTGCTTGGAGACGCTGTAGGGCGCGGAGCCGACCATGGTGAGCAGCCCGGCGGCGGAGACGGTGGCGATGAAGCGGCCGCTGCCCCGGTCCAGCCAGTCGGGGAGCAGTTCGCGGGCCGCGCGGACATGCGCCATCACATTGACGTCCCAGGCCGCGGCCCAGATCTCCTCCGCGGCCTCCGGGCCGCCGGTCGGGGCCACGCCCGCGTTGGCGCAGTAGACGTCGACGGTCCCGCCGAGCGCGGCGCGGGCCGCGGGGACGATGCCGGAGGCGTCACCGGGGACGGCGTGGCCGCCGATCTCGGCGGCCACGGCCTCGGCCTTGGCCGCGTCGATGTCGTTGACCACCACCCGGGCGCCCTCGGCGGCGAACCTGCGGGCGAGGGCGGCCCCGATGCCGCCGCCCGCTCCGGTGACGACCACTCCGGCTCCACGCACGGTCTCCACGTCTGACGCTCCCTCGGCTCGGTCCCTCGATGCGTGCCGGCAGACTAACCAGTCGGTATGCGCGGCGGAAGGGGGCGGGGCGAGGGCGGAGGTAGGGCTGGCCCCACCCGGAATCGGGGCACTGGCCGGATGGTTCGGGCCCTCCCCCCGCCGGGACCCTTGATCCATGCGACGACATCGAGCCACCGTCCTGACCGCCACCCTCCTCTGTCTGGGGGCGCTCGGCTCCGCCGGTGCGGCCCCCGCCTTCGCCGAGGCTCCGCACACCTCTCAGGCGCCGCGGGCCGCCCCGGCCGCCCACGGCTCCGCCATCTCGACCCCGAGCCCGCACACCGACCCGGTCGCCGCCCTGGAGCGCGCCGCGCACCCGCTGCGCTCCACCGAGCCCTCCGGCCCGTCGAGCGACCTGCGGCCGTTGGGGCGCGTGGTGGGGGACGCGAAGGTGGTGGGGCTGGGCGAGGCCACCCACGGCTCGCACGAGTTCTTCGCCATGAAGCACCGGGTCTTCCGCTACCTGGTGGAGCACCGGGGGTTCCGCACCTTCGCGCTGGAGGCCCCCTGGAGCACCGGGCTGCGGCTCAACGCGTATGTGCTGCGCGGCGAAGGCGACCCCCGGCGGATCATGCGCGAGGAGTTCCAGGACGCCTACCGCTTCTGGAACAACGACGAGTATCTGTCGCTGCTCCGCTGGATGCGTGCCTACAACGCGGCGCATCCGAAGGACCCGGTCCAGTTCATGGGCGACGACTTCGGCTACGCGGGCCCGGAGCTGTACGACCGGGTGACCGACTACGTGCGGGAGGCCCACCCGGCGCTCCTGCCCGAGTTCACCGAGCTCTACCGCGGCCTGCGCCCCACCACGGACGTGCGCGCGTACATGACCGCGTATATGGCGAAGCCGCTGGGCGAACGGCGGGAGATGGCCGCGCGGACGCGGCGCGCGCTCGATCTGCTGAGCGCGCGGCGGCCGGGGGCCGGACCGGCGGAGCGGGCGCGGTTCGCCTGGGCGGTGCGCCATGCGACCGCCCTCGACCAGACCGCCCAGCAGTACGCGTTCGACTTCGCCGACCCCACCGGCGTGCGGGACGCCATGCTCTTCCGCGACCGGGCCATGGCCGACAACACGGCCTGGTGGCAGCGGCAGACCGGGGACAGGGTGCTGCTCTCCGCGCACAACGCGCATGTCTCCTACGAGAGCTATGACGCGGCGAGCTACCCGCGGATGCAGGGCGCCTTCCTGCGGGACCGGCTCGGGAGCGACTATGTGAGTGTGGGGTTCACCTTCGACCGGGGCTCGTTCAAGGCCACCGACCCCGAGGGGAAGGCGATCTCCACGCACACGGTCGGCCCCGCCGCTCCGGGGAGCAACGAGCACACCCTGGACCGGGTGCGCCACCGCGACTACGTCGTGGACCTGCGCTCCGCGCCGCCCGCGGCGCGCGCCTGGCTGGCGACGCCGCGACCGACGCGCGCCATCGGCACGTCCTACCCGGAGCCGGACCGTTCCCTCGCGCTGACCCCCTCCCATGACGTCCTGATCCATCTGCGGGAGATCCGCGCGGCGGAGCTGCTCCCGGAGTGACACCCCTCCTCGGCGCGGTCCGGGGCCGCCGCGGGGTGAATCTCCCGGTTACCGGCGGGAAACGCCTGCGTGGCGTATGGCCGTCACCCCGACAGGTTGGGACGATGCGCGCACATCGGACCACCTGAGGGGGACGGCCATGGCGGGCATGACTGTCGAGCCGCACTGGGAGCTCACCTTCGACGCCGACGGCGACGTCGACGCCGCACAGCGGGAGCGGCTGGTGCGGGGGATCGAGCGCGAGAAGATCACCGATCTGGTGGTGTTCTCGCACGGCTGGAACAACGACCGGTCGACCGCGGTGCGGCTCTACGACGGGTTCTTCACGCCCTTCGCCGGGATCCTCGGCCGCGCCCCCGCCGTCCGGCTGGGGTACGTGGGCGTGATCTGGCCGTCGATGCGGTTCACCGACGAGCCCATCCCCGACCTCCCCCGGTCGACGGCCGCCCCCGCGACCCCGCCCGACGGCCGCCTCGACCCGGCGACGCGGCGCGCGCTCGCCGACGTCTTCCCCGACCGCGAGCAGACGTTGGACCGGATCGCGGACCTGTTGGCGGAGCGGCCGGAGGAGTCGGCCGCGTTCGAGGAGTTCGCCGGGCTGGTACGGGAGCTGGTCGAGCCGCCCGCGGGGTCGGTCACCGCGCGGGCCGGCTTCCGCACGGACGGGGAGGCCGAGGAGGATGGCCCGCCGGCGATGCTCAGCGAGGACGCGCTCACGGTGTGCCGGACGTTCACCGCGGCCCTGGCCGAGCTGCCCGGCACCACCGTGAGCCCCGCGCCCCCCACCCTGGCCGCCGGACCCGACACCACGACCGTCGGGCCCGAGGCGGAGCGCGCGGCGTTCCTCGGGCGCGGACTGAAGCGGCTGTGGCACGGCGCGCACGAACTGCTCCGCCAGGCCAGCTACTACACGATGAAGCGGCGGGCCGGGACGGTCGGCGAGCGGGGCCTCGGCCCGCTGCTGGGCGCGCTGGGCGACGCCCGCCCCGACACCCGGGTGCATCTGGTCGGGCACAGCTTCGGCGCCCGACTGGTGGCGTACGCGCTGCGCGGGCTGCCGCGCGACGCCCGGAACGTGAAGTCGGTGACGCTGCTTCAGGGCGCCTTCTCGCACTACGCCTTCGCCGGGCGGCTGCCGCACGCGTCCGACCGCGGCGGGGCGCTGCACGGCGCGCAGCGCCGGGTGGACGGGCCGCTGGTCTCCTGCTTCTCCGCTCACGACAGCGCGCTCGGCGTGCTGTATCCCCTGGCCTCCCGGGTGGCCCGCGACTCCTCCTCCCGACAGACCGAGTCCGACCGGAACGCCGCATCCGACCGGAACACCGAGTCCGCCCGGAACGCCGCATCCGCCCGGGACGCCGAGGACTCAGCCACCGCGCTCCTGTCGCGCGACCCGCGCTGGGGGGCCATCGGTTTCGACGGCATCCAGGCGGTGGACGACTGTCGTCGGCTGACGCTGGCCGAGGCGCTGCGCGGGCCGTTCCCGGCGGACGGCTGCGTCAGCGTCGACGCGGGTTCGGTGGTCGACGACGACGATCCGGTGGTCGGCGCGCACAACGACATCTGCCATGAGGAGTTGGCGCGGATCGTCTGCGCCGCCGGCCGGATCGGGCACCGTTGAGCCCCGCGTGACCACCCGGCACGGGGCGCTCCGCGGTTCCCGCCTCCGCATTCGCAATCGTTTTCGATGGATCCGGATCGCGGCGCGCCACGTCCCATTCGACGACGAGTCGGGTCCGCACTTGCGGAGGTGAGATGGAGTGGCCGGTTTCAGAGCACTCGCACGAGAGGTCCGCGACCCTCACAGACACATCGCACAGCGGCGCACCGCTCTGCGTAAGTGCCTGGAGCGGTTCGCGCCCTACGGGCACCGGGCGACCTGGCACCACCTGTGCCTCCGGGCCGGGTTCGCCCCGGATGACCGGTCTCCGGAGCCCGCACGCCTGATACGGGCGCTGGAGGAGTTGGAGGAGGCCCGCGCGGTGTGGCTCGGCTACGAGGCCGAGTTCGCCGAGCGACGCAGGCAGGAGAAACACCTGGGGATACGGCAGCCGAGCGCTGTCGACGACTGGCATCTGCGCACCTGGGGCGGGTGTGACATCGTCCCGTGCGAGAGTCCCACGGCGCATCCGCACGGCCGGCTGGCCGCCGTGCTGCGCCGCATGATCGAAGCGATGGAGTCCACGCCCGGCGACACCTGTCCGATCTGCGCGGAGGAGCGGATCGTCTGGCGTGAGGGGCTGGACCGCTATCCGCCGGCCGGCCCGGTCTGCACGGGCTGCGGCATCGTGGTGCCGGCGCCGGTGCTGACCCTGGAGGCGCTGGCGTCCGCCCGGCGCCACCGGTTCGAGCGGCGGTACGCCGGCGTGTGACCGTCCGTCCACGGCCTCGGGGGGCCGGCCCCGCGGCGCGCCGCACCACCGGGCGCGGGGCGGGGCCGGCGGCGTTCACACCCGCGACGCCCCGTGTCGCCGGGGCGCGTTGACAGCCGGGGGCCGCGAACAGCATCCTGAGCAAGCGCTTAGCAGGCGCCGGCGCACGCCGGCTGCCCGACCGCGCCGCGCGAGCCCCGTGGACGACCGCATGGAAGGCACCCGGATGTCAGAGCCCAGGATCTTCACCTCGGTCGAGGAGCTGCGCTCCGCGGTCGGGACCGAGTTCGGCCCCACCGAGTGGCTGGAGATCGACCAGCGGCGGATCGACCGGTTCGCGGAGGCCACCGACGACCACCAGTGGATCCATGTGGACCCGGAGCGGGCCGCCGCCGGCCCCTTCGGCTCCACGATCGCCCACGGCTATCTGACGCTCTCCCTGCTGCCCTGGTTCATGCCGCGGCTGCTGCGGGTCGACGGGGTGCGGATGGGCATCAACTACGGCGTGAACAAGGTCCGCTTCCCCGCCCCGGTCCCGGTCGGCTCCCGGCTGCGCGCGACCGCGCGGATCGCGGAGGTCACCGATGTCACGGACGGCGTCCAGCTGACGACGCGGGTCACCGTGGAGCGCGACGGCGGCGAGAAGCCGGTGTGCGTGGCGGAGTCCGTCACCCGGTTCGCGCTGTGAGGGCTCAGGCCGCGGCCGGCCCGGGCGCCCCGACCATCCGCAGCACCAGGTCGGCGTAGAGTGCGCCGATCTCCTCGGGGGTGCGGCGCCCCTCGGCGTTGAACCAGCGCGCCACGTCGATGCAGAGCGACAGCACGGCGAGCGTGGTGCCGGGGACGTCCGGCACGGCGAAGTCGCCCGCCCGCACCCCGTCCTCGATGATCGAACGCACCGTGCCGTCGATCTCCCGCCGCCGGGCGGCGATCTCGGCGTAGTGCTCCGCACTGAGCGCGCCCAGCTCGTACTGGACCACGCGGGCGGTGGTGTGGTGCTCCGCGTGCCAGCGCACGAAGGAGCGCACGGCCGAGGCGAGCCGCTCGGCCGGGGTGGCACCGGTGCTCGCGGCCCGGCGCACGATGTCCAGGGCGAGCCGGTGGCCGACGCCGCTGATCCGGTAGAGCAGCTCTTCCTTGGTCTTGTAGTGGATGTAGAGGGCGGCCGGGCTCATCCCCGCACGACCGGCGATGTCGCGGGTGGTGGTGGCGTGGTAGCCGCGCTCGGCGAAGGCGTCGACGGCCGCGATCACCAGCCGCCGGGCCGCGTCGGGCGTGACGTCGGCCCACTGCTCGCTCTGCTGCGCCTCCGTGTCCATGGCGACACCCTACACGGAGGGTGAGCAAGCGCTTAGATCCCAACCGGTCGGTCCGCGGTCACCGTTCGGCCGGCCCGTGATCTCCGCACGGCCGGCCCGCGCTCCCCCGTTCGGCCGCCCCACGGTCACCGCACGGCCGGCCCGCGGCCCTCGTTCAGAACGCCGAGACCCCGGTGAGCGCCCGGCCGATCAGCAGCTTGTGGATCTGGCTGGTGCCCTCGTACAGCGTCATCACCCGGGCGTCCCGCAGCAGCTTGCCCACCGGGTACTCGTCGATGTAGCCGTAGCCGCCGTAGACCTGGAGGGCGTTGTTGGCGCTGCGCACCGCCGCCTCGCTGGCGTAGAGCTTGGCGACGGAGGACTCGGTGGCGAAGGGCCGGCCGCGCTCGATGAGATCGGCCACCCGCCAGGTCAGCAGCCGCGCCGCGTCGACGTCGACCGCGATGTCGGATATCAGCTCCTGGACCAGCTGGTGGTGGGCGATGGTCCGGCCGAACTGCTCGCGCTCGCCCGCGTACGCCACCGCCGCGTCCAGGCACGCCTGCGCGATGCCGACGCAGCCGGCCGCCACCGACATCCGGCCCTTGGCCAGGGCGGACATGGCGACCGCGAATCCCTTGCCCGCGGGGCCGACCAGGGCGCCGCCGGGGACCCGGACCGTGTCCAGGACCAGCTCCGCGGTGGCCTGGCCGCGCAGCCCGAGCTTGCCGTGGATCTCCCGGCGGGTCAGGCCGGGCGCGTCGGCGGGCACCAGGAAGGCGCTGATGCCGCGGTGGCCGGGCTCGGGTCCGGTGCGCGCGAAGAGCAGGACGACGTCCGCCCAGGTGCCGTTGGTGATGAAGGTCTTGGCACCGGTGATCAGGTAGTCCGAGCCGGCACGCTCGGCGCGGGTGGTGAGGTGCGCGGCGTCGGAGCCGGTGCCGGGCTCGGTGAGCCCGAAGCAGCCCACCGCCTCGCCCGCGCACAGCCGGGGCAGCCACTCCCGCTTCTGCTCCTCGCTCCCCCAGGCGACGAGGGACTTGGCGACCAGGCCGAGGGAGACCGACAGGATGCCGCGCACGGCGGAGTCGCCCCGTCCGAGCTCCTCGGTGACCAGGACGTAGGACAGGTGGTCGCCGCCGGAACCGCCGTACTCCTCGGGGACGGTGAGCCCCAGGAAGCCCAGTGCGCCGAGCCTGCCCACGATGGCGCGGTCCACGGCCTCCGCGCGGTCCCAGGCGGCGGCGTGCGGGGCGACCTCGCGGTCGACGAAGTCCCTGGCGAGCGAGCGGACCGCGGTCTGCTCCGCGCTCAGCGCGAGATCCATGGCGACCGGCCCCTTCCCCGAAGCCCCGTCCGGCGGGGCCCGAAACGGCGTAAATTAGCGGCGCTAGTTTAGTGCGGGCGGCCTCTACTATGTGCGCCATGGCACGCCCCCGCAAGCCCCTCCTCAGCCGCGAGCGCATCGTGGCGACCGCCCTCGCGCTCGTGGACGCCGAGGGGCTGCAGGCGGTGTCGACGCGCCGGCTGGCGGCCGAACTCGGCGTCAGCGGGCCCTCGCTGTACAACCACTTCACGACCAAGGACGAGATCCTGGACGCCGTCGCGGACACCGTGGTGGCCCAGGTCGACCTGTCGATGTTCGCGGACGACACCGACACCGACGGCGGCGACTGGCGCGGGGCGCTGCTCGCGTGGGCGCGCTCCTACCGGGCGGCGCTCAGCGACCATCCGCACATCGTGCCCTTCCTCGCCCAGGGGCCCGGCCGCCGCCCGGCCGGGCTGCGGATGGCGGACGCCGTCTTCGGCACCCTGGTCGCGGCGGGCTGGCCGCCCGCGCAGGCCACCCACGTCGGCGCGCTGCTCCGCTACTTCGTCGCCGGGTCCGCGCTGGGCTCCTTCGCCCGCGGCTTCGTGGACGACGCCGGCGCCTACGACCCCGCCGACTACCCCCACCTGGGCCGCGCCCACCTGCTGCCGGGCCATCAGCGGCAGGTGGACGAGGGCGCCTTCGAGCTGGGTCTGGAGGCGCTGTTGGACGGGCTCGAACTGCGCTTCCGGGCGCTGTCCGAGGACGACCGGCGGGCGGCCGACCGGTCCTAGCGGGCCGGCGGCGCCCAGCCGCTTCGGAGGACCGCGGTCGCCCGACCCGCCCTAGAAGACCACCAGCGCGCGGCCGCCGCGCCCGGCGAGCATCGCCTCGAAGGCCGCCGGGATGCCGTCCAGGCCGATCCGCTCGGTGACCATGGAACCCAGGTCGAGCCGTCCCGCCCGCACATGTTCGGCGATCACCGGCAGGTCCCGGGCCGGGTCGCAGTTGCCGTACACGCAGCCGCTCAGGGTGCGGCCGAAGTAGAAGAGCTCCAGCGCCGAGAACGACACCTGCTGGTCCTTGCCGCCGATGCCGACCACGGTGGTGCGGCCGCCGCGCCGGGTGGCGGACCAGGCGGTACGGATGGTCTCGGCGCGCCCGACGCACTCGACGGCGACGTCCGCCCCGTGGCCTCCGGTCAGCGCGCGGATCCGCTTCGCGGTCTCGTCCCCGGCCGGCACGAACGCGGTGGCCCCGGCGGCCCGCGCCAGCTCCTCCTTGGCCGGGGAGACGTCGACGGCCACGATCGGCCCGGCGCCCGCCAGGCGCGCCGACTGGAGCACCGCGAGCCCCACCCCGCCGACGCCGAAGACCGCGACCGACTCACCGGGGCGCACCCGCGCCGCGTGGTGTATCGCGCCGTAGCCGGTGAGCACGGCGCAGCCGAGCAGGGCCGCGTCGGTGAGCGGCACCCCGTCGGGCAGCGGCAGCAGCGCGTTTCGCGGCACCAGCGTCTCCTCGGCGAAGACCGCGGTGCCCAGGCCCGGATAGAGCTCGCCGCCGTCCGCGGCGCGGGTGGCGTACGGAGCGGTGGCTGCGGCGCCGGCGGCGGCGCACAGCCAGGGTTCGCCGAGCCCGCAGAAGTGGCAGCCGCCGCAGGCGGGCGCCCAGTTGAGCACCACCCGGTCGCCCGGCGCCCAGTCGGTGACGCCCGCGCCGACCGCGCTGACGGTGCCCGCGCCCTCGTGGCCGAGGACGGCGGGCACCGGCTGGCGCAGGGTGCCGTTGGACAGCGACAGGTCCGAGTGGCACACCCCGGCGGCGGCCAGCCGGACCCGGACCTGGCCCGGAGCCGGGTCCGGCAGCTCGATCTCGGTGATCTCCAGCGGGGCGTTGACTGCGGGCAGGACGGCGGCGCGGACCACGGTCTCTCCTCGGTTGCCTGGACGGTGGACGGCCCCGCCCCGGGCCCGCCTCGTACGGGCCCGGGCGCGGCGGCCCGGCTCCGGTCGGGTGGGGCGGGGAGCCCGGCTCCGGTCAGGTGGGGCGGGGAGCCCGGCCCCGGTCGGGCGGGGGCGGGGAGCCCGGCTCCGGTCGGGTGGGCGCCGCGGCCGGCTCAGAACTGCAACGACTTGGTGTGCAGGTACTCCATGAGCCCGTGCACCCCCAGCTCCCGCCCCACGCCCGACTGCTTGTATCCGCCGAAGGGCGCGAGGATGTTGAAGCGCCCGCCGTTGATGTCGACCCGGCCGGTGTCCAGCCGGCGGGCGAAGGCGGCGGCCGTGGCCTCGTCGGCGGCCCATACGGCGCCCGACAGGCCGTAGTCGGTGTCGTTGGCGATGCGCGCCGCCTCGTCCTCGTCCGCGTACCGCAGGATCGAGACCACCGGGCCGAAGATCTCCTCGCGGGCGATCGTCATCTCGGGCGTCACCTCGGCGAAGACGGTGGGCCGGACGTAGAAGCCCCGGTCGAGGCCCTCGGGCGCCTCCGGGCCGCCGGCGACCAGGCGCGCGCCCTCCTCGACACCGGTGCGGATGAAGCCCCGGACGCGCTCGCGCTGGGCGGCGTTGACGACCGGGCCGAGCCGGCTGGACTCCTCGCGGGGGTCGCCGACGACGAACCCCGCCACGGCCTCGGCGGCCAGGGCGACGGCCTCGTCATAGTGGTCGGCGTGGACGAGCAACCGGGTCAGCGCGTCGCAGGACTGACCGGAGTTGCGGCAGACGTCGGCGAGGACGCGCTCGACCGCCTTGCGCAGGTCGCCGCCGGGCAGTACCACGCAGGCGGACTTGCCGCCCAGTTCCAGCGCCACCCGCTTGACGCCGCCGCCGGCGATGGCGCCGACCTGCCGGCCGACCGCGGTGGAGCCGGTGAAGGAGACGAAGTCGACGCCCTCGTGCTCGGCCAGCGCCCGGCCCGCCACCGGGCCGAGGCCGGTGACGAGGTTGAACACCCCGGCGGGCAGCTCGGCCGCCGCCACGCACTCGGCGAACAGCTGGGCCACCAGCGGGGTGTCCTCGGCGGGCTTCAGCACCACGGTGCAGCCCGCCGCCAGCGCCGGGGCGACCTTGGCGACGACCTGGTGCAGCGGGTAGTTCCAGGGCGTGATGGCGCCCACCACGCCGACCGGTTCGAGGTAGACGGTGGAGTTGCCGACCTTCTCCTCGAACGAGAAGGTGGCCGCCAGTTCGGCGTACGAGCCGCAGACCGCGGCCGGCACCCCGGCCTGGACCCGCCGGCTGAACGCCAGCGGTGCGCCGAGCTCGGCGGTGATGGTGTCGGTGATCTCGTCGGCACGGCCGGCCAGCTGGTCCCGCAGGGCCGCGAGCCGGGCGGCGCGCTCGGCCGGCGGGGTGGCGGCCCAGCCGGGGAGGGCGGCGCGGGCCGCCCGCACGGCGGCGTCGACGTCCTCCGCCGTGCCGGCCGGCACGACCCCGATGATCTGCTCGTCGGCCGGGTTGACCACCTCGATCACATCGCGGCCGGCGGACGGCCGCCACCGACCGTCGATGTACATCCCGTCGTGGGCCTTCATCGTCACCTCGTCACCCTTCGGCGCTGTGGGTTCGTCAGCGAGCCGCTGTCTCAGCCAAACTAACGCCGGTAGTTTTCGGGTGCCAGCGGGCCACGGCACAACGTGACGTGCCCTCGGTCACGTTGCGGCCGGAGCGGCCCCGAGGGGGGCGGGGCTCAGGTGCGGTCCGCCGTGGGCCGCACCCCCGTGAGGTGGGAGAAGACGACGATGTTTGCGGCGTAGCCGGTCTTCGGGTCGAAGCGGCCGCCGCAGGTGAGGAGCCGCAGTTCGGGGCGGTCGGTGTGGCCGTAGACCTGCGCGTCCGGGAACTCCGCCTTGCGGTAGGTCCGCACGGCGTCGACGGTGAACACGGCGGTCCTGCGGTCCGCGCGGTCGACGTCGATCTCGTCGCCAGGGCGCAGTTGGGCCAGGTTGAGGAAGACCGCGGGGCCGGTACGGGTGTCGCGGTGCCCCACCATCAGCGCGGTGCCCGGCTCGCCGGGGGACGCGCCGCGCTCGTACCACCCCGCCTGGCGCGGGGCGTTCATCGGCGGGGTGGCCAGCCGGCCCTGCCGGTCGAGGCCGAGCCGGACCACCGGTGCTTCCAGGGAGATGGCGGGGATGGAGATCGTGGTGGCGGGCGAGCGCGGCAGGGGCGGATGCGCCGGCCTGACCGGCGCGGCGTCGACGGCCACCACCGGCGCCGACGAGTGGTACAGCGTCCAACCGCCCGCCACCAGGGCCAGGATCGCGCCGACCGTCAGCAGTACCCGGCTGACGCGACCCTGGCCGAGCGGCGTCGGCCGGGCGTCAGGCCGCGCCATGCGAGCGGCGGCGGGAGCGGCGGGCCAGGATCAGCCCGACGGTGCCCAGCGCCCCGACCGCCAGCGTCCCGCCGACGAGGGTCGCCGAGGGAGCGGTGCTCCCCTCGGACTCCGCCGCGCCGCCACCGCCGGCGCCGACGGGGCCGTGCGGCGGGAGGGCGTCGCCGCTCTCGTCGTACTCGCCCTCCAGCGAGTCGTAGCCGCCCTCGTCGTCCGTGGTGTCCCGGTCGTCGTACGCACCGCCGTCCGTGTCGTCGTAGAAGTCGTCACGCGGGTAGTCGCGGTCCTCGTCCCGCTCCTCGTCCCGCTCCTCCTCGCGGGAGCTCTCGTCCGGGTCGTCGCGCCGGGCGTCCCGCGGTGCCGCGGAGGCGTCCCGCTGGGCGACGGAGCCGGGGGCGGTGCGCGGGGTGGTGCCGGTCGCGGCGTCGGAGGTGGTGGTCGGGGCGTTCTGCGGACGGTCCGGCGCGGCGTTCTGGCTGCCGCTCTGCCCCGCGCCCTGCTGGCCGGTCTGCGGCAGCTCCTGCTGCTCGCGCTGTTGGGAGCATTCGACGGCGAACGACTGGCGCTTGGACGGCGCGGTCTGGCCTTCGAAGTTCCAGTTGAGCCGGTACTGCCCGTCCGGCAGCGTGAGGTTGGTGGTGCGGCCGGTGCCGCCCGCCAGGCTGATCTGCCCGGACAGTCCGCGCGCGCCGGCGCTGCGGGCGATGGGGGTGATCGCCCAGGTGACCTCGGGGACCTTCTCGAATCCGTATCCGGCCAGGTAGAAGCCGCAGACCTTGGATTCGTTCCGCTGCTCGGCGATGGGCGTGCTGGCGCTGTGCACCGCGATGACGCCGTTGTCGCCCGGCGCGGCGACGGCGACCGGAGCGGCGAGGACGGCGGCGCCGCCTCCGCAGGCCAGGGCGGCCAGCACGGCCGCGCCACGGGCACCGACGGTGGGCAGGGGTAGTGAGGTAGTCACACGCATGCTCCTTAACAGCCCGTGAGGATTGTCATATGGATCAGTCATCCGACAACCTGGCACGGCACGGCCGTCGAAAAGCGACCAAACGCCATGAGTAGGCTGATAATCCCTCAATCAGCCCATGGTGCGACGGCGACGCGCCCGCGGGGACGCTTCCGCCGGGCGCCCCTCATCGGTCGCGGCCCGCGCGCCCTCCCCGCCCGGTCCGCGCCGGGCCTCCCCCGGCAGCCGGGCGGCGACCGCCGAGGAGACCAGGAGCACCCCGCCCAGCAGGACGAACGGCGCGGCCGTGCCCGCCACTCCGGCCAGCGCCCCGGCCCCGGCGGGGGCGGCGACCTGCCCCAGCCGGTTGCCGGTGAGGCGCAGCGCCAGCGCGGTGCTCCGGGCACCGCCGGGCGCGGCCCGCACCACCGTGCTCATCGACAGCGGCTGGCCCACCCCCAGGCAGAAGCCCAGCGCCGCCAGCACCACGCCGAGCGCCCACACGGGCAGCGGGAGCGCCACGCTCGCGCACAGCAGCCCCGCCCCGAGACAGCTCCCGATCAGCAGCCCGGGGCGCCCCAGCAGCGCGACCATGGGGGCCAGCACCAGCCGGCAGGCGACCGTGGCCGCCGCGCGCAGGCCGAGCAACACGCCGATGACCGTGGGCGAGATGGCCCGCTGCTCGCCCACGACCGGCAGATACGCGGTGAGGACGTCGGTGGCGGACAGCACGGCGAGGCTGATGAGAATCCCCGAGCCCACGCCACGTGTGCGCAGGATGCGCGCGACGGGCACGCGCGCGGCTCCGCCCTCGACGGGAGCCTCCGCCGCCGCCCGCCCGGGGGCGCCGGGCGCGGCCGGGCGGTGCTCGACGCGGTGCAGCGAGACGACCGAGCAGGCGGCCACCGCGGCGGCGGCGAACAGGGCGGTCGCGCTGGTGCGGGCGAGGGCGCCGTCGTGTTCGGAGACCAGCAGCCCGGCGGCGACGGGGCCGATGAGCTGGCCGAGCGCGGCGCCCATGGTGAAGTGTCCGAAGTCGCGGTCCCGTTCGGCCGGGGCGCTCTGCCGGGCCACGATCGACTGCGCCCCGATCACGAAGGCGAGGTGGCCCAGCCCCATCACCCCGCTCCAGGCGGCCATGGCGGGCAGCGAGCGGGCCGCCCCGCTGAGCGCGCAGCCGAGCGCGATCAGCGCGACGCCGGCCGGCAGCAGCGGGGCGCACCGGCCGTGGTCCGTACGCCGCCCCAGCGGCACCGCGGCGAAGAGCGGCAGCAGCGCGTAGACCCCGGCGATCACCCCCACCGCGCGGGCGTCGGCGCCCAACGCGAGCGCCCGGTAGGAGACCGCGGGCCGGGCCATGCTCACCGCGCCCTGGGCGAAGGTGAAGGCGAGGACCAGCCGCAGCAGCCAGCCCCGGCCCCCGCCGGAGCGGGGGCCGGGGGCCGGGTCGTCGTCGGGTGCGGGGACGGGCACGGTCAGATGATGCCGAAGAGCACCCCCGCGGCGAGCACGACCAGCGAGGTGAGGGCGGCCCACTTCACCACGAAGCGGGTGTGGTCGCCGAACTCCACCTTCGCCATGCCGACCAGCACATAGACGGCGGGCACCAGCGGGCTCGACATGTGGAGCGCCTGGCCGACCAGCGAGGCGCGGGCGATCTCCATGGAGTCGACGCCGTGCGCGGCGCCGGCCTCGGCGAGGATCGGCACGATGCCGAAGTAGAAGCCGTCGTTGGACATGAAGTACGTGAGCGGGATGCTCAGCACGCCGGTCACGATGCCCATGTGCGGGCCGAGGCCGTCGGGGATGCCGTCGACGAGCCAGCGGGCCATGTGCTCGACCATGCCGGTGCCGGTGAGGACGCCGGTGAAGACAGCGGCGGCGAAGACCATGCCGGAGACGTTGACGACGTTCTCGGCGTGGGCGGCGATGCGGGCCTTCTGATCGGGCATGTGCGGGAAGTTCACGGTGAGCGCGACGGCGGCGCCGAGCAGGAAGAGCACCGGGATCGGCAGCGTCTCCATGATCATCAGGGTCAGCAGCGTGACGGTCAGCCCGGCGTTGAACCAGTACAGCTTGGGGCGCAGGGTCGGCCGGCGGGGGTCGAGGCCCTGGAAGCCGTCGCCGTCGGAGGTGTCGCCGTCGGAGGTGTCGCCGTCGGAGGCGTCGCCGTCGGAGGCGTCGCCGTCGGAGGCGTCGCCGTCGGAGGTGTCGCCGCCCGCTCCACACGGACCGTCGCCCTCGCCGTCCCACTCGCTCGCCTCGTGCGGCGCGGCGTCGACGCCGTCGCCCGCGCCGCCGGTCGGCCCGGTCGTCCGGGCCCGGGCGCCGTAGCCGCCGGATCCGGCCCGCACCAGCACCTTCCCGGAGTCGGCCGCCCCGGTCGCCGCGGTGACGTTCCCGGCGCCGACCGTCGCTGCCTCCTCGGCCTCGTCGACCTCGTCGACCTCCGCGGCCTTCGGCGCGCCGTCGAGGGTGAGCAGGCCGAGCCGCCTGCGCTCGCGCAGGCCGAGGACGTACGAGAGGACGAAGACGAAGAGCAGGCCCACGGCGAGCGCGGGGATCATCGGGACGAAGATGTCGCTGGCGTCGAGCTTGAGGGCGGTGGCGGCACGCGCGGTGGGGCCGCCCCACGGCAGGGTGTTCATCACGCCGTTGGCCATCGCGGCCACGCCGGTCATGACCACGAGGCTCATCTTCAGCCGCCGGTAGAGCGGGTACATCGCGGAGACCGTGATCATGAACGTGGTGGAGCCGTCGCCGTCCAGCGAGACCACGGCGGCGAGCACCGCGGTGCCCACCACGATCCGCATGGGGTCGGCCTTGCAGAACCGCAGGATGGCGCGGACGATCGGATCGAAGAGGCCGACGTCGATCATCACCCCGAAGTAGATGATGGCGAACATCAGCATCGCGGCGGTGGGCGCGAGGCCGCCGATGCCCTCGATGACGTAGTCGCCGAGGTGCGCCCCCTTCCCCACCAGGACGCAGAACAGCGCCGGTATCAGCACCAGCGCCGCCATCGGCGACATCTTCTTCATCATGATCAGCACCAGGAAGGTGCCGATCATGACGAAGCCGAGCGTAGTCAGCATGGGGTTACCTCACGTTCACCTGTGAACTCCACCGGGGCTTGGCGGTCGAGGTGACGTTAGGTGCGGCGCATCGGGGCCAACAAGGTCTTGACGCGTGAGCAATAAGCGCAAAAGTGCAGGTCATCGGGTGGGGGCCGGCGCGCCGCCGCGGCCCCGGCCGCCGGCGCCGCCGCCTCGGTGAACGACCCCCTCCGCGCGCGGCGGCTCCGGCTCCGGCCACGGGCGCGCGCGGCGCCGCCCGCGCTACTCCAGCACCCGCGCGAGGTACGCGCGCAGCAGCTCCTTGGTCTCCGCGATGATCACCGGGTCCCCGTCCGGGCAGGACCGGAACGCCAGCCGCAGCAGCGCGTCCGCGGCCTCGACCGCCAGCAGCGCGGCGACCCGCAGCCGCTCGCCCCGCTCGCCGCTGTCGTCGAGATCGAGCCGTTCCGCCAGCAGCGTGCGCAGCCGATCGGCGACCAGGTGGTTGGGCCCCTCGGGCACGCCGCCCACCGGCACCGGGCTGCCGAACTCCACGAAGCCGAAGCCGGGTGCGCACCGCTTCATCGCCAGGTACTCGTCGACCACCACGTCCATCATCGGACGCCAGTCGCCGTCGGCCCCCGGCGCCCCGGGTTGGGTCAGCCGCTCGGTGATGCGAGCGGCGTACTCGTCCAGGTTGCGGTGCGCCAGCGCCTCGGCCATGGCTCGCTTGTTGTCGAAGAAGCGATAGACCGAGCCGATCGGCACGCCGGCCCGCTCGGCGACCGCGCGGGTGCTCAGGTCGTCGTAACCGGTCTCGTCCAGGAGCTCGGCGCAGGCGTCGAGGATCCGACCGAGGCGTTCGGCGCTGCGTCGCTGTATCGGCGCGTGACGCAGGGGCGGCTGGGGCTGCGGTGTTGACATCCCCCCATCCTGCCTGGTCGCAGAGGTACTCGTTGACGGGCACCGTTTCGATTCCTATGGTCTGACATAGGAATGGTCCGACAGGCAACGCTGGACGACGGCGGGAGTACGCGATGAGCGGTACGGGCACGGAGAACGAGCAGGCGCGGAAGGTGGCCGAGGGGCTGACCCACCTTTCCGGATTCGGCAACGAGCACAGCAGCGAGGCCGTTCCCGGCGCGCTCCCCATCGGCCGGAACTCACCCCAGCGGGCCCCCCTGGGGCTCTACGCGGAGCAGCTCAGCGGCAGCGCGTTCACCGAGCCGCGCCACCACAACCGCCGCTCCTGGCTCTACCGCATCCGCCCCTCCGCCGCGCACCCGCCCTTCACCCGCGTCGACAACGGCGCCCTCGGGGGCGCGCCCTTCGCCGAGCACGCCCCCGACCCCAACCGGCTGCGCTGGAACCCGCTGCCCGACCCCGCGCCGGGCACCGACTTCCTGGCCGGACTGTGGACCCTCGGCGGCAACGGCGACGCCACCCAGCGCGCCGGCATGGCCATCCACCTCTACTCCGCCAACGCCTCCATGACCGACCGGGTCTTCAGCGACGCCGACGGCGAGCTGCTGATCGTCCCCGAGCGGGGCGGGCTGCTGCTGCGCACCGAGTTCGGGCTGCTGAGCGTCGAGCCGGGGCAGATCGCCCTGATTCCGCGCGGGGTGCGGTTCCGGGTGGAGCTGCTGGACGCCTCCGCCCGCGGCTACGTCTGCGAGAACTACGGCCGGCCCTTCGTCCTCCCCGACCTCGGCCCGATCGGCGCCAACGGCCTGGCCAACGCGCGGGACTTCCTCGCGCCGGTCGCCGCGTACGAGGACGTGGAGGGCCCGTTCGAGGTCGTCAACAAGTTCTGCGGCAACCTGTGGTCCGCGACCTACGACCACTCCCCGCTGGACGTCGTCGCCTGGCACGGCAACTACCTCCCGTACGTCTACGACCTGCGCCGCTTCAACGTCATCGGCAGCATCAGCTACGACCACCCGGACCCGTCGATCTTCACGGTCCTCACCTCGCCGTCCGACACCCCCGGCCTCGCCGGCGTCGACTTCGTGGTCTTCGCACCGCGCTGGCTGGTCGGCGAGGACACCTTCCGGCCGCCCTACTTCCACCGGAACGTGATGAGCGAGTACATGGGCCTGATCGAGGGCGCCTACGACGCGAAGACCGCCGGCGAGGGGGGCTTCGTCCCCGGCGGCGGCTCGCTGCACAACATGATGTCGGCGCACGGACCGGACCGGGACACCTTCGACAAGGCGAGCGCGGCCGAGCTCGCGCCGCAGAAGATCGACGACGGGCTGGCGTTCATGTTCGAGACCCGCTGGCCGGTGACGCTCACCCGACAGGCGGCGGAGGCACCCCACCTCCAGACGGGTTACGACGACGTATGGCAGGGTCTGGAGCGCCACTTCCGTCCCTGAGGTCCGCGCGGACGCGCGTGACCGAACCCGTCCGTGACCGGAGGCCGTTCGATGACCACCTTCGCCCCCGACTCACTCGCCCTCAACCGCAAGCTCCCGCTGTGGTACCAGGTCTCGCAGTCGCTGCGCGCCTCGATACTCGGCCGCCGGCCGCACGAGCCGTTGCGACTGCCCACCGAGGACCGGCTGGCCGAGCACTACGGCGTGAGCGTGCTCACCATGCGGCAGGCGTTGAAGGAGCTGGAGGCCGAGGGGCTCATCAGCCGGCACCGACGGCGCGGAACGTTCATCGAGCCGAGCGCCCAGCGCGGCGCGCCCGTGCGGCTGCTCGGCTCGGTGGACGCGATCGTGGCCCAGCAGTCGGGCGAGCGCACCGAGATCCTGGGCCACGGCCCGGAGCCGGTCCCCGGCGAGCTCGCCGAGTACTTCCCGGACCTGGAGGAGGCCGTCGCCTATCGGCGGCTGCGCTCCGACGAGCGCGGCGGCGAGCCCACCAACTGGGCGGAGAACCTGGTGCGCCCGGAACTCGCCGAGCGCATCGACCTCGCGGACCTGGCCCGCTGGCCCATGACCAAGGTGCTGCGCGACGCGGTCGGGGTGCGGATCAGCCGCATCACCGACACCGTCGAGGCGCGTCTCGCGGATCCCGAGACCGCCCGCCTCCTCGACGTCCCGCTCCTCAGCCCGATCCTCCACTACACCGGCGTGACCTACGACGAGAGTGGCCGGGTGGTGGACGTGGCGCGGATCCGCTACCGGGGGGACCGGTTCTCGTTCACGGTGACGGTGGACGCCCACAACTGACAACGGACGACGGACGCCGGACGCCGGCCGAGGCGGCCGGCAGGAGGGCCGCCGGCCCGGTGGCCCACCGACGACGGCTGATACGAAGAAAGCCGGCCCCGGGGCCGGCCGGGTGGCCGACCTCCGTGCTGGGCCATCAGGTGGCCGGTCCGGACGGACGGTTCGCGCGTTGCCACGGCCGCGTTCGAAGATTGAAACGTGATGATGATCACGTGATACGCGGCGAGCGCGGATGACCGGTGGGAGCGGGACCGGCTCCACCACGCTCAGCGGATCGACGCGAAGGGCGGGATCAGCGGAGCGACGGGCGTCGGGCGGAAATCAGCCCCGATTACCGAACAGCGAGCGGCGCAGCCGGCGCAGCGGTGCGAACAGCGACACCCTGGCCCCCCGGCTCTCACCGATGCGTGCGTGGTCGCGAGCGGTCAGCTCTCGCATGAGCACCGTCGCGCCCTCGGCGTCCCGCTGGGAGACGGCAGGGCCGCCCAGCACCGCGAGATGGCGGTCGAGCCGCGCGCTGGTCGCGCTGCTCCCGCAGTTGATGGCAGGCACCCGTGGCCTGCTCCGAACCGTTATCTGCTCCATGACACTCCCCACCCGTACGAGGGCACCCGCCCCGGGCAGAGTAACCCTACCTCCCCCGAACGTCACCCGCGCATCCCCCACCGTGGATTCACCTATCCGTCAAGGGCGTTGACAGACCGCCACCGAACACTTCGCGCGATCGGCTCACCGACCTGGCCCGAACGGCCCGCGCCGGACTCCCCGACATTCGGGCAAAGGGTCGACAGGGGGACGTATTTACCATCGGGGCGGCAGCTCGCAGGGGGCACCAGGGGCGTCCAGGGACCCCAGCACGGCGGTCGCTCCCGCGCGGCTTCGCCGGGGGCGGCCCGGCCTCTCCCTCGGTCCGCGCGCGAGCGTCGCGCCGGGCGCGCGGACCGACCGCGCGCGCCGCCGTCGACCGCTCCGTACGACACACCGGGCCTCCCCCGTCACCGGCGCGACCCCGGCGCCGGTACCGGCTGGTGGATTGGCGTTCAAGGGGGCGGCAAGAACGCTGGGTTGAGGTACATTCACCCCGAATCGGGTCGTCGCGGGAGGGGGCTCGGCCATGAGTGAAGGTCCCGCCAGGAACACCGGTCCCGGCGACGGCCGGCTGGTGGCCCACCGCTACCGGCTCATCCGCGAACTGGGCCACGGCGGCATGGGAGTGGTCTGGCAGGCGCGCGACGAGGCGCTCGGCCGTGAGGTCGCGATCAAAGAGGTGCGCGCCCCGGTCGGGCTCAACGACTCCGAGGTGCGGCTGCTCTACGCCCGGCTGGAGCGCGAGGGGCGGGCGGCGGCCCGGATCTCCCACCGCAATGTCGTGACGGTGTACGACGTCGTGGTCGAGGCCGGGTGCCCGTGGATCGTCATGGAACTGGTGCGCGGGCTGTCGCTGGCGGACCTGCTGGACGCGGAGGGCCCGCTGCCGCCCGCGCGGGCCGCGCACATCGGGGCCGAGGTGCTGGCCGCGCTGCGCGCCGCGCACGAGTCGGGGGTGCTGCACCGCGATGTGAAGCCCGGCAACGTCCTGGTGGGCAACGACGGTCGGGTGGTCCTGACCGACTTCGGGATCGCGCTGGTCACGGGCGCCTCGACGCTGACGCTCCCCGGCGAGCTGGTCGGCTCCCCGGAGTTCCTCGCGCCGGAGCGCGCCCTGGGCCGGCCGCCGGGCCCGGCCTCGGACCTGTGGTCGCTGGGCGTGCTGCTGTACGCGGCGGTCGAGGGCCACTCCCCGTTCCGTCAGGACACCCCGCTGAGCACGCTGCGCGCCGTGGTCGACGAGGAGTTACCGCCACCGCGCCGCGCGGGGCCGCTCGGGCCGGTGCTGGACGGGCTGTTGCGCAAGGACCCGGAGCGGCGGACGGACGCGGCGGAGACGGAACGGATGCTGCGGCTGGTGGCCGCCGGGGGCGCCCCGCGCGGGGCCGCGACGGACGCCGCCGGGCACACCGCCCCCACGGTCGTCGTCCCGCCGCCCGAACCCCGGCCGTCCGAGGGGCCGCACGGCCGGCCCGCGTACGCGACACCGCCGCCGACCCCCGTGCCGTACCCCGGGCCCGGGCCCGCCACGGTGGGTGATCCGGACGCCGGGCGGAGGCGGCGGGCCGCCGTCGTCCTGACGGTGGGGGCGCTGCTGGCCGCGCTCGCGGTGGGCGGGCTCGCCTGGGCCGCCCTGCACGGCGGCGGCTCGGAGGGGAACGGGAACAGCGGAGGGTCCGGGGTCACCAGCCCCGCGGTGAACGGTGGGGCCGCCACCTCGGACGACGGCCAGGGCTCCGACATCGGCGGACGCACCGACACCGGGGGCGGTCCAGGCGGCGCCACCCGGAGCGACGGCTCGCCGGGCGGCGGCCAGAGCCCCGACGAGACGGGCGGTGAGAACGGCGGCACCGGCGGCGGCTCCAACTCGCCGACCCCGACCACCGCCTCTCCCAGCCCCGCTCCCAGCCCCGCTCCCAGCACGACCTCCGCGACGCCCGCCCCCTCCCCCTCGACCTCCTCGTCCTCCGCGACGTCCTCGGCCTCCTGGAGTTCCTCTCCCTCTCCTTCCGCGTCGACGTCCGCCACGCCTTCGCGCACCCCCTCGCCGTCCACCTACTCCGCCACCGCCTCCGCCTCCGCCACCACGGGGGCGCCGTACGTCACGGTGAGGTTCGCGGTCGGCCCGGCCCCGGCCGCGGGGATCCACCGCTGGGTCGCCGGCGGCGCGGTCGCGGCCCGCTCCCTGCCCTGACGGACGCACGGAGGCCCCGCCGTCGGGCGGGGCCTCGTCAGATCGGGCTCCTCGTGTGGGGTGGAGGGCTCAGGCGGCTGAGCGGAAGACGGAGTGGTAACCGCCGGACTGGCCGGCGGCTGTGGGGTGGTAGGACTCGCCGATGTTGAGCCAGTTCACGCTGTGCAGCCAGGAGTCGCCGGAGCAGATCTCATGGCCGGTGAAGGCCGGGGTGACGTCGCCGAAGGTGAAGCCGTGGTCGGCGGCGCGCTTGGCCGTGACGGAGTTGAGCAGGTCCGCGGCGTCGTTGATCGCCGTCCGCACCCGCTCGCTGAGGCCGCTGGTGCAGGACCCGTTGAGCTTGTAGAAGCGGGGGTAGCCGAGGACGACGACCCGGGCGGCCGGCGACCTGGCCGTGATGGCGGAGTACACCTTGTCCAGCTTGCCGGGCAGGGTGTTGGTGACATAGGTGCGCGCCTCGGCGATCCGGTTGAGGCAGGTGCTCTCGGAGTTGAGGACGCAGGTGGTCATGGTGTCGGCGAAGCCGGCGTCGTTGCCGCCGATGGTGACGCTGACCAGGCCGGTGCCGGAGTTGAGCGGCCCGAGCTGCTTGGCCAGCACATCGTCGGTGCGGGCGCCGGAGCAGGCGGTGAAGGAGAAGCTGCTGGGGGCGTTGGCGTTGGCCCACAGCCGCGGATACGCCTTGGTGCTGCGCTTGCAGTCGCCGCTGGAGCTCTCGTAGCCGCCGGCGCCGACGCCGGACGAGTAGGAGTCGCCGAGCGCCACGTAGGCGGTCCCGGCGGCGCCGGTATGCGCGACACCGCCGCCGGGCGCGGACGGTGTCGCGCCGTCAGCGGCGTGCGCCGCCGACGCCCCGACGAGGGCGAGGACGGCGGCGAAGGCGAGGGAACGGATGCCGGTCAAGGAGCGGAACAGTCTCATCGAACCTCCCCGGGCAGGGTCTCTGCCGGATGCGCTACTGGGAGGCCACCCCCGGGTGAGGGGCGCCCCGCCATGGGCTGTCGGCCACGCCGCCGCGATCATTGCGGATGGATGACATGTCTATGTCATGCCGCTCAACCCATTGCTCTATGCGCGATGATGCGAAATCTTTTTCACACCGGGCGGTGCGCGCGAAGCGTCCGGCAACGCGGAGCGCACGCCCCCGGTGGCGCGCACGGATTCCGTGCGCGGCCCCCCACTCGCGCGTGCACCACGACGCGCCACCGACCGAGGAGGCCCCTCGCGATGGCAGTGATGCGTAAGTCCGAGAACCACCAGCCCACTCGACACCCTCGTACGAGGCTGACCGCGGCGGCCGTCGCCACCGCGGCCGCCACCGTGCTCTGCGTCACCGCGCTCCCCGCGGACGCGGCACCGGCCGAGGGAACGGTCATCGGCGCCCACTCCCCCGACGCCGTCAAGGGCAGTTACATCGTCACGTTCACCAAGGGCTCCGGCCTGAAGGCCGGCTCCGCCGCCGGCAAGCGGCTCATAGCGGAGCACCGCGGCACCGTGCGGCACACCTACCGGACCGTCCTCAACGGCTACGCGGTCAGGCTCACCGAGTCCCAGGCCCGCAGGTTGGCCGCCGACCCGGCCGTCGACCAGGTCGTCCAGGACGTCCGGGTCTCGCTGGACGCGACCCAGACCAACCCCCCGTCCTGGGGCCTGGACCGGATCGACCAGGCCGGCCTGCCGCTGGACAGCAAGTACACCTACCCGGACAGCGCGGGCGCCGGGACGACGGTCTTCGTCATCGACACCGGCGTCCGGGTGAGCCACGGCGACTTCGGCGGACGGGCCGTCAACGGCTACGACGCGGTGGACAACGACAACGTGGCCCAGGACGGCAACGGCCACGGCACGCACGTGGCCTCGACGGCCGCCGGGACCCACTACGGCGTCGCCAAGAAGGCCAAGGTGGTGGCGGTCCGGGTGCTCAACAACAGCGGCTCCGGAACCACGGCGGGCGTGGTCGCGGGCATCGACTGGGTGGCCCGGAACCGCAGCGGTCCCGCGGTCGCCAACATGTCGCTGGGCGGCGGCGCCAGCACCGCGCTGGACAACGCCGTCAAGAACGCCATCGCCAGCGGCGTGGTCTTCGCGGTGGCGGCCGGCAACTCCAACGCGAACGCCAACAACTACTCGCCGGCCCGGGTGCCCGAGGCGATCACCGTGGGCTCCACCACCAACACCGACGCGCGCTCCAGCTTCTCCAACCACGGCTCCCGGCTCGACCTGTTCGCGCCCGGCTCCGGCATCACCGCGGGCTGGAACACCTCGGACAGCGCCACCAACACCATCTCCGGCACCTCCATGGCCACTCCGCACGTGGCCGGCGCGGCCGCCGTCTACCTCGCGGGCCATCCCTCGCACACCCCCGGTCAGGTCGCCACCGCGCTGACCAACGGGGCGACCCAGGGGAAGGTCACGAACCCCGGCTCCGGTTCGCCCAACCGGCTGCTGAAGATCGTTCCGTAGCGCTCCGACGCATTACCCGAAACAGTGCGGCGAGCCACGGCACATGGGCAACTCCCGCCCCATCGTGGCTCGTTCGCACATTCATCGGCAGCTTCGGCGTCTTGACGGGCATCCGCCCGCTGCGCGACATTGAAGCCCGGCATCCGGCGCTTCGGGGGGCAAAGTCGCCAATGCAGACGTTCACCGACAACAGAGGCAGGCGAGCATCGCTCGGGGAGCTCTTCCCCGTGTTCGCGGGCGTGGTGTGCGGCGTCGGGGGAATCGGCGCGGTGCTGGCGATCGTCGACCTCGACTCGCCGCTGCGCGCGCCCTTCACTCTCTTGTTCCTGGTCGTGGCGCCGGCGTCCGCGGTTGCGGCCGCGCTCCGCGGCATCGACCCGCTCGGCCGCGCGGTGCTCGCGGTGGCCGGCGCGGTCGCGATCGACGTGCTGATCGCCCAGGCCATGTTGTCGCTGCGCCTGTGGAGCGCACGCGGGGGCGTGGTCGCGGTCGGGGTGCTGAGCCTGCTGATCTTCCTGCTGGGCCGGGCGCGGCGCCGCCGAGTGGCCCGGAAGAGCCAGGTGTGAGCCGTGAGGAACCGCGACATCGGCGTGTACCGCCCCGGTGAGCTCACCGCCGCGGACCGCGCGGCCTGGACCGCCATGCAGGCGCAGGCGCATCTGCTGGGCTCGCCGGAGCTGGCGAACCCCTTCCTCTCCCCCGAGTTCACCCTGGCCCTGGGCCGCTGTCGGCGCGAGGTGCGGATCGCGGTGGTCCGCGAGGAGGGCGAACCGGTGGCCTTCTTCCCCTTCCAGCGGACCCGGTTCGGGGTGGGCCGGGCGATCGGGCTGGGCGTCTCCGACTCCCAGGGCCTGGTGCACCGGCCCGGCTTCCAGTGGGACGCGCGGGAGCTGCTCCAGGCGTGTCGGCTGGCGGTGTGGGAGTTCGACCACCTGGTGGAGGGACAGAAGCCGTTCCAGATGGGCACGGTCCGCACCTTCCCCTCGCCGGTGATCGATGTGGACCAGGGGTACGCGGCCTACCTGGGCCAGCTCCGGTCCCGCTCGCCGAAGTTCGCCCGCACCACCCTGGCCAAGGAACGGAAGCTCGGGCGGGACGTCGGCGAGGTGCGGTACGTCCACGACGAGCGGAACCCGGAGGCGCTGCGCACGCTGATGGCCTGGAAGTCCGCGCAGTACCGAAGAACCGGGCGCAGCGACCGCTTCGCCCACCCGTGGATCGCCCGGCTGGTACACCAGCTCTTCCACACCCGCACCCCGTCGTTCGCGGGGCTGCTGTCGGTGCTGTACGCGGGCGGGCGGCCGGTCGCCGCGCACTTCGGGCTCCGTTCGGAGCATGTACTGGCCTGCTGGTTCCCCGCGTACGACACGGCGTACGCGAAGTTCTCGCCCGGTCTGGCGCTGCAT
This sequence comes from Streptomyces sp. LX-29, assembly GCF_029541745.1. NCBI lineage: Bacteria > Bacillati > Actinomycetota > Actinomycetes > Kitasatosporales > Streptomycetaceae > Streptomyces > Streptomyces sp. LX-29. The sequence goes on along the minus strand of NZ_CP089746.1, from coordinate 6,451,333 downwards.
CTGCGGATGGCGGAGGGGGCCGCCGCGGAGGGCCTGGCCTATCTGGACCTGGGGCGGGGGGAGAAGGAGTACAAGGACTCGCTGAAGACCCGGGACCTCTCCGTATCGGAGGGATGGGTGACCCGGCGTCACCCGGTGGCGCTCGGCCATCGCGCCCGGCGCGCCCCGGTGCGGGCGCTGCGCAACACCGTGCTCTCCCGGCCGGAGCTGTTCGACCCGGCCGATCGATTCCTCAAGCACATGGGCAAGGTCAGGCAAATCAAGATCGCCCCCCATCGATTCTCGAACAGCGACGAGCAATAACACTTAAAAGGAGGAAGATTCCTGAAGTTCTTGCCGTAGAGTCTCCACCATCAATACCGTCAATTCGGTAATTCAACCACCCGCGTCGGTTCACCGTCAGCAATTGCGGCTCTAGGGGAGGGCTCAAGCGCCGCGATGGTGCCGGCCGCGGGCGCGGTAGGGGGGTGCCGTGCCCGGTCGCTCACGCGCGCCGGGTCGCGTGCCGCGAGGCCAGTTACACCAGCCAGCTCACCCAACTCCGGACGACGGCGCGCCATGTCGTCATGGGCGGGTGAGAACCCCCCTTTCGAACCGGACACACCAACGGATCCGCCTAGGCGGGCGGTTCCACCGGACGAGAGGGAAACAGACTCATGAGCTCCTTCGTGCATCCGCCGCGCCAGTCGAATAGGCACTCGGCGCCGAAAACACCGGAAAACGATCAGCAGAGCGCCGCCTATCGCCCGGTCTCCTCTCATCTCGCCATCGCGCCGCCGGTCAGTATCGTCATTCCGGCGATGAACGAGGCGCAGAATCTTCCGTATGTGTTCAAGACCCTGCCCGACTGGATTCACGAGGTCGTGCTCGTGGACGGGAATTCCACCGACGACACGGTCAAGGTGGCCCGGGAGCTGTGGCCGGACATCACCGTGGTGCGGCAACGCGGCAGGGGCAAGGGCGACGCCCTCATCACCGGCTTCGCGGCCTGCACCGGGGACATCGTGGTGATGATCGACGCGGACGGCTCGGCAGACGGTGGCGAGATCGTCAGCTATGTCTCGGCGCTGGTCTCCGGCGCCGACTTCGCCAAGGGGTCGCGCTTCGCCAACGGCGGCGGCACCGATGACATGACGGCGATCCGCAAGCTCGGCAACCGGGCGCTGACCGCCTTCGTCAACCGCAAGTTCGGCGCCCGCTACACCGACCTGTGCTACGGATACAACGCCTTCTGGCGCCGCTGCCTGGACGAGATCGCCCTGGACTGCGCCGGGTTCGAGGTGGAGACCCTGATGAACATCCGGGTCGTCAAGGCGGGTCTGCGGGTGCAGGAGATCCCCAGCCACGAGTACGAGCGCATCCACGGCGTCAGCAATCTGCGCGCGGTGCGCGACGGGCTGCGGGTGCTCAAGGTGATCCTGAACGAGCGCGGGGTGCGCCGGCCGCGCCGCCGGCCGCCCGTCGCGGCCCTCGCGCCTCGCCGCGGGGAGGTGTCTTGAGCACCGTCCCCGAGCGGACGCCGCGGATCTCCGTGGTGATCTGCGTCTATACCGAGGACCGCTGGGAGGACATCCTCGCCGCGGTGGCCTCGGTGGGCGACCAGTCGCTGACCGCCCACGAGACGCTCCTGGTCGTCGACCACAACCCCGCGCTGCTGCGCCGCCTCGCCACGCGGTTCGCCCCCGAGGGCGGGTCCGGTGCGGCCGGGGTGCGGGTGCTGGAGAACGCCGGCCCGCGCGGGCTGTCCGCGGGCCGGAACACCGGCATCGCGGCGGCCACCGGCGAGGTGATCGCGTTCCTCGACGACGACGCGGTCGCCGAGCGGGACTGGCTGCGACACTTCGCCGAGGCGTACGCCGACCCACGGGTGATGGCGGTCGGCGGCAGGACGCTCCCGGTGTGGGCGTCCGGCCGCCGGCCTGCCTGGTTCCCCGAGGAGTTCGACTGGGTGGTGGGCTGCACCTACCGCGGGCTGCCCCCGGGCCGGGTGCGGGTGCGCAACGTCTTCGGCGGCAACGCCTCGTTCCGCCGCGAGGCGTTCGAGGCGGCCGGCGGCTTCGCGACCGGCATCGGACGCGACGGCGACAAACGCCCGCTGGGCTGCGAGGAGACGGAGCTGTGCATCCGACTCTCCCGCGCCCGACCGGAGGCCGTCCTGCTGATCGACGACCGCGCGGTCATCCACCACAAGGTGCCCTCCGCGCGGGAGCGATTCGGCTACCTCCGCAGCCGCTCCTACGCCGAGGGGCTGTCCAAGGCCCTGGTGGCGCACAGCGTCGGAGCTCGGCAGGGGCTGGCCAGCGAACGCCGCTACACCACCCGGGTGCTGCCCGCCGGGGTGGTGCGCGGGCTGCGCGACGCGCTGCTGGGCCGACCCGGCGGGGCGGGCCGCGCCGGGGCGATCGTGACAGGAATCGCGGCCGCCACGGGCGGGTATGTGGTCGGCAGCGTACGGGCCCGCAGGGGAGGCGGAGCCCGTTTCACCATCGCCGCCGTCCCGGGCGGCGCCCCGGCCGGGATCACGACCGGGCCGCCGGCCGGCACGGCGGCGCGTGAGGGGGCGGCATGAGACCTGCGCACGCGCACACGAGCGAAACCAGACCAAGCGGGGGCCGGGCCGGGCTCACGCTGGTGAGCGGTGGCCGGCGGTACGCCGGGCCGCGGGGGGCCGAGGCGCGCGTCCGGCACCCGCGCGGCCGTCCGCGGCCACCGGACGGCCCGGAGGGGGCGCCACGGCAGGGCCCACGGCCGACTCCCACGGATCGGCCGGAGTGGCGACGCGGCGGCGACGGAGGCGCGGCGTGATCACAGCCGCGGTGCCGATACTGATGTACCACGCCGTGGCCCACTCCCCCGCCCGAGCCACACACGGCCTGTCCGTCGCGCCGGGCGCGTTCGCCGAGCAGATGGCCCTGCTCGACGAGCGCGGGTACACCCCGGTCACCTGTGAGCGGCTCGGGGTGGCCTGGCGCGGCGGCCCGCCGCTGCCACCCCGCCCGGTCCTGATCACCTTCGACGACGGCTACGAGGGCGTGCACCGGCACGCCCTCCCCGTCCTGGACCGGTACTCCTTCCCGGCCACCCTGTTCATCGCCACCGGCTGGCTGCGCGGGCCGTACGAGACGGGGGGCGCGCTCGACCTCATGCTCTGCTGGGAGCAGGTGCGCGAGCTCGCCGGCGCCGGGGTGGAGATCGGCGGGCACAGCCACACCCATCCGCAACTGGACCAGTTGCCGGCCGAGCGGCTCTGGTTCGAGCTGGTGCGCTGCCGGGAGATCCTCACCAAGGAGCTCGGCGGCCCACCGGGGTCGTTCGCCTATCCCTACGGCTACTCGAGCCGCCGGGTGCGGCAGGCGGTGCGCTCCGCCGGCTTCCAGATATCCCTCGCGGTGGGCAACGCGCTCGCCGCACCGCACCAGGGACCCTACGCACTGCGCCGGGTCACCGTGCGGCGCAGCACCCGGATCGAGGAGTTCGAGCGGCTCGTCGAGGGCCGCGCGATCGGCCGCACCTTCGCCAAGGACCGGGCGCTGACCAAGAGCTACGCCCTGATCCGCCGATCACGCCAAGTCCTACGGAAGGTGCACTGAGCCTGTGTCCGACACGACCACCCGGACCGAGGAGCGGACGGCCGACAAGCCGGCCACGGCGCGGGGCGGGCGGGACCCCCTGTTCCGCAACGCCTACGCGCTGATGCTCAACACGGGCATCTCCGCGGTCCTGGGACTGGGCTACTGGCTGGCCGCGGCCCGGTACTACGAGGAGTCCGCGGTCGGCCAGGGCTCGGCGGCCATCGCCGCGATGAAGTTCCTGGCCGGGCTGACGGCGGTCACCCTGACCGGGGCGCTGGCCCGCTTCATCCCGGTGGCCGGACGCGCGACGGGCCGGCTGGTGTTCCGCACCTACGCCGCCAGTTCGCTGGTCGTCACCTGCGCGGCGGCGGTCTTCCTGTTGACCCTCGACATGTGGGGGCCCTCCTACCGCTTTCTGCACGGGCCGCTGCACGGCGCGTTCTTCCTCGTGGCCGTGGTCGCCTGGTCGCTGCTCACCCTCCAGGACGGGGTGCTGACCGGACTGCGCAGCGCCTTCTGGGTGCCGGTGGGGAACACCGTCTTCTCGGCGGTGAAACTGGTGCTGCTGGTCGGGCTGGCCGCGGCGATCCCGACCGTGGGGGTCTTCGTCTCCTGGGTGGCGGCCATCGGGGTCTCCGTGCTGCCGCTGGGCTGGCTGGTCTTCCGGCGGCTGGTGCCGCGCCACGTCGCGGCGACCGAGGGCAAGGCCAGGCCCGCCACCGCGCGCGAGATGGGCCGCTTCCTGGCCGGTGACTACACGGGGTCGCTCTTCTCGCTGGCCGCGGTCTACCTGGTGCCGGTCATCGTCGCCTCGCAGGTCAGCTCCACCGACAACGCGTACTTCTACATCACCACCACCATCGGCGGCACCACCAATCTGCTCGCCATCAACATGGGCGCCTCACTGACCGTGGAGGGTTCGCACGACCCGGCCCGGCTGGCGGAGAACTGTAAGGCGGCGCTCCGTCGGATGGCCCGGATCATGGTCCCGGCCTGCGTGGTCCTGTTCGTCTTCGCCCCGCAGATCCTGGGGGTGTTCGGGGCGGGCTACGCCGAGGAGGCCACCTGGCTGCTGCGCTGGCTGGCGGTGGGCGCCCTGCTGCGGGTGGTCATCGAGGTGTACTTCGCGGTGCTCCGGGCGCACAGCCGCACCTCCGGGCTGGCCTATCTCCAGGGCCTGCTGTGCGTGCTGGTGCTGGGGCTGACGCTGCTGCTGCTGCCGCGGATGGGGCTCACCGGCGCCGGTGTCGCGGAGGTGAGCAGCCTGACGGTGATCGCCGCGATCGCGGCGGTCCGGCTGCGTCGCATGCTCGCCGAGGGCGGTGGCGCCGCGTCCGCCACGCCGTCCCGTACGCCGGTCGGGGCGCCCTCGGGTACCGCGGCCCAGGGCTCGGCGCGCCCGTCGTCCCGGGCCGCGAAGGTGCGGGGGGCGGCCACCGCGCCGGACGGGGACCTGGCGGACCTGGCGGTGTACGGCGACCGCGGGGCCGCGCTCCGCTCGCCGCTGCGCGGCCGCGCCGAACAGCGCTTCGGCACCCGCTGGGCGCTCCGCGCGGCGCTGGACTCCGACACCCTGCCGCTGGGCGTGCGGGCCGACTTCGACCACCCCGAGCGGCGGCCCGACCCGTACGGCGGCCCGCCGCCGATCGAGCGGACGGGGCCCCCGCGGGAGCTCTCCGCGCCGGCCGACGGCCGGTCCGCGCCGAGCGGCGAGTCCTCGGTGCCGCCCGGACTGCCCCGCACGGACGGCGTGCCGCCGGCCAACGGCCACTTCCGGAGCGCCCCGGACGGCCCGCCCCTCACCGAGGGGCGGCGCACCGCGGCCGACCGCCGCGAGCGCGAGCCGGGGCCGTCCACGGCCGCCGAGGCCGGGCGGCGCCGGCCCGAGCCGGCCGAGGGGGAGGCGCCCGAGCGGCGGCCCGACGAGCCCGACGTCCGGCCGCCCGGCGCCCGCCCCGCCCGCTGGCCCGAGACCGGGATCTGGCTGCTGCTGGTCGCGGCGCTGACGCTGTACTGGCTGCCGCTGCTGCGGCTGCGGGAGAGCGCGCTGGACGCCATGGGCGGACTGGGGCTGGTCTCCGTCCTGCCCGCGGCGACGCTGCTCGGGGCCGGGCTGCTGGTGCTGGCCTTCGTGTCCGCGCTGTGGCTGGACCGGCCGCGCCCGGCCCTGCTGACGGTGACGCTGCTGGCCACCGTCCTCTCGCTGCACGCCGTACCCGCCGTGCTGGAGGCCGAGCCGCGGTTCGCGACCGCCTGGCAACACGTCGGTTTCATGGACTACATCGCGCGCACCGGCGACGCGGTGCCGGACCTGGACGCGCGTTGGAGCTGGCCGGGATTCTTCGCGGCGGCGCAGTTCGTGGCCCAGGCGTGCGGGATCGAGGACGTCGGCGAGGTGCTGCGCTGGTGGCCGACGCTCATCCAACTGCTCTACCTGGCGCCGCTGATGCTGCTGATGCGAGCCGTGCGGGCGAGCTGGCGGGCCAAGTGGACGGCGGTGTGGCTGTTCGCGCTGTGCGCCTGGGTGGGCCAGGACTACTTCTCCCCGCAGGGCTTCACCTACCTCTTCTACCTGGTCTTCGTCGCCGTGCTGCTGGTCTGGTTCCGGGAGCCGCGGGAGCTGCCCGGCAAGCGGCGGCCTGGCGAGGCGGAGGTCGGCGAGTCCACGCGCGGCCAGCGGGTGGCGCTGCTGGCGCTGCTGCTGGCGCTGTTCACGGCGTCGGTGGCGGCGCACCAGCTGACCCCGTTCGTGATGCTGGGCGTGGCGACCGCCCTGGTCCTGCTGCGCCGCTCCACGCTGCGCGGGCTGCCCTTGCTGTGCGGGGTGCTGGTGGTGGCCTGGGTGGGGCTGTTCGCCGAGCCGTACTGGTCGGGCCACTTCGACGAACTGTTCGGCGGGGTCGGCGGGGTCGGCGGCAATGTGTCCTCCTCCGTCTCCGGCCGGATCGAAGGTGGCAGCGAGACCCACAAGCTGGTGCTGTACACGCGGGTCGCGCTGGCCGGCGGGGTGCTCGCCTTCGCCTGCCTCGGCCTGCTGCGGCGGCGCGCCGCGGGCTTCACGGAGCGGTCGCTCCTCGTGCTGACCTTCGTGCCGTTCCTGGGTTTCGGCATGCAGTCCTACGGCGGCGAGATGGCGCTGCGGGTCTTCATGTTCGCCCTCCCGGGCGCCTGCGCCCTGGGGGCCCTGGCGCTGTTCCCCCGCACGGCCGCGACGCGCCGGGGCACCGGCCCGCTGTGCGCGCTGCTGGCGGGCCTGGTGCTGTTCGGCGGCTTCCTGGTGGCGCGGTGGGGCAACGAGCCTTTCGAGCGGGTGCGGCCCGGCGAGGTCGCGGCGATGGAGTACGTCTACGCGCACGACGAGCCGACCGCGCGGGTGCTGTGGATGAGCGACGACCCGGCCGTCAACGTCACCCCGGCGATGCCCTGGGGCGCGCGCGACATGGAGAAGGTCGGCTATGTGCCCACCCTCGCCCCGCGCGACCCCGGACGGGTCGATCCGCTGGTGGAGGCGCTGCGCGAGGCGGGCCCGCGGTCGTATCTGATGGTGAACCGCGGCCAGTCGGTCTACCTGGAGTTCGACTCGGGCTACGCCACCGACTGGATGGAGCGGCTGCGACGAACCCTGGACGGGCGGTCCGAGCTGCGCCGAGTGCTGGCCAACGACGACGCCGCGGTGTACGAGCTGCGGAACCCGCCCCGCGGCCCCGTGGAGCGCGCCGACCCGGGTCCCGCCGGCCCGCTGATCACCTGGACCCCCTGGTCGGTGGCGGCCGCGCTCGCCGCACTGGCCCTGTGCGTCCTGCTGACGGCCCGTGAGGTGCTGCGCGTGGCCCTCCCCCCCAGCGTGCGCCAGCTCCGCTGGCTGCAGGGCCTGTACTGGTTCGCGCTGCCCCTGCTGGCGCTGCTACTGGCGTCGCTGGCACAAAGGTTCATCACGCTGTCGTGAGTCTCAGGGCTCGGTTCGCCTCCGGGCGCTGTAAGCGACTGCCGACGGTCGACCGCGCGGGGGCCGGGCTGCTGACGGCGGAAGGGGACGGGGAGGGGTGTCTTCGGGGCGCTGACGCGTGATGTGTGGGCAAAGAGGGAGACCCCTCGCGGTACGGGTAAGGCCCGTAAATCATGCTGCCCCGAAGGCGCCCCGGACCGGACCCGCCCCACCCACCGACCCGCACCCACCCACGGCCCTCCCCTCCCCTCACCGGCTCAGCCAGCGCACCTCGTACGGGGAGAGGTCCAGCTCCTGCCCGTCGACCGTCGCGCCGACCCGGCGGTCCTCGGTGTTGACGACCAGGACGACGGCGTCGTCGGCGAGGACCTCGATGCGGGCGGCGTCCCCGGTGGTGACCGTGACGGGGCGGAAGTCGGTACCGGGCGGGAACGCGCGGGCGAACCGCCGCAGCAGCCCCATCATCGGCAACTGCTCGCCGCCGTCGCGCAGTTCGGTGCTGTTCCACAGGCATCCGGGGCAGTCGGAGCCGGTCTCCTGCGGGTTCCAGTAGAAGGCGGTGGCCGCGCCGCCGCCGGCCAGCCGCATCATGGCGGTGGCCTGTACCGCGGTGCGGTGCCGCTCGCTCCAGCCGTCCCGGCCGCCCACGCGTCCGCTGCCGTCGTCGGCGGGCGGCTCGACGTACCACTCGGCCCACCACACCGGCAGCCCGGTGGTGCGGCTCAGCCAGCGGGTGACGGAGGCGAACTTCTCGGTGGCGGCGAACTCGTCGGGGATCAGCTCGTCGTCCTCGCGGGTGTAGCTGGAGCCGTCGACGACGACGAAGTCCGCGCCCGTCTTGTGTTCGTTCCAGTAGCGGATGGCGTCGGCGGAGCGCTGGTCGAGCGCGCCCCACAGGCCGCGGACCTCGTCGGAGCCGCCCTCCTCGTCGGGTGGGTCGCTGTCGGCGACCACGTAGGGGCCGCCGACGAGGTTGTCCCGGTTCGCCTTCTTCAGCTCCGCGTAGACGAGGTTGTACAGCTCGGTGTACCCCTCGTAGTTCCAGCGCCGCTTCTCGTCGTCGTAGAAGCCCTTGAACTCGTTCCACACGATGAAGTGCCGAACGTCCGGGTAGCGGTGGGCGATCTCGCCGGCGAGCTGCGCGAAGTCGGCGTAGTGCTCCGGGTCGGGGGCGGTCTCCAGCGCCCGCTGCGACCAGTCGGTGCGGCCCGCCTGCCCGCCCTTCATCCAGTCGGGGGCGCAGCACAGGGTGAGCACCGGGGTGGCGTCGGTGGCTCGCATCAGGGCGACGCGCCGGTCCAGCTCCCGGAAGTCGTAACGGTCCGGGGAGGGCTCGGGGTTGTCGGCGCCCCAGCCCATGATGTGCTGGTTCTGCGGCATGGGCTGGGCGGAGAGCAGGGTGTCGGCCCGACGTCTGGCGTCCGACGCGCCCTGGTCGGCGCTGTACTGGGTGTGGGTGAACCCCCAGCCCAGCTCCGGGCTGGCCGGGCCGCCGGGTGATCGCGGCGAGGGCCCGGGGGGCACCGGCGGGTCCGTGGTCGGGCCCGTGGGCGCCGGGGCTTCGGCCGTGGTCCCCTTGGCGTCGCCGCCCGGCCAGCCCGCGCACGTGGTGAGCAGCAGGGCCAGAGCGACCACGACCGCGCCGAGCAGTGTGGTGAGCCGCCACCGTCCTGCTCTGAACAACATCGAATGTCCCCCACCGTGTCGTCCCACAACGCGTAAGAGTATCCGTGATCGCCCGTATTTCCGGGGGCTTCGCACCACGTACCCCCGTAAAAACATGTACGCGAGAGCGGCAGTTGGCAGATCATGGCTGCATGCGCGCCCCTTCCGAGGCCGAGAAGGCCCTGCCGATCCGGCTGAACATCGACGACAACGACTCGCCTTCGGACGTCGTCGACGCCCTGTTCCTCGGGCGGTTCGCCACCGGCGAGCAGCCGTACGCCCACAGCCGCTCCATCGACCGGGTCAGATCGGGCGCCACGCTGCTGCCCCGGGGTGCCACCGTGCTGCGCTCGGTCCGCGACGAGGACCGCAGCGCGACGCTGGCGGAGGGCGAGGGCTGGACGCTGCTGGTGTCGCGCTGGAACCAGGGCGCCGATGTCACGGTGACGGCGGTGGCGGCGGAGCTCGCCGAGCGGGTGCTGGGCGAGGCGGTGGAGGGCGCGGAGGACGAGCCGGAGCCGCAGCCGGACGATGTGACGATGGGCTTCTGGTACTTCTCGCCGCGACGCGGGCTGCCGCACCGCACCACCCGCCGCATCTCGGCCGGCACCTGGCAGGAGATCCGCGGCAACTACACGGCGCCCGTGGCGGAGGCGCTGGACGGGGTGATGAAGGTGTCCCCCGGCGACATCGCCGGGCGGCTGTTGCTGCTGCACGGCCCGCCGGGGACCGGCAAGACCTCGGCGCTGCGCACGCTGGCCCGCTCCTGGCAGGACTGGTGCCAGGTGGACTGCGTGCTGGACCCGGAGCGGCTCTTCAGCGACCTGGGCTATCTGATGGACATCGCCATCGGCGAGGAGGACGGGCCGGGCGGCGGCGGGCGCTGGCGGCTGTTGCTGCTGGAGGACTGCGACGAGCTGATGCGCGGCGACGCCCGGCATCTGGCGGGCCAGGCGCTGTCCCGGCTGCTGAACCTGACGGACGGGCTGCTCGGGCAGGGCCGGAAGGTGCTGGTGGGGGTGACCACCAACGAGGACCTGGAGCGGCTGCACCCGGCGGTGGTGCGGCCGGGCCGCTGCCTGGCGCGAATCGAGGTGGGCCGGCTGACCCGCGCGGAGGCGGTGGGCTGGCTGGGCACCGAGGAGGGCGTCGGGCGGGACGGGGCGACGCTGGCCGAGCTGTTCGCGCTGCGCCGGGGCACCGGGCCGGCCTCGGTGCCGGGCCCCGCGCCCGGGGCGGACGCGGGGCTGTATCTGTGACGCGCGCCCGACTGCCGGTGGGCGCCGGGCGTACGAGCCTGGAGACCGCGGGCGTACGGGTCTGAGCCGCGGCCTACGGGTCTGGACCCCGGGCGTGCGGGACCGCGCGAGCAGCCGCGACGGGCCCGCGGGCGAACGACGGCCCCTCGCAGGCCCCTCGCGGCGCCTCCCGCGGAGCGCTCAGGCGTACAGGCCGCGGAGCCGCACGGACAGGCAGGTCACGCAGCCTTCCATCTTCTCGAACTCGCTGATGTCCACGGGCACCGGCGTGTAACCGAGGTCCGCGAAGAGCTCGGCGCTGCGCGGGGCGCTGGCGGCCATCAGCAGCCGGCCGCCGCCCAGCAGCACCACATGGGAGCCGGACTCCTCGGGCACGGAGAGGAAGCGGGGGAAGGCCCGCGGGTCGTCGACCAGCGGCGGGTAGCCGATGACGGTGCCGTCCGGCAGCGCGGTGACCGCGGACTTCAGATGCAGCACCCTGCTGACCGGGACGGCGACCACGCGGGCGCCCAGCGGTTCGAAGACGGCGCGGAGCTGCCGCACGCCCTCGCCGTCGGTGCGGCCGCCGCGGCCGACGTAGAGGGTGTCCCCGATCTTGAGGACGTCACCGCCGTCGAGGGTGCCCGGCTCGCGGACGCGGTTGAGGGAGCAGCCCAGCGCGGCCACGGTCGCCTCGGCGGCCTCGGTCTCCGGGCGTCGGGAGTCGGCGCCGGGCCGGGCGATGAGCGCCACGTTCCGGTAGACGACCATGGTGTCCTCGATGAAGACGCCGTCCGGGCAGTCGTCGGCCGCGGGCACCTCGACCGTCTCCCAGCCGTGGGCGCCGAGGGTGGCGACGTACTCCTCCCACTGGCGCAGCGCCAGGGCGGCGTCGACCGGCTTGCGGTCGATGTGGGTGACGAGCCCTTCGGCCAGCCGCGGGCTGGGCCGTCGTACGAGCGCTTTCCTGCTGCTGGTCAGGGGGTTCATGGCAGTCATGGGTTCAGGATGGTAGCCCGATGGGCGTATTCACTCCTCTCCGTAGGCGGCTCGCAGGGCGTCCTCGACGGCGGCTTGCGCGGCGGCTCGGTCCAGGCCGAGCCGCCGGGCCCGCTGGGCGTAGCCGGCGGCCGCGGCGGCGGCCTCGCGCCGGGCGGCGTCGCCCGCGGCCGCCACGAAGGTGCCGTTGCGGCCGCGGGTCTCGATGACGCCGTCCGCCTCCAGGGCGCGGTACGCCTTGGCGACGGTGTTCGCGGCGAGGCCGAGTTCCTCGGCGAAGCCGCGTACGGTCGGGAGCTTGTAGCCCACGGGGAGGACGCCGGCCCGTGCCTGCTCGGCGATCTGCGCGCGGAGCTGCTCGAACGGGGCGGTCGCGGACTCGGGGTCGACGGAGATCCGTAGGGCCACGGTGGGACTCCCAGGGTGAGACGACTTTGTCGCACCCATTGTCTGCTATAGCTCGAGCGCGGTCCGGTACTGACGCAGCCAGGCGTCGAGGGCGAGGACGAGTTCGGTGCCGGCCCGGAAGCCGCCGCCGGTGGGATCCGCCTGGGCCTCGGCGAGCGCCCCGGCGTCGAGCAGCGGGCGCACCGGCGCGTCCGGGTCGGCGAGCAGTCGTCGCAGCTCGTCGCGCAGGGCGAGCGCGTAGCGCGGGTCCTGGGTGGACGGGTAGGGGCTCTTGACCCGGTCGGCGACGGCCGCCGGCAGCACATCGCGGGTGGCGGCCCGCAGCAGCGACTTCTCGCGGCCGTCGAAGGTCTTCATCGCCCAGGGCGTGTTGAAGACGTAACCGACCAGCCGGTGGTCGCAGAACGGCACCCGCACCTCCAGCCCGACGGCCATGCTGGCGCGGTCCTTGCGGTCCAGCAGCACCTGGACGAAGCGGGTCAGGTGGAGGTAGCAGATCTCCCGCATGCGCCGTTCCAGGCGGGTCTCGCCCGCGCGGTGGGGCACCTCGGCGAGCGCCTCGCGGTAGCGGTCGTCCCGGTAGCCGGTGAGGTCGAGCTTGGCCAGCAGCCCGCGGTCCAGGAGCGCCTGTCGGGTTCCGCCGCCGCCGGCGAAGGCGGCGTCCACGCCGTCGGCGATCCAGGGGAAGGTGTCGGCCCACACGGTCTTGGGGTCGTGGAAGGAGCGGTAGCCGCCGAAGACCTCGTCGGCGGACTCGCCGGACAGGGCGACGGTCGACTGTTCGCGAATGGCCTTGAAGAGCAGGTAGAGGGAGGTGTCGCCGTCGCCGAAGCCGACCGGGAGGTCGCGGGAGGAGAGGACGGCGGCGCGGTGGTCGGGGTCCAGCAGGGTGGTGGTGTCCAGCACGATGTCGCGGTGGTCGGAGCGCACATGCTCGGCGAGGGCGTGGGCGTAGGGCCCGTCGGGGGTGGCGCGGAGGTCGTCCGGGCGGAAGTGCTCGGCGTGGCCGAGGAAGTCCACGGAGAAGGAGCGCACCGGTCCGCGCCCCTCGGCGGCCAGCCGGCCGGCGGCGAGCGCGGTGATGGCCGAGGAGTCCAGGCCGCCCGAGAGCAGGGTGCACAGCGGGACGTCCGCGATCAGTTGGCGGGCGACGATGTCGTCGAGCAGTTCGCGCACCCGGCGCACGGTGGTGTCGAGGTCGTCGGTGTGGTCCGCGGCCTCCAGGGCCCAGTAGCGGTGGACGGTCAGGCCCTGGCGGCGGACCCGCACGGTGTGCCCGGGCCGCACCTCGTACATGCCCTTGTAGACGGCGTGGCCGGGGGTCTTGGTGAAGGCGAGGAGCTCGGCGAGGCCCTCGGTGTCGACGGCGGGGCGCACGGCCGGGTGGGCGAGGAGCGCCTTGGGCTCGGAGCCGAAGAGCACGCCGTCCGCCGTCGGGTGGTAGTAGAGCGGCTTGATGCCCATGCGGTCGCGGACCAGGAGGAGTTCCTCCTCGCGTGGGTCCCACAGCGCGAAGGCGTACATGCCGTTGAGCCGGCTGGTGAAGTCCGCGCCCCACTCCAGGTAGGCGTGGAGCACCACCTCGGTGTCGCTGCGGGTGCGGAAGACGTGGCCGCGCGACTCGAGTTCGGCTCGCAGTTCGCGGTGGTTGTAGACCTCGCCGCTGTAGGTGATGACGAGCGCCGTCTCGCCGCCGCGGGCGACGGTCATCGGCTGGGCGCCGCCCTCGATGTCTATCACCGCCAGCCGACGGTGGCCGAGGGCGGCATGGGTGTCCAGCCAGACGCCGCCCGCGTCCGGGCCGCGGCAGGTCATGGTGGCGGTCATCGCGTCGAGGGTGCCGCGTTCGCGGCTCAGGTCCTGTTCGTAGGCGATCCATCCGGTGATTCCGCACATGTCGCGGCCCTCCTCAGCTCCGGTGGACAGGGGTCCCGTGGGCTCGTCGCGCCCGGCGACGAGCCGCGGCGATCACCGTACGCGCATTTACGTGCATACAGCATCTATAGCCTGGGGCAATCGAAATCTTCCGGCCATCACCGGGCCCCTCGAAAATCCCGCGCCGCCGCCCCGAACTGCGCGTAGCCTGCGGCTCCATGACGCTGAACGTGCGTGAATTCCGCCCCTCGGACGCCGAGTCCGTCGCCGCGGCGCGACGCTCCGCCTTCCCCTATCTGGTGACCACCGCGCGGACGATCGCCTGGGAGGTGGCCCGTGCGCCCGCGGCGCGGCACCACCGGCTGCTGGTGGTCGAGCGGGACGGGCGCGTGGTCGGATCGACCGAGACCGGGCTCTACTCCGACAGCGAGGAGCCGGGGCTGGCCTACGCCGACACCACCGTGCACGCCGAGGAGCGCGGCCGCGGCGCGGGCTCGGCGCTGGTGACCGCCGCCGAGGAGTACCTGGCCGGGCTCGGCGCCGCGAAGGTCTTCGTCTGGACGCTGGACGAGCGCCACGCGGTCACCTTCGCCGAGCGCCGCGGCTACGCGCGCGGCCGCTCCTCCCGCGTCCAACGCCTCGACCTGGCCCGAACGCCGCTGCCCCCGCTTCCGGAGGCGGCCGGGGCCCCGGGCGTCGAGCTGCGCACCGCGGCCGACTTCGCCGCCGACCCGCGGCCGCTGTACGAGGCGGACATCGCCTGCACCGCCGACGAGCCGGGCGACGTGTCCGAACGACCGGTCCCCTACGCGCAGTGGCTCGCCCACACCTGGGAACACCCCGCCCTCGACCGCGAACTGACCTCCGTCGCCCTGGTCGACGGCGCCGTCGCCGCCTACAGCGTCGCCCACACCGACGGCCACGGCCGCTACTGGTCCGGCATGACCGGCACCCTGCGCGCCTTCCGGGGCCGCGGGCTCGCCAAGCTGGCCAAGCACGACTCCCTCCGCCGCGCCCGCGCCGCCGGCTGTGCGCTCGCCTTCACCGGCAACGACGGTGAGAACGCGCCCATGCTCGCCATCAACCGGTGGTTCGGCTACCAGCTCGCGGCCACCGAGTGGCGGTACGTACGGGAGCTGGCGGGCTGACGAGGGGCCCGCCGGCCCCGCTCCCCTGGAACCCGCGTCTCCCGCCCCGGGCCGCGGTGTGCGCCGCCCCGCGCGCCCGGGGCCCCGGTCCGAGGACCGTTGGTCCAGCAGGGCGCGATCGGGGACGCTAGCCCACCCACTCCCGCAACAGCGCCTCCCGCTCCGCCGCCCGGGGCGTGCCTCCCTCCCAGGCGCGGCCCCACTCCGACATCGCCGCCAGCGTCGTCGCCATCGTCGCGGCGCCCTCCGTGAGGCGGGCCAGGAGGGCGCGGGACAGGTCGACCTCCGTCGGGGAGTAGCCGTTGGCCGCGGCCACGTAGGCGGCCAACTCGTGGTCGCCGTCGGGTGTTCCCACGGACACCGTCATCAACGGCGGGGCCTCGCCCCCCATGTCCACGGACAGCGTCAGGCTCATCACCGTGCCCAGGACCAGGTCCTTGACCGCGCCGGCCTGCCGCTTCAGGGACTTCACGGGGACGCCGTCCACCGTCAGGGCGTTCACGTCCTCCCACAGGTAGAGGCCGTCCTGTCCGTCGCCGAGGGCCACCACGCCCTCGGGGGTCAGGCGCACCCCGGGAGCCAGACCGGACGGCTTCGCGCCCACGTACACGTCGCCCTCGACGATCCAGAACAGGCCCACCATGGCCATGGGTTGCTCACTTCTCCCGACGACGGCGCCACCGTCGTGTCACATATCAAACGAACAGGTCGTCCGCCGCAACGCGCGACGGAGCCGGGAAGTTCCCCCTTCGGGGCTCTCAGGCGTCGAGCTGCCGGGCGCCCGTCTCGGCCACGATCCGGCGGGCCCGCCGCCAGGCGGAATCCGCCTCCGGGGAGTCGCCGAGGGCGCGGAGCGCGCGGCTGAGGGCCGCCAGGGTACGGGCCTCGCCGAGGAGGTGACCGGTCTCGCGGTGGACGGTGAGCGCCTCCTCGGCGGCGGCGCGGGCGCGTTCGTGCTCACCGAGGGCGGCGTGCAGCTCGGCGCTCTCGGTGAGCGCCTGGCCCTCGACGACCCGGAAGCCGCTGCGGCGGGCCATGGCCAGGGCTTCGCGTACCCGGGTCTCGGCCTCGTCGTAGCGGCGCAGCAGCCGTCCGGTGACGGCGAGCGCGAGCACGCTGTCCGCGACCGCGCGCAGGTTCTGCGCCGCGCGCGCGGCGGCGAGGGCACGGGCGTGGGCCGCCGCGGCGAGGTCGGCGCGCCCCAGGCCGCGATGGGCCTCGCCGATGGTGTTGAGGGCGTCGGCCTGGATCCTGCGGTGCCCGGTGTCCAGGGCCAGCCGCAGCGCGCGCTCGCCCTGCGCCCGTCCCTCGTCGTGCCGCCCGAGCTCGACGTGCACCCGTCCCCGGAACACCAGCGCCACCGCGCGCCCGTTGTGGTAGCCGACCGCGTCGTTGACGGCCAGCGCCTCGTCCAGCACCTTGAGCGCCTCCCGGAGCCGACCCGCCTCCCAGTAGGCGATGCCGAGGGTGTCCAGGTGGTTGGTCTCGTAGCGCACCCCGCAGTCCCGGCTGATCTGGAGCGCCGTCTCCAGGTGCTCGATGGCCAGGTCGAGCCGGCCCATGTCGCGGTGGATCAGGCCGACACCGACCAGCGCCAGCGCCTCGCCGCCCCACTGGCCGTGCTCGCGCAGCATCCCCACGGCCTGCGAGTGGTGGGCCAGGGCGTCGTCGAGCCGGGCCTGTTCCCAGGCCACGTGCCCCAGGCCGGCCAGCGCCCGCGCCTCGCCGATGGGCCAGCCGATCGCGCGGTGCAGCTCCAGCGCGCGACGCAGGTAGGAGGCGGCGGCGCCGACCTGGCCCACCTCCCGCAGCGCGACCCCGACGTTGCTGCACATGGCGGCCTCCCCCCTGCGGTCCCCGACGGACGCCGCCGCGTCCATCGCGGCCTGGGAGATGGCCTGCCAGGAGTCGCGGGGCAGGCTCAGCCAGAAGTAGGCGAAGAGGGAGTCCGCCAGGTGCCAGGAGACCGCGTGCGGGCCCTCCTTGGCCGCCCGTTCCGCGACGGCGAGCAGATGGGAACGCTCCCCCGCCAGCCATTCGATCGCCTCCCGTTCGTCGGCGAAGACGACGGGGTCGCGGACCGGGGGGATGGCGAGCACGGGGGTGTCGGGGGCGAAGTACGGGCCGGACCGGCCGGCGTCCTCCGCCGCGTCCGGGGGCGATCCCGCGGCGGCCGCCCCCCTCGCACCCGCCGGACCGCCCGGGGCCGTTCTCTCCGGGGCCGCCGAGCCGGCCGAGGCCGTCCCCTCCGGGGCCGCCGAGCCCGCCGCTCCCGGCACCTGTCGCGGCAGCCGGGGGACCTGCGGGTACAGCAGGTCCCCCGCGGCGTCGGCGCCGAGGAGGTACCAGGCGTAGAGCCGGTCCCGGGCCGCGGTCAGGTCCTCCTCGCGCTCGACCGCGGCGCACAGCTCGCAGGCGTATTCGCGCAGCAGGTCGTGGAAGCCGTAGCGGTCCTCGCCGTGGGACTCGATGAGATGGGCGGTGGCCAGGTGGCGGAGCAGCCGGGCTGCCTCGCGCTCGGTGCCGTCCAGCAGGGCGGCCGCGGCGCCCGCGGCGAACTCCAGCCCGGGCACCAGCCCGAGCCGGCGGAACAGCAGCCGGGCCTCGGGGCTGAGCGCGCGGTAGGACAGCTCGAAGGCGGCGCGGACCGCCGAGGGCTCGTCGTCCTCCAGCTCGAGCACCGCGAGCCGGCTGCCCTCGGCGAGCTCGGCGGCCAGATCGGCGATGTCCCGGTCCGGCTCGCACACCAGTTGCGCCGCGGCCACCCGGAGGGCGAGCGGGAGGTAGCCGCACAGCCGCGCCAGCTCGGCCGCCGCGTCGGGCTCGGCGGCCACCCGGGCCCGGCCGAGCACCGCCGTCAGCAGGTCGTGCGCCTCGCCGACGGCGAGGACGTCCAGCCTGAGCGGGTGGGCGCCGTCCCGGGCGACCAGTCCGCGCAACCGGTTGCGGCTGGTCACCACGACGAAGCAGGACCGGCCGCCGGGCAGCAGCGGCCGCACCTGCTCGGCGTTGGCCGCGTCGTCGAGCACGATCAGCATCTGACGGTCGACCAGCAGCGAGCGGTAGCGGCGGATCTGCTCCTCCTCGTCCGCGGGGATCTCCTGCGAGGTCAGCCCGAGGCCGCAGAGCAGCTGCGCCAGCGCGGCACGGGGGCTGAGCGGCTCCCGGTCGCGGTCGAAGCCGCGCAGGTCGACGTAGAGCTGGCCGTCGGGGAAGCGGTCGCGCACCCGGTGCCCCCAGTGGACGGCCAGCGCCGTCTTGCCGACGCCCGCGGTGCCGGCGATGGCGGAGATCACCACCGCTCCCGGGTCGAGCGTGCCGGGGCCGTCGCCCCCGTAGCACCGCGCCAGGGAGTCCAGCGTGGCCAGATCGGCGGCGCGGCCGCTGAACCCGGGGACCATGCGCGGCAGTTCGGCGGGGATGAGCCGGGCGGTGCCGCCGGGCTCGCGCGGCCGAACGGCGGCCGGGGCCGGGGCGACCGCGGCACCGGCCGGGGCCAGGTCGTTGCGGAGGATCCGCTGGTGCAGCGAGCGCAGCTCGGGCCCGGGGTCGACGCCGAGGCCCTCGGCGAGCCGCTCACGGGTGCGCTCGTACGCCTCCAGCGCCTCGGCCTGCCGCTCGCAGCGGTACAGCGCCACCATCAACTGCCGGACCACCCGCTCGTCCAGGGGGTGCGCGGTGACCAGGGCCCGCAGCTCGGCGAGGAGCTCGCCGTGGTGTCCCAGCCGCAGCTCCACGTCGTTGCGGGCCAGCAGCGCGGCGAGGTGCTCGGCCCCCAGCTGTTCGCGGGTGGCGTCCAGCCAGTCGCCGGAGAGGCCCACCAGGGCCTCTCCGCGCCACAGTCCGAGCGCCTCGCGGAGCAGCGCGGCGGCACGGGTGTCGTCCCCGCCGGCTCTCCTCGCCTCGGCGACCAGGGCGCGGAAGCGGTGCACGTCGACGGTCTGCGGGTCGGTCTCCAGGACGTAGCCGCCCGAGCGCCGGGCCAACCGCACCCCGGCCCGCTCCGCGCCACCGGTGCGCAACACCGCGCGCAGCCGGGCCACATAGCCGTACAGCACGTTGCGCACCGCGCCGGGCGGGTCCTCGCTCCACACCCGGTCGATGAGCTGGTCGACGGAGACCACGCGGTTGGCCTCCAGGAGCAGCACGGCCAGGACGCTCCGCTGTTTGGCATGGCCGAGTCCGACCTGCCCGCCGTCGGCGAACGCCTCCACCGGGCCGAGGATCCGGAACTCCATCGCGCGCCCTCCCGCTTCGCTCAACGCGATCCTCTCGCACCCTGTGGAGGACGCGCCTGCACACTCACAAGGTTTCTTCAAGGTTTAGCCCCGGACCATGAGGCAAAGTCGTTCTTGCCCGTCGTGGAGCGTCTGCTCCGAGGGCGGCCGCCGACCTGCGGCACGGGGGAATGCAGGTCGGCGGCCTGACGCGGGCGGCCGCCCCGGCGGGTTCGGGGCGGCCGCCGGAGCGGGGCGGCCAGGCGGTGAGGACCGACGCGGGAAGGGCCGGCCCGAGGGGGCGGGTCCGGCGACCGGCCCGAGGGGGCGAGTGCGGCGGACCGCCCGAGGGGCTAGCCGAGGAAGTAGAAGCCCGGCGCCGGGTGCATCAGGAAGTCGTGGTGCGAGATGTTCCAGGCGTACGCGCCGGCCAGGGCGAAGGCCACCCGGTCGCCGGCGCGCAGCCGGGGCAGCGGGATGCGGCCGGCCAGCACGTCCTTGGGGGTGCACAGCTGGCCGGCGAGGGTCACCGGCTCGTCGTGCGCCTCGGGGCGCGGCCAGGGCCGGGACCACGCCTCCCGCGGGAGCACGGTGAAGGGGTGGTCGTGCTGCTTGGCGGCGGGGGTCCGCATGTGGTGGGTGCCGCCGCGCAGCACCGCGAACGCCTCGCCGCCGCTGTGCTTGAGGTCCAGCACGTCGGTGACGTACCAGCCGCAGTAGGCGGTCAGCGCGCGGCCCGGCTCGATCCGCAGGGTCAGCTCGGGGTGCGCGGCACACAGTTCGGCCAGACCGGCGCCGTAGGCCGCCCAGTCGAAGCGGTCCCCGGGCCGGCCGTAGTCGACGGCCATGCCGCCGCCGACGTTGACCTCCGTCAGCGCCAGGCCGTGCCGCTCGGACAGCTCCCGCGCCCAGCCGGTGATCCGGGCGGCCACGGCGAGTTGGGCGGCGGCGTCCAGTCCGCTCGCCAGATGGGCGTGGACGCCGCGCAGCCGCAGCGCCGGGGCGGCCTCGGCGAGCAGCGGCAGGCAGTCGACGATCCCGTCGGGGTCCAGTCCGAACGGGCTGGGCCGGCCTCCCATGGCGAGGGCGGCGCCGCCCAGCTCGCCCTCCCCCGCGGGCAGGTTGACGCGCAGCAGCACCTCCACGACGCGTCCGCGATCGGCCGCCAGCTCCGCCAGCAGCCGCAGTTCGGAGGCGCTCTCCACGTGGAAGCGGTGCACCCCGACGTCGAGCGCCCGGCGCAGCTCGGCCTCGGTCTTGCCGGGGCCGCCGAAGGCCAGCGGGAGCTCCGGCACGGCACCGTGGACATGGGACAGCTCGCCGCCGGAGGAGACCTCGTAGCCGGAGACGTACGGGGCGAGGGCGCGCAGGATCTGCGGGGCGGCGTTGGCCTTGGCCGCGTAGTACAGCTCGACGGAGGGCGGCAGCGCCTCCCGTACGGCCCGGGCGTGCTCGGCCAGCCGGGTCAGGTCGTAGACGTAGGCCGGCAGGGAGTCGTCGGCGAGGGTGTCGGCGAGGGCGGCGACCGGTTCGGTGATCACTGGGCGCTCCAGGGGTCGGATCGGGCGGTGAGCAGCGCCGGCGCGGGCCGCGGGGCCGCGGAACGGGCGGCTTCGGAGAGCAGGTCGGCCGCCAGGGGGTTGGCGATGCGGACGTATCCGGCGTCGCGGTCGGCCTTGCGGCCCCAGCGGGTGAGGAGATTGGCCTTGGCCGGCAGCGGCGCCCCGGCCAGCAGCGCGGCCAGGGCGGGTGGGCGGCCGTGGGCGGCGGCGCGGGCGGCCAGCACCCGGCGCAGCGCGGACCACAGCGCGGGCTCCAGCCGCGGCTGCCGGTCGGCGAGCGCGGCCAGCAGCTCGGCGAGGTGGTTGACGATCAGGCAGTAGACGACCCGGTCCCAGCCGCGCTCGCGGTCGTAGGTGAGCGGGCGGGCCACGGCGGTGGGGAGCGCGGCGAGCACGTCCGCGTGCCGGTCGGGCAGCAGCTTGGTGCCCTCCAGGTCGCGGAAGAGCACCTGGCGCGGCAGCCCGGCACCGTCGACGCCGACCACCACGTTCTGCAGGTGCGGTTCGAGGACCACGCCGTGGTCGAGGTAGGCGGCCAGCACGGGCGGCACCAGCAGCGCGAGGTACGCCTCCCACCAGGCGAGCGTCTCCTCGGGTCCGGCGCCGTCGAGCAGCCGGGACACCTGGGCGCGCCCGGTCGGGTACTCGTCGGCGACCGCGGCCGCCAGCAGCCCGGTGAGGCCGGGGCGCAGCCGGGCGGCCAGCCCCTCCCGCACGATGACGCCGAGCCCCTCGGTGAGAGAGCGCTCCCCCAGGTCGAGCGTGCGGTAGCCGGGTTCGCGCAGCAGTTCGCAGCCGTCGAAGCGGGCGGCGAGGTCGTGGGCGACCGGCTCCAGCAGCCGGGTCAGCGCCACCGCGCCGGACAGCTCGTAGTCGGCGTTCTTGCGCAGGCAGTTGGTGATCCGCACGTTGAGGCTGAACTTGAGGAAGTCGCGACCGTCGTAGAGGGTGCGGACGGAGGCGGTGGGCGCGAAGTCGCCGCCGCCGGGGCCGAGGTCGAGCACATCGCCGCGGGCCTGCGCGGCGCGCAGCGCGGGGTGGTCGCGCAGCATGGCGTACTGCCAGGGGTGCGCGGGCAGTAGTCGGTAGCCGTCGGGGACGGTCCGCTGCCGATCGAGGGCGGCCAGCGCGCCGGCCCGCGCCGTCTCCTCCCGCACCAGCTCCCGCCGCACCGCCAGGTGGTGCAGCGGGAAGCGGGCCCGGGCCTCGGGGGCGAAGCGCCGCCACTGCCCGGCGCTGCCGGTGCGCGCCTTGGGGGTGGGGTGGAAGCGGTGTCCGAAGGCCAGCGACTGCTCCGACTCCAGATACGGGTCGTCGGGCGCGTCGTCGGCCGCCGGGCGGTCCGCCAGGTCCAGCGCGGCGCTGACCCCGGCGTGGCTGGCGGCGACCTGCTCCAGGAACTCGTCGTTGGCGGCGCCGGTGCGCAGCCGCAGCTCCCGGTCGATCCGTTCGGCCAGCTCCCGCCAGCCGAGCTCGGCCCAGCCGGCGTCGCGCCGCTCGGTGACCGGCCCGTTGAACCGGTGCGCGCCGATCAGCGAGGTGCGACGCAGCGCGACCCGCAGCACCGTGTCGCTGTGCGGCAGCCGCAGCAGCAGCCGGCCGTCGACGACGGTGGTGTGGCGCTCGGGTGTCGAGACCTCGCGGAGCAGGCAGTTGAGGAGGGTGTGGGCGACGACGTGGTCGGGGTGGGCCACGACGGTTCGGGACGGGGGCATGCGGCGGCTCCGACGGGTGCGGTACGGCGGGGGGAGCGGGTGGCGGGTGGCGGCGGGCCGGGCTGCGGCGCCGGCCGGCGGGCGAGGGTCACCGGGGGCGTCCACGCAGCAGGTAGTTCGGCCCGCTGGTGTAGTGCTTGTTGATGTCGGCGGCGCGGGAGCGCTCCTTGGTGTAGAGGGTGCCCGCGGTGACCATCGCCTTGACCGGCAGCCGGCGGGCGTCCAGCACCCTGGCGCGCAGCACGGCCCCGGGCGCGCCGGGCGCGGTGCCGTCCAGCCGGTGGACGGCCTCGGCGAGCCGGGTACGCAGCAGCCGCAGCAGCGGGTCGAGCGGCAGCCGGCCCAGCGCGGCGAGTTCGAAGGCGAGCGCGGCGGCGCACAGGTGCACGGTGATGGTGGTGAAGACGTCGGCGACCGGCCCGTCGCCGCGGGTGAGGATCCTGCGGTCGTCGAACCCGCACAGGTCGGCGGCGGCCGCTCCGCCGAGCACGCCGGCCAGTCGTACGGCGAAGACCCGCGGTCCGTCGTGGTCCTTGATCAGCAGCCGCAGTCGGGGGCGCCCGTCCGGGGCGTCCACCACCAGGGAGGTGTTCTGCTGGTGCGACTCCAGCGCGATGCCGTAGCCGAAGAGCGTGGTGTGGACGTCGAACAGGACGGTCAGGTAGGCGTCGAGGAACGCGGTCAGGTCTCCGCCGTAGAAGCGGTCGGCGAGCGCGTCGGCGACCAGCGCCCCGCTCGGGGTGCGGGCCAGCAGCGCGGCTATGGGCACCACCTGGCAGTGGCCGAGTCCGGTGGGCTGTCGACGTATGAGCGCGGCCAGGAACTCCTGGTCGGCGTGGAGGTGGGTGGTCTCGTCGGCGAGCAGCACGGTCGCGGCCAGCCGGGGTTCGCGGGCGAGCACCGCCTCCAGCAGCCGCTGCGCCACCGCCCCGTCGGTGAGCGTGCCGGGCTTGATGGAGCGCCGGTTGCGTGCGCCCAGGGTGGCGGTGGCCAGCGGCAGTTTGAGGTGCACCGTGGGATCGGCGGCGACGGCGACCGTCCGCATCGACAGCGTCGGCCGTACGTCCAGCCAGGGGCGCTCGGCCAGGTGGGCCTCGTACGGTCCGCAGGCGCGGCGCGCGGCGGCCAGCGCCCGCCCGGCGGTCAGCGGGTGGACCGGGAGGGCGAGGTGGCTGTGGTCCAGGAAGGGCGGCAGCCCCAGCGCCCCTGGCGACGGCCACCACGCGGGCAGCTGGGCAGGGTCCCCGGTGACGGCCTCGCGCGGCAGGGCGAGCCAGCGCAGCGCGAAGGCGGGGTGGAACTCGGCGGCGTGGGTGCGGATCTGCTCCGCCGAGAGGCCGGAGCGGGCGCGGCCGGTGGGGTGGACCGGGTGGCCACGGAAGGCGGCGAGGGTGTCGTAGGCGACGGCGCCGGACGGCCCCGCCCACTGTTCGGCCGGCCGCTCGCCGTACTGGCCGGCCAGCCGGGCGAGCACCCCGGGGCGCACCCGGCCCAGCACCCGCGCCGACTCCAGCTCCCGGCGGCACTCGGCGACGAAGGTGTCGTAGCGGCCGTGGTCCTCGGGCGCGACGGCCTGCTTGAGCCGGGCCAGCGCCCCGTCGAGCGTGGTGTGGGTGGTGGGCGCCATGCCGCCGGGCGGCGGCTCGTACTCCAACAGCGGGCGACGGACGGCGAGATCGCCCTGGAAGCCGTCGGGCCCGACCGGCAGCAGCAGGTGTCCGGCTCCGCGCAGCGGGGTGCGCAGCCAGTCGCCGTCCGGGCGGCGCAGCGCGCGGGCGCGGGCGCGCAGCCCGTAGGCGTCCTCCCGGAGCAGGGTGCTGAGGACGCGCTGGAGGAGGCCGGCTTCGGCGGGGTCGGCGGGGGTGGCCGCGCCGGTGGCCGGGGGCGCGCCGTTGAGCCGCGCGGGCGCGGCGGGCGTGGGCGTGGGCCGCGCTGGCGCGGCGGGTGAGGACGTGGGCGTGGGCCGCGCGGGCGCGGGCGGCGTCTGAGGGTCGGTGTCGGCCGTCGGGTCGGTGTCGGCCGTCGGGTCGGTGTCGGCCGTCGGGTCGGCCTCGGCCCTCATGACGCGATCTCCCAGCGGTGGGCGGCGAGGAAGCCGGCCACCGCCTCGTCGATGCGCCCCTGGTCGGTGCCGGTGGCGCGCAGCACGCCGAGGAAGTCGCGGTTGGTGTGGTAGCGCGGGTGTTCCTCGCCGATCTCCCGCAGCGGGCGGTAGTCCAGCCGTACGCCGTCGACGACGCGCACGCTCGCGGGGGGCGCGGCGACGAGCCGGCCGGCGCGGTCGGCCATGACGTACTCCATGCGCGCCCTGCCGTCGGTGCGCGCCCCGAGGTCGGCGGGGAGCGGCTCGCCCAGGTGGGTGCGGAGGATGTGCGCGAACAGCGGTATGTCGAGCAGCTCGGCCAGCATCAGGTCGCACTGGTCGCCGATGGCCCGGTAGTTGACCTCTATCAACCGGGCCTGGTCGTTCTGGACGACGTACTCGGTGTGGCAGGCGCCGAAGCCGACGCCGAGCGCCCGCAGTTGGGCGAGCACCTGGCCGGTGTGGGGCCGCGGCGGTTCGGGGAGCAGTTCGAGCCGCTCCTCCAGGAAGTAAGGGGGCGGGGAGAGTTCGGTGTGGAAGGCGGCGAGGGCGTGCAGAATGGTGCCGTCGCCGAGGGTCTCCAGGGTCCGCAGCGGCCCGTCCAGGAACTCCTCGACGACCAGGGCCTGTCCGGGGCGTCGGTCCTGGATGGCGCGGCAGCGCGCCACGAGCTCCGCGCGGTCCGCGACCAGCACCACGTCCTCGCTGGCCACCCCCTCGCGCGGCTTGACGACACAGGGGTACGGCACCTCGGCCGCGGCCAGCTCCTCCGGGTCCGCGCCGGGGAGGAGCTCCGCGGACCAGACGGTGTCCGCGCCGGTCTCCGTGAGGGTCCGGCGCAGCTCCGCCTTGTCCTTGGCGCGCAGCGCCGCCCGCCAGTCCTTGCCCGGCAGCCCGAAGAACTCCGCGGCGAGCGCCGCCTGGACCTGGAGGTGGTCGCTGTTGGTGAAGACGGCGTCCGGCCGTCTGCCCTCCCGCGCGGAGGCCGCGGAGAGGTGGCTGATGACCACGCGGGCGTCGCGTACGTCGCAGTGGACGACGGTCAGTGGGGGCAGCTCGCCGCCGGCCGCGGCATGGCGCCGGTAGGCCAGCTCATGGGCGGCCGGCTGGTCGGTGAGCAACGTCACGGCCAACCCGAGCCGGGCCGCGGCGGGGAGGAAGCCCTGGGTGACGGAGTCGGTGGGGTTGAGCGCCAGCAGGTGAAGCCGCACGGGGAGCGTGCCTTTCAGGGGTTCGGTTCCGGAGTGTCTGGACGTGGGGCGTCGCCGTGGTGTGCGGTGCGCGGCCCGGCGCCAGATCGCGGTACGGATGGCGGTACGGGGCTACACCCCGGTGGTGCCGCCGGGGGTGGGGGCGGCGTCAGCTGACCGTCTCGCGTCAAGATCGGTTTCTTGCACGGTGAGACATTAGGTTAGGCATGCCTAAGTTTCAATTCGCCTCGCCGGGCGGGAGCTTCATCTCTCACCCCGCGTCGAGGCCCCGAGAGCGCCGGCGCCGGAGGGGCGTCGGCGGTTCAGCCCGGCAGCCCCAGGCCGCGGTGCCGGGCGCGGCGGGCGGCGAGCCGCTCGGTGCGGTCCTGGGCGCGCAGGGCGGCGAGTTCGGCGCCGAGGACCTCACCCAGACGAGTGAGGAAGGCGCGCGGGCGGTCCGCCGCGTCGGTCACAGTGACGTCCGCCGACGCGTCCGCCGCGGCCTCGGCCCCCCTGTCCTCCGCCGTCTCCTCCGCCGTCTCCTCCGCCGTCTCCTCCACGATGCGGTCCACGATGCCGTGGGCGAGCAGATCCGCGGAGCTGACCCCCTGGCGGTCGGCGACCTCGTAGGCCCGGTCCGTGGTGCGGTAGAGGATCGCGGAGGCCCCCTCCGGGGGGAGCGGGGACAGCCAGGCGTGCCGGGCCGCCACCACGCGGTCCGCGGGAAGCAGGGCGAGCGCGGCTCCGCCGGCGCCCTGGCCCAGCAGCAGGCACAGCGTCGGCGCCGGCAGCGTCACCATGTCGGCCAGGCAACGGGCGATCTCCCCCGCGAGGCCGCCCTCTTCGGCCTCCTTGCTGAGCGCCGCGCCCGCGGTGTCGACCACGGTGAGCAGCGGCAGGCCGAGCTCGGCGGCGATCCGCATGCCGCGCCGGGCGGTGCGCAGCCCGGCCGGGCCGAGGGCCTGCCCGACGCCTTGGCCGGGGTGGTCGCCGCGGTCGTGCCCGAGGACCACGCACGGGGCGCCGCCCACCCGCGCCAGCGCGAGCAGCAGCCCCGGGTCGTGCTCGCCGGCGCCGGTGCCGCTCAGCGGGGTGACGTCCCGGGCCGCGACCCGCAACAGCTCCACCACACCGGGGCGTTCGGGACGCCGGGAGCGCCGGATGGACTCCGCGGTGGACGGTGCGCCGGGCCCCGTCGCGCCGGGACCGGAGACGACGCCCGCCTCTGTCTCGCCGTCCGCGCCCACTCCCCTGCCCCCACCGCCGTCACCGTCCACGTTGCCGCCGCCGCCCGCGCCGCCGTCACCGACCACACCGCCGTCGCCGCCCACACCGCCGTCGCCGCCCACACCGCCGTCGTCGTCGACCGCGTCCGTGCCGTCCGAGCAGAGCACCCGCAGCGCACGCGCGGTCGCGGTGGCGAGTCCGTCGGCGGGCAGCACCGCGTCGACCAGACCGTTGGCCAGCAGGTTCTCCGCGAGTTGGACGCCGGGCGGGAACTCCTCGCCGTACAGGGCCTCGTGGACCCGCGGGCCCAGGAAGCCGATCAGGGCGCCCGGCTCGGCCGCGGTGACATGGCCGAGGGAGCCCCAGGAGGCGAGGACTCCGCCGGTGGTGGGGTGGCGCAGATAGACGAGGTAGGGCAGACCGGCCGCCTTGTGCTCGGTGATCGCCGCGGCGACCTTCACCATCTGGAGGAAGGCGATGGTGCCCTCCTGCATCCGGGTGCCTCCCGAGGCGGGCGCGGCCAGCAACGGCAGCCGCTCTCGGGTGGCCCGCTCCACGGCCCGCACCAGCCGCTCCCCCGCGGCCACCCCGATGGACCCGGCCAGAAAGGCGAACTCGCAGGCCACGACCGCCACCCGGCGTCCCCGCAGCCGCCCTTCGCCGGTGATCACCGACTCGTCGAGGCCGGTGCGCTCGCGCGCCCGCTCCAGATCGGCTCGGTAGTCCGGGTCGGCGGGGGTGACCTGGACCGGCACGTCCCAGGATTGCCAGCTGTCGGGGTCGACAACGGTCTCGATCAGCTGGAGGACGGGCGTGCGCGGACGGGTTCCGGTCATGTGTCCACCCTGCCACGCCACCCGAATCCGCCACCACCGACCGGTGTCACGGCGACAGCCTGATGGCCGCCTCAAGCAATCCATAACCCCGCCATAAGAATCCGACAGATCTGGTCTGGACCAGTGACTCAACCGCCGGTCAGAGCTAGCGTGTTGAGTGCGACGGCGGGTGAGTCAGGGCCGCGATGCCGCGTTACGGCGGCGGCGTCGGCGCGCCCGTTCCCATGCCGCGCGACACCACGAACCCCCCAAATCTCAGCCATGACAACACCCCCCAACCCACAGCCGTAGCCATCTGCCTCACCCGCCTCAGCTTCACTCTCACCCCCACCATCGAGGGAGACTTCTTCATGCACGCTCGCCGCAAAGCCGCGCGCATCGCCGTGCTCGGCATCGTGCCGGCCGCACTCGTCGCGCTGCCCGCCGTTCCGGCCGGGGCGCACGGCTCCATGCACGACCCGGTGAGCCGGATCTCGGCCTGTTTCGCGGAGAACCCCGAGAGCCCGGACTCCCCGGCCTGTAAGGCGCTGGTCGCCATGAGCGGCACCCAGCCGCTGTACGACTGGAACGAGGTCAACCTCCCGGCCGTCAACGGCCAGCACCGCAAGGCGATACCGGACGGCAAGCTGTGCAGCGCGGGCCGCGACAAGTACAAGGCCCTGGACATGCCGCGCACCGACTGGCCGTCCAGCCGGCTGACGGCCGGGAAGCACGACTTCCGCTACCGGGTCACGGCCAAGCACCGCGGCACCATGGAGCTGTACCTCACCAAGCCGGGCTATGACCCGACCAAGCCGCTGAAGTGGTCGGACCTGGAGTCGACGCCGTTCGCGACCACCCCCACCACGCTGAACGCGCCCGACGGCTACTACCACTTCTCCGGGAACGTGCCGGCCAGGACCGGACGCCATCTGATCTACGGCATCTGGCAGCGCACCGACAGCCCCGAGGCGTTCTACCTCTGCTCGGACGTCGTCTTCGGTAACTCCGCCAAGGCCACCAAGGCCGCGAAGGCGGGTCCGCTCGCGAAGGCGCCGACCGAGAAGCAGATCGCCGCGGGCGCCGACAAGTCCACGGTGCGCCACGACGGCATGGGCATGGGCGACGCGCACGGCAGCAGCGACGACTCCAGGCTGTCCATGGGCGGCGCCGCGGCCGTCGCGGCGGCCGCGGCGACCGCGCTGCTCTTCGCGAACGAGCAGCGGCGCAGGAGGGCCAAGCACCGCCGCGCCTGAGCCGCGGGCGGCGACCCCGTAGTCAGGTCGTAGTCCGGCCGTAGTCAGGTCTCCGTCCGGCCGTAGTCGGTCATAGTCCGGCCGCGGCCGAGCGGTGCTCGACCGGCGATCGGCCCTCATCGTGCGCGGATGAGGGCCGATCGCCATGTCCGCGCGCTCACGGAGAGGTCGCCATGTCCGCTCACGGAGAGGTCGCCATGCCCGCGCGCCCACGGAACGCCATGCCCCCGCCCACGGAGAGAACGCGCGCCCACGGCGAGCACCGGGCCGCGCGCGGCAGGCCGGCTCAGTCCTCCGTCTCCTCCAGGTCGTCCAGGGCCGCGTCGAGTGCCATCGTGAGGTGGCGCAGCCGTGACCTCAGCTCGGTCATCTCGACGGCGTCCAGGCCGGTGGCCCCTATCACCTTGCGCGGCACGGCCTGGGCGGTCCGCTTCAGCGCCGTGCCGTCGGCCGTCGGCCGCACGGTGACCGAGCGCTCGTCGTGCACGCTGCGCTCCCGCTGCACCAGACCGGCCGCCTCCAGCCGCTTGAGCAGCGGCGACAGGGTGCCGGAGTCGAGTCGCAGGAAGTCGCCCAGCCGCTTCACCGGCATCTCGCCGTGCTCCCACAACACCATCATCGCCAGGTACTGCGGGTAGGTGAGCCCGGTGTCCCGCAGGACCTGGCGGTACACCCCGCCGAAGGCGCGGGAGGCCGCGTGCAGCGCGAAGCAGATCTGGAGGTCGAGACGGAGCAGGTCCTCTTCGTCGGGGAGATCGGCGGCCGTGGCCTGCGGGGCGGTGTCGGGGCGGTCAGGCATGCCCCCAGCCTACCCTTTGGTTGTGCACAACTTAATTGTGTGCTTCACTCCTGTTCAAGCACCCCACAGCGAGGAAAAGAGGGATGGTCCCCATGGACGCTCTGTACACCGCGGTCGCCACGGCCAGCGGGCGCGACGGTCGGGCCGTGAGCTCCGACGGCCAGCTGGATCTGCCGCTGGCGATGCCCACGGCGCTGGGCGGGAACGGCCAGGGCACCAACCCGGAGCAGCTCTTCGCCGCCGGCTACGCCGCCTGCTTCGCCAGCGCGCTGGGCCTGGTCGGCCGCCAGGCGAAGGTCGACACCTCGGAGGTCTCGGTCACCGCCGAGGTCGGCATCGGCAAGGACGAGGCGGACGGCGGCTTCGGCCTCAAGGCCACGCTGCGCGTCGAGCTCCCCGAGGCGCTCCAGGGCGAGACCGGCCACGCCCTGATCGAGCAGGCCCACCAGGTCTGCCCGTACTCCAAGGCGACCCGCGGCAACGTCGAGGTCGAGCTCGTCGTCGAGTAGCGCGCGCCGCCGCGGACGCGCCCGCGCCGCCGGAGCCCACGACGCGCCGCCTGAAGCCACGACGCGCCATGGGAACGCGCGACGGGCAGGGGAACGCGCGACGGGCCGCCACCCCACCGATGGAGGGTGGCGGCCCGTCGTCCCTCCCGAGCGCCGTCGAGCCCCGACCGGGGGCCTTCCGGCGTACGGAATCCGCCGAGGGGTCGCGTACGCGTCGTATACGACCTCTCGGGCGGGCACGGGGGCGGTTCTAGGTCAACGAGAGGCAGTTGGTCGGCTTGGCGTTGGCCGGGTCGAGCGCGTTGGCGGTCTCGTGGAAGACGAGCCGGTCGGCCATCGCGGCCAGGACGTGCCCGGACAGGTCGACCGCACAGAGGTCCTGGAGCACGACGTTCCTGACGTTCGGACCGTTCAGGAACCCGGTGGTGTAGGGGGTGGCGACCAGGTCGTACTTGGTCGCGATGACGGTGTAACCCACGCCGGGGACGGTGTCGCCGCCCTCGTTGAGGCGCTTGAGGAAGTCCGACCCGACGGCCTGGTCGGTCAGCCCCGGGGCGTTGGTGTCGATGAGGTCACGCGCGCCGGGGAAGTAGTCCAGCAGCTTGGTCAGCCCGGACAGGGACGTGCCGTGGTTGGTCGGAGCGATCCCGACCAGGTGGTTCACCTTGGCCGCGCCGCCCAGGAACTTCAGGTAGTGACGGGGCATCATCCCGCCCTGGGAGTGGCCGACGAGGTCGACCTTGGAGCTCCCGGTGGCGGCGATCACCTTGTCCACGAACCTGGACAGCTGCTTGGCCGAGTCGGCGACGGGGCCGAGTCCGTAGAACAGCGGCACTCCGGGCAGTTGGCCGTAGTCGAGCGAGAACACGCAATAGCCGCGGGCGACGAGGTAGGGGGCGAGCCCGAGCCAGTTGTCCACGGAGTTGCCGAGGGTGCCGTGGACGAGGACGACCGGGCGAGGGTGTTTCGCCGAGGGCTTGCAGGAGTAGTCGTTCCAGCCGCGGTCGGGGCCGGCCTGGGCGTTCACCTGTGCCACGACCGCCGACCGGGCCTGCGCCGCCTCGGCCTCGCTCAGGCTGGCGCCGTCCCGCAGGTCCTGACCGACGCTCTGCGAGCCGCGGCTCTCCGCCTGCGGGCCGGCCGCGGGCGCGGCGCTCGCGACCGGCGCCACGGCCCCGACGAGCGCCAATGTCAACGCCGGTACTATGGCGCGGAATCGCTTGTTCCGTCTCCAGGGCAGCTTCATAGGAACTCCTCGATGGGGGGTTGAAAGCTGCGCACCTGCGATCCGGATCACAAGAGTGTTGCGCGTTAATTAACTTACGAGTCAGTAGCATCCGCATCCAGCCATCGGCTGGTGAAGAAAGCCGTACGGAATCCTCACGGGACATCCAGGAACCATGGGCCGGAAATCGCCATCAGGGTGCCGAACTCTCGCTGTCCTGGCAGAACGGCCGACCCCGCGCCGAGGGGCGTCGCCGGGGTGCGGGCGGCGCGTCCCCGGCGCGCGTATGGAATCTTGATCCTTATCGGAACGGATGCGGTGAATACGGGGGGTATGCGGATGCGGGCGCGGGGACGGGCGCGGAGCCGGGAGCGGACGGGGACCCGGGCATGGACGGGGACGCCGCACGGCGAACGCGGATCGGCGGGTGAGGCCCCGGCGGGGCGCCGGCGCCGTCGACCGGCCGGCGCGGCGGCCGTCGCGATCGGCGTGCTGGCGCTCGCCATGACGGCCACCGGCTGCTCCGACGGCGGCCGGTCGGAGGGCTCCGACCGCACCCGCCCGCCGAGCTCCACCACGGCGCCGCCCGCCGCGGACCGCGTGGTCGAGGCGCCCACCGCCGACATGGCGTTCGACTACCAGATCGGCGGCCCCTACCCGCCGCCCGCCGGGGTGCGCGCCGTGGCCCGCGACCGCACGGCCCCGCCCGCGAAGGGCGCCTACAACGTCTGCTACGTCAACACCTTCCAGGCCCAGCCCGACGCGGTCGGCTGGTGGCGGAAGAACCACCCCGAGCTGCTGCTACGCGACGCCGACGGGGAGTTGATCGTCGACGAGGACTGGGACGAGCCGCTCCTCGACATCTCGACCGCGGCCAAGCGGACCGAGCTGGCCGCGATCGTCGGCCGGTGGATCGACGGCTGCGCGCGCAGCGGGTACCAGGCCCTGGAGCCCGACAACCTCGACTCCTACGAGCGCTCCGACGGCCGGCTCGACAAGGGCGACAACAT
Organism: Streptomyces sp. LX-29; assembly: GCF_029541745.1. Classification (NCBI taxonomy): domain Bacteria; kingdom Bacillati; phylum Actinomycetota; class Actinomycetes; order Kitasatosporales; family Streptomycetaceae; genus Streptomyces; species Streptomyces sp. LX-29. The sequence goes on along the minus strand of NZ_CP089746.1, from coordinate 6,418,874 downwards.
CGCCTTCGCCCGGCTGCTGGCCGCCCGGGCGCACCGGGCCGGGCTGGCTATCGGTCAGAAGAACACCACCGAGCTGCTGCCCGAACGCGCCTCGATCGGCTTCGACTTCGCCGTCGTGGAGGAGTGCGGCCGCTACGACGAGTGCGAGGAGTACGCGGAGGCGTACCGCGACCGCGTCTTCGTCATCGAGTACAGCGACGCGGACTTCCGGAAGGCGTGCGCCGCCTGGGGAGGGCGGCTGTCCATCGTGAGCCGGGACCTGGACGTGCGGCCGGCGGGCGAGGAGGGCTACGCCTTCCGCCGCTGCTAACGCGCTTCGGCGGCGGTAGGTGGCGGCGGGCCCGACCGCGCCCGTCCCGTAGCGGGCCTCGGCGCGGTCCATGGCGGCCTCGACGCGTCGACGGCGGGCGTCCAGCGGGTCGAAGGTCAGCTGCTGGACGGCGCGCCGGGCGTCGGTGAGATCCGCGCGGAGCGCGAGCGAGCGGACGCGGGCGCGTTGCAGCCCGAGGGCCTCGTGCAACCGGTAGGCGGCGGCGGTCAGGGCCGGGGTGTGGGCGGTGGGCTCGGGCAGGGTGTGACCGCGGGTGGTCGTGGAGCGGTCGGCGTAGCGGACGGTCAGGGTGAGCGCGGTGGCCGCCTGCCGCTCCCGGCGCATGGCGGCGCCCAGCCGGTGGGTCAGGGCGAGCAGCGCCCGGCGCCGCCGCACCGGGTCCAGTTCGTCCAGCTCGAAGCGGTGTTCCAGAGCCATCGCGCGCGCCGGGGCGTTCGGAGTGACCTGCGCCGGGTCGAGGCCGTGCGCGCCCTCGTAGACCCGGCGGCCGGCGGCCGCGCCCAGGATGCGCTGCAGGGTGGGCAGCGGGGTGGCCGCGATCCGCTCCACGCTGTCCAGGCCGTACGCGCCCAGGGCGCGGGCGGTGGCCGGGCCGACGCCGTGCAGCGCGGCGGCGGGCTTGGGCGCGAGGAAGGCGGCGACCGCGTCCGGATCGGCGGGCACGGCGCGGATCGCCCCGCGCGGGCTGTCGGCGGCGGCCATCCGGGCGAGCAGCGGGTTGGCGGCCACCCCGATGGTGCAGTCCACGCCGTACCGGGCCAGCGCCCGCACCCGTACGATCCCGGCCAGCCCGATCGCGTCCCGACCGAAGTAGCGCAGCGCCCCGCTGACGTCGACGAGCGCCGCGTCGGGCGGCAGCGCCTCCACGATCGGTGTCACCCCGGCCAGCAGTCCCAGCAGCGCCTGGTAGGTGTCGGCCCCCAGCGCCGCCTCGTCCCCGGTCGGGTGGAAGCGCACGAAGAGCACCCCGGGTTCCGTCCGCCCGCCGCCGCCCCGCCCCGAACGCACCGGCAGCCGGTCCCCCGCCCCACCGACCGGACGGCGCTCGCCACCGCGCGCCCGCGCCGGGGCGCCGCCGGCACCGGCGGCGGCAGAGGCAGCGGTGTTCCGGGCCCGGCCCGGGACTCGCCCCCCGTCCCGCTCGGCCCCCGCGCCCCAGCCGCCACGGCCGCCGACGGCGCTCCGCTCCCAGACACGGCCCGCGTCGAGCGGGGCGACCACGGCCGCCCCGGAACCACCGGCGCCCTCACGACCACGCTCGACATCGCCGTCGCGCCCACGGGCCCGTGCCCGCTCCCACCCGGAGTCCGCGCCACGGCTGAAGTCCGCACGACGGCCGAAGCCGGCACCGCGCCCGGAGTCCATGCCATGCCCGGAGTCCGCGCCACGGCTGAAGTCCGCACCACGGCCGAAGCCGGCACCGCGCCCGGAGTCCATGCCATGCCCGGAGTCCGCACCACGGCCGGAGTCCGCACCGGAGCCGACGGGCCGGTCGGGCCCGCCTGGCCGGCCTGGCCGGTCGTGGCGGAGGTCCGGAGCCTCGGCGCGGGTCCGGTCGGCGGCCGGCGGGCGGCCGACCGGCGGTGCGGCCGGGGCCGTGGGGCGTGGGTCGGCGGACCATCGCTCGTGGGTCATCGGCCCGCGCTCCCCGGACTCGAGTGCCACAGCTTGCGACCGGTGGCCGAGGTGTCGCCGGCGGGCCGGAGGTCGGCCCAGGGGTGCAGCTCGTAGCCGGTGGACAGGTGGATACGGCGGTCCGTGCCGGCGGCCGCGGCCGCCTCGTCCACCGCGCCCTCCTCGGCGGCCGGGGGCCGCCGCGCCAGCAGCGCGGCCACCTGCTCCAGCCCGCCGGTGCGCCGCACCTCGATGAGCTCGGCGAGGTTCCACGCGGCGGAGCCGACCACGCTGAGGCTGCGCGGGCCGCGGCGCTGGACCACGCCGCGCACGAGCAGCAGCCAGGAGTGGAAGACGGTGTGCGCGCAGGCGGCGTGGCTGTCGTCGAAGAAGGCGAGGTCGACCAGGCCGGTGCCGTCGTCGAGGGTGGTGAAGATGACCCGGCGGCCGGAGCGTACCGGCGGCGTCTGGGTGGCCGCCTTGGCCCCGGCGACCAGCACCGTCTCCCCGTGCCGCGCCCCGCGCAGCCGCCGCGCCGATGTCACCCCCAGCTCCTCCAGGAACCCCTGGTGGTCGCCCATCAGGTGACGGGAGACGTCCATGCCGAGGACGCCGAGCTCGGCGCCGAGCCGCTCCCGCTCGTCCAGGTCGGGCAGGCCGGCGGGGGCCGGCGACATGGCCTCGGCGAGCGGGAGCTGGCCCGCGCCGGTGGCGCCGCGCCGCCCGGACGTCTGCTGTCGGTGCAGCTCGGCGATGCGCAGGAGCAGCTCGCGGCGGTTGGCGCCGAAGGCGTCCAGCGCGCCCACGTTCGCGAGTCGTTCGGCGACCGGTCGCCCGGGGTGGGCGCGCCGCCACAGGTCCTGGAGCGAGGTGTACGGCTGTCCGGCGATGATCCGGCCGGCCTCCGCCTCGCTGATGCCGTGCACCTCGCTCAGCGCCATCCGGATGCCGAGGCGCCCCGGACCACCGGGCCCGCCGCCGACACCCGAACCGGACATCAGTTCGATCCGATAGGCGGTGTCGGAGCGGTTCACGTCCAACGGCAGGATCGGCACCCCGCGCCGCCGCGCGTCCGCCAGCAGCAGCCGCTTGGGGTACATCCCGGGGTCGTGGGTGAGCAGCCCGGCGTAGAAGGCCGCCGGGTGGTGGGCCTTGAGCCAGGCGGACTGGTACGTCGGCACGGCGAACGCGACGGCGTGCGCCTTGCAGAAGCCGTAGCTGCCGAACGCCTCGACGATCTCCCAGGTGCGCGTCAGCACCTCCCGGTCGTAGCCGCGCCGCGTCCCACGCTCCCAGAACCAGGCCCGCACCCGGCTCTGCCGCTCGGGGCTGGACAGGGCGCGCCGCGCCTCGTCCGCCAGGTCGCGCTCGCAGCCGGTCATGGTGGCGAGGATGTTGATGATCTGCTCGTGGAAGACGACGACGCCGTAGGTCTCGCGCAGCGTGTACGCCAGGTCCGGGTGCGGGTAGCGCGGCGGGCGGCGGCCGTGCCGCGCCTCGATGAAGGGGCGCACCATGTCGGCCGCGACCGGGCCGGGCCGGAACAGCGAGATGTCCACGACCAGGTCGTGGAAGGTGGTGGGTTGCAGCCGCCCGACCAGGTCGCGCTGGCCCGGCGACTCGATCTGGAAGCAGCCGAGCGTCTCGGCGGAGCGGATCAGCTCGTAGGTGTCACGGTCGCCGGGCGGCACCTGCGCCGGGTCGTCCAGGTCCAGGGCCTGGCCGGTGACCCGCTCGATCTCCCGCGCGGCGTGCGCCATCGCGGACTGCATCCGCACACCGAGCACGTCCAGCTTGAGCAGACCGAGGTCCTCCACGTCGTCCTTGTCGAACTGCGCCATGGGGAAGCCCTCGCCGCTGGTGGGCACGACGGGGGTGCGGGCCAGCAGCCCGGCGTCCGAGAGCAGCACGCCGCACGGGTGCATGGCGATCCCGCGCGGCAGCCCGTCCAGCGCCTCCACCAGGCTCCACAGCCGGTCGTAGCCCTTACGGCGCGACTCCGCCGCCACCTCTCGCAGCTCGGGCAGCTCGACCAGCGCCGCCCGCGCGTCCCGGGCGCGGATGTGCGGGAAGGACTTGGCGAGCCGGTCCACCTCGGCCGGGTCCATGCCCAGGGCGGCGCCCACGTCCCGTACCGCGTGGCGCACCCGGTAGGTCTCGGGCATCGCGACGGTCGCCACCCGCTCCGCCCCGAAGCGGTCGAAGATCGCGCGGTAGACGTCCAGGCGGCGCGCGGACTCGACGTCGATGTCGATGTCGGGGAGGGCGGCCCGGCGCACCGACAGGAAGCGCTCCATCAGCAGACCGTGCTCGACCGGGTCCGCGTGGGCGATCCCCAGCAGGTGGTTGACGAACGAGCCGGCGCCCGAGCCGCGGGCGGCGACCCGGATGCCCAGCGCGCGGGTGTCGTCGACGACCTGGGCGACGGTGAGGAAGTAGCTGGCGTAGCCGAGCCGTTCGATGGTGCGCAGCTCGTCCTCCAGTCGCCGCAACCGCCGCGCGTCGCGGTCGTAGCCCCGCAGCACCATGGCGGCGGCGCAGCGCGAGCGCAGCACCCGCGCGGCGCCCCGCCGGTCGGCGCCGACCAGGTGCGGCTCGGGGAAGTGGATGCCGCCGATGCCCAGGTCGGCGGTGGGGTCGACGCGGCACTCGGCGGCGGTGCGCGCGGTCTCCTCCAGCAGTCGCCGTGCGGCGGCCCGGCGGTCCCCGGCGGCCTCCGCGATCCGCTCGGCGATCCGTGTCATCTCCCGTGTGCCCTTGAGCCAGCGCTCCCCGCCGTCCAGCGCCTCGGGGCGGCGCGGGTCGACGGGCACCAGTCGGCGGGCGGCGTCCAGCACATCGGCGACCGGGCCCTGTCCGGGGTCGGCGTAGCGGACGGCGTTGCTGAGCACGGCCCGCAGACCCTGGTCGGCGGCGAAGCCGACGGTGCGGGCGGCGAGCCGCAGCGAGCCGGGGCCGGTGCCGGTGCGGCCGTGCCAGACCGCCTCCAGCCGCAGCGCGTCGGCGCCGAACAGCTCGCGCCACCGCGCCAGCGGGCGGAGGGCCAGGTCGGGGCGGCCGGCGGCGAGCGCCCGGCCGACGTCCGAGTCGGGGCCGAGCAGCACGGTCAGCGGGGCGCGCGCCGCGGCGGCCGCGCCCGCCAGGTCCGCCCAGTGCAGCAGCGGGACGGGGGCGGGGCTCCGCGGGCCCTCCGTCGGGCCGGCGTGCGCCGCCGAGACCAGGCCGCACAGCGCGGCCCAGCCGGCCGCGCCGTCCCTCGCGAGGAAGACCGCGCGCGGAGCGGACTCGTCGAGGAACGCCCCGCCGCGCGCCGGTGTGCGGCGCCGCGCCCCCGTGGGGGAGCCGCCCCGGACGGCCGGGTCCGCGGCCGGGTCCGCGGCCGGGTCTCCGGCCAGGTCTTCGCGCACCGCCAGGTCGACGCCGAACAGCGGCCGCACTCCGGCGGCGGCGGCCGCCTTGGCGAAGCGAACCGCCCCGGCGAGGCTGTCGCGGTCGGTCAGCGCGAGCGCGTCCATGCCCCGCTCGGCGGCGCACCGCGCCAGCCGCTCCGGGTGCGCGGCTCCGTACCGCATCGAGAACCCGGAGGCGGTGCGCAGATGCGTGAAGCCCGGCATCCGCACCTCCCACTGCCGCTTCGTACGTGTCCACCCCCTGACCTGCCCTGCTCGGCCTTCCTGTTCCCACCATAGACCAATCATCGAACATTCGTACGAGCGCGGAACCATCTCCTCCGCCTCATCCGCCTCCTCCCCCCGCGCCTGCCCGGGTCGCCTGAACGGACCACGCCGCCTGCGCGGCCGCCACCGCCCGCCCACCATGGAGGGCACGGACCACCCGCACCCCCATACGCCCCCAGATGCGCCCCACACGGCGTGGCGAGGAGCACGCGCATGGCCCCGATAGGCACCTCGATAGGCATCTCGTCGAGCACCGGGACGAGCACCGGGACGAGCTCCAGCCCCCACGTGTCCTTCACCGACGGGAGCGGAAACGGGGTGACGGGCCGCGCCGCGCTGCTGGTGCTCGGCGCCCTGCTGCTCCAGCTCGCGTTCATCGCCTCCTACGTGGGCGCCTTCCACCAGCCCCGGCCACATCGGGTCGCCCTGGCCACCGTCGCGCCCCAGCAGCTCCGCGGCCAGATGGTGGAGCGGCTCAACGGACTGCCGGGACGGCCGTTCGCGGCCCGCGCGGCCTCCACCGAGGCCAAGGCGATACGTCAGGTCGAACGGCGGATCGTCGACGCCGCGCTGGTGGTCGATCCGCGCTCGAACACCGACCGGCTGTTCGTCGCCGGCGCCGCCGGCGCCTCGCTCTCCGACGCCGTCTCGCAGGCGGTCGGCACAGCGGAGGCGACGCAGCGGCGGAGCGTGCGGGTCGTCGACCTGGTCCCCGCGGGCAAGCGGGACGCGCGCGGGCTGACCCCGTTCTACCTGGTCCTCGGCTGGTGCGTGGGCGGCTGCCTGGGCGCGGCGATGCTCGCCGTCAGCCATGGCGTCCGGCCGGCCAACCCGCGCCGCGCGCTCGCCCGGCTCGGCGCGATGGCGCTGTACGCGGCCGTGGCGGGCCTGACCGGCGCGGCGATCGTGGGGCCGTGGCTGCACGCGCTGCCGGGCGCGCTGCTCCCGCTGTGGGGGCTGGGCGCGCTGTTGGTCTTCGCGGTCGGCGCGGCGACCCTGGCCCTCCAGGGGCTCGCCGGCGTCGTCGGCATCGGCCTCGCGATGCTGGCGGTGATCGTGATCGGCAACCCCGGCTCGGGCGGCGCGTATCCGTATCCTCTCCTCCCCGACCTCTGGCGGGCCGTCGGGCCGGCCCTGCCGCCGGGCGCGGGCACCTGGACCACCCGGTCGATCGCGTACTTCCACGGGCACGCGACGACCAGACCGCTGCTGGTGCTCTACACCTGGGCGGCCGCCGGGGTGGTGCTCACCCTGGTCTCCGCCGCGGTGCGCGGCCGCCGAAACCCCGGCCCTGACCTGGTGCTTCGCTGAGTCGACGGGACGTCAGGCGCCCACCCGGAAAAGCACTTGCGCGTCCGCGCGGCAACGGTCAGGGTGGCGCCGATGACGACACATGACACCGCTTCCCCCATGCACCACGACCACCCCGAGACCACGGGGCACGACCACCCCGAGATACGGGAGATCCCGGCCGGCGGCCCCGAAGCCGGGCCGTACGCCCTGACCACCGGCCCCGACGGCGCCCTCTGGCTGACGCTGGTGCGGGCGGGGCGGATCGCCCGACTGACCCCGGACGGCGGGTTCACCGCCCATGAGCTGGGGGCGACCGAGAGCGGGCCGACGGTCATCACCCCCGGTCCGGACGGGGCGTTGTGGTTCACCCGCTACCGGGACCATCGCATCGGCCGGATCACCACCGACGGCGAGATCACCTCGTTCGACCTGCCCACGCCGGAGTGCGGGCCGTTCGGCATCGTGACGGGCCCGGACGGGGCGCTGTGGTTCACCGAGGCGAACGCCGGCCGGATCGGCCGGATCACCACCGACGGCGAGATCACCGAGTTCCCGCTGCCTGACGGCGGCTTCCCCTCGGCGATCACCGCGGGCCCCGACGGCGCCCTCTGGTTCGCCCTCAACCAGGCGAACGCCATCGGCCGCATCGGCCTGGACGGGACCGTCGCGCTCCATCCGCTGCCCACCGACGGCGCGGCGCCCGTGGGCATCGCGGCCGGGACCGACGGGGCGCTGTGGTTCGTGGAGATCGGCGCCGGGCAGGTCGGCCGGATCACCACCGACGGCGAGATCACCGAGTTCCCGCTCCCGGACCGCACGGCCCGGCCGCACGCCATCGTCGCCGGCCCCGCCGGCGGCTGCTGGTTCACCGAGTGGGGCAGCGGCCGCGTCGGGCACGTCACCCCGGAGGGAGAGGTCCGGGTATACGACCTGCCCACCCCGTCGGCCGAGCCGCACGGCCTCACGGTGGGCCCGGACGGCGCCCTCTGGGTCGCTCTGGAGGTGGGGACGGTCGCGCGGGTCGCGCTGCGACCGAGCGCCTGACGGCAGGAAATATTGTTGAAACAGCGCCGAATCGCCGGCGAAATCACCGCCTGACCCATCGAAGAGGCACTGCTTTCCGGTCGAGCCTGTTCCGCCGCCCCCGGCGCACGCCCCCGACGCACCGACGCAGGTCGGGGGCGTGCGCCGGGGGCGCGTCCAGCCCTATCGTTGACACGACGAGCCACCGTGCGACCACATTTAGTGACCGGAAACTGATCGATCAAAGTGCGCTTTGCGCCCACTTGGGCAAGACTCCCGTCCGGTATCTGGTCAACCACGAAACAAGGGAGTGTTCGGAATGCGGAAGATCGCTGGAGCGATCGGCCTGGCTGCCGCGGCGACGACGAGTTGCCTGGTGGTGACCAGCGGGGTCGCGAGCGCGTCACCCGCACAACCGCAGAGCCTGTACGCGCCGTCGGCGCTGGTGCTCACCGTCGGGCAGGGAGAGGACGCCGCCTCCACCGCCGTGCAGCGCGCGGTGACGCTCAACTGCCGGCCCTCGTTCAGCGGGACCCACCCGGCCCCGCGCGAGGCGTGCGCCGAGCTCGCCGCCATCGACGGCCAGTTCGACCAGCTGACGCTGGCGGAACCGCAGGGCGCGTTCTGCACCAAGGAGTACCGACCCATCGTCGTGACCGCCCAGGGCGTCTGGGACGGCAGCCGGGTCAGCTACGAGCACACCTTCCCGAACTCCTGCGTGATGCGGAACTCCCTGCAGAAGTCGCTGGTCTTCGAGTTCTGACCCGACGTCGGAACGCACGGGCGCAGCCTCCTCAGGCATGAGAAGGCCCCCGGACACAAGAGGGGTGTCCGGGGGCCTTCCCGTTTTTCGGAGGCTCCCCGCCGGCCGGGGCCTCTCCGTCTCAGGGCCACACCCCCGCGCCGCCAGGGGGTCGGGCCGCGCCGGTCAGCCGATGGTGACGCCGTAGGCCGCCAGCGGCTCCGCCACCGGCTGGAAGAAGGTCTCGCCGCCGGAGGAGCAGTCGCCGCTGCCACCGGAGGTCAGCCCCAGCGCGGCGTCGCCGTCGAAGAGCGAGCCGCCGCTGTCGCCGGGCTCGGCGCAGACGGTGGTCTGGATCAGCCCCTCGACGATGCCCTGCGGGTACTGGACCGTCACATCCAGGTCCACGACCTCGCCCTGGTGCAGCCCGGTGGTGCTGCCGCTCCGCCAGACCCGCTCCCCGACGTAGGCGTCGGCCGCGCGTGTGATGGACCGCGCCGAGCCGTCGTGGAGGTTCACCTCGCTCGGGTGCTCGACGCCCGGCCGGTAGCGGACGATCCCGTAGTCGTCGCCGGGGAAACTGCTGCCTGCCGTGTCCCCGATCACCCGACCCCTCGCGTCCGACCAGGCGCCGCTGCCGTCCGTGCAGTGCCCGGCGGTCAGGAAGTACGGGGTGCCGTCCCCGTCGACCACGTTGAAGCCCAGCGAGCAGCGCCCGTCCTCGGTGTGGATGGGGTCGCCGTCCCGCAGGAAGCGGTCGAACCTCCCCGCCGAGCGGCGCACCTCGACCTTGTCGCCGTAGCCGCGCGCCGCCCGGGTGAGGCGGGCCAGCCCGGCGTCCCCGACCGTGCGGTCGGCGGTGACGACGACCTTGTTGGCCTTGGGGTTCACCGCCCAGGAGGTGCCCGGGATGTCGACCTTCCGTCGTAACTCCGAGCGCGTGGCGTCGAGTTGGGCCAGCGTGTACGTGACCGTCCTGGCCACCGCCCCGGCCTCCCGCACCCGGACGGCATCCGGGCCGTCGACGACGTTGACCACGAGCCGCCCGGTGGTGGCGTCGTAGTAGGCACCCGCCGCGTCGCCCTCGAGGGCGACCCGGAGGTCGGCGGCGAGCTCTCCGGCCTCGACACCCGAGACGGACCCGGGCCGCGCCAGCGGCGCCGCGCTGGCGCTGGACAGGGCGAGCCCGGCCGTGACCGCGAGGACGGCCAGACCCACTCCGGCGGTGACGGCACACCGGTCGGCTATGCGTCGCTTCTTCAACTCGCGAACCTCCAGTGGGGGGTGGGACCAGGCAGTGGGGTGCCGTCGGCCCGGAGGGCGGATAGGGCAGGGACCGACCCCCCGGCTCTTCCCCCGGGGCGCGTCCATGCCAAGTGCCTCGCCGAGTATTTCGAGGCCCGTCCGGCGCACACAAGGTCGTGTTCACGACGCGCTCATCCGTGTCCGGGAGCGCCCGCGGAGGCCAACGCGCCCGTTTCGGGCACGTCAGCGACGAAAGGGGCGAGGGTGAGCGGGTGGGGTCGATCGCCGGGTGGACGGCCGACGCTCAGGACAACTGTCCGGTAATAGTCGTTCCGCTTCCGGAATCCCGCTCGGCCGCGGGGTCGACGGAGCGCCGGTCCACCCCCGCGGCATCGGCGGCCTCCATGGCCTCGACGGTCGGGGAGTCGACCGCCGCCGGCGCGACCGCCGGCGGTTCGGCCGGCGACTCCACGGCCGGGGTCGGGGCCGGCGCGGAGTCCGCCGCCGGCCCACCCGGGGTCGACGCGCCGGCCCGCTCCGCGGCCCGCTTGGCCTGGTCCGCCGCCTGCCCGGCGTTCTCGGCGTTCTTCTCCAGGAAGCGCAGCAGCTCCACCGGGATGGGCAGCACCAGCGTGGAGTTCTTCTCCGCGGCCACCGCCATCACCGTCTGGAGCAGCCGCAGTTGGAGCGCGGAGGGGGTGTCGGCCATCTGCTTGGCCGCATCCGCGAGCTTCCTGGACGCCTGCAACTCCGCGTCCGCGTTGATGACTCGGGCCCGCCGCTCGCGATCGGCCTCGGCCTGCCGCGCCATGGAGCGCTTCATCGTCTCCGGCAGCGAGACGTCCTTGATCTCGACGCGGTCGACGCTGACGCCCCAGCCCATCGCCGGACTGTCGATCATCAGCTCCAGGCCCTGGTTGAGCTTCTCCCGGTTGGACAGCAGATCGTCGAGCTCGCTCTTGCCGATGATGGAGCGCAGCGAGGTCTGGGCCATCTGCGAGACCGCGAAGCGGTAGTCCTCGACCCTGATCAGCGCGTCCGCCGCGTCGACGACCTTGAAGTAGACCACCGCGTCGACCCGCACCGTGACGTTGTCGCGAGTGATGCCCTCCTGGGCGGGCACCGGCATCGTCACGATCTGCATATTGATCTTGTGGAGCCGGTCGACCAGGGGGACGATCATGGTGAATCCCGGGCCTCGGACAGCCGAGCGCAGCCTCCCGAGCCGGAAGACCACCCCGCGCTCGTACTGCTTGATCACGCGCGCCGCAGCCGCGACGTAGACGGCCCCGCAGGCCGCCGCCGCGACCCCGGCGGCCATCAGCTCCTCGAACATCACGGCCACCTGCCCGTCCGTATCGCGAGCGATGCCCCTTGAAGGGCCTGATGTCCACGATAGTCCCGAGCTCGCACGGTGGGCAGGTGGAGGAAGGGACCGAGGAAGGCGCTCCGGAAAGCCGCGCCGCCGGGCCCCGCCGGGCCGGAGCGCCCGGCGGGGCCCTCGGCGTCGGGACGCGGAGCGGCCCCGCCCGACGCATCGGGCGGGGCCGCCGTACCGCCGGCCGCGGGTCGTGCCTCGGGACGCGCGCCCGTCACACGCGCGCCGCGATCACCAGACCTTGACGCCGTACGCGTTCAGGGCCTCGACGACCGGCTGGAAGAAGGTCGTCCCACCGGAGGAGCAATTGCCGCTGCCGCCGGAGGTCAGGCCCAGTGCGGTGGAGCCGGAGTACAGCGGGCCGCCGCTGTCGCCGGGCTCGGCGCAGACCGTCGTCTGGATCATGCCGTAGACGACATCGCCGTTGCCGTAGTTGACCGTCGCGTTGAGCGCGGTGACGCGCCCGCTGTGGGTGCCGGTGGTGCTGCCGCGGCGGGTCACCGACTGCCCGACGGTCGGGTCGGCGGCGCGGGTGATGTCCTGGCCGCCGACCGTGCCCTGGGGCTGGACGGAGCCGCTGTAGCGGACCAGCCCGTAGTCGTTGACCGGGAAGCTGGATCCGGCGGTCGGGCCGACGACCGTGGTGCGGCCGGAGTTGGAGTACCAGGTCCCGGCGCCGTCGGTGCAGTGTCCCGCGGTCACGAGGTAGTTGGCACCGCGGCTGTCGCGGACGTTGAAGCCCAGCGAGCAACGCCAGCTGCTGGCGTAGATGGCGTCGCCGCCGGATATCAGCCGTTGGATGGTGCCGGGCGTGCGCTTGACGCGTATCGCGTCGGCGCTGTCGCCCGCCGCTCTCCTGATCTCGGCTATCTCGGCGGAGGTCACGGTGGAGTCCGCGGTGACCACCAGGGTGTTGGTCGTGGAGTCGGTGTACCAGGCGGTGCCCGCGACGTCGGCCTTCAGCACGCCGGCGCTCGCCGCCTTGGCCTCGGCGGCCGTGAAGGTGCGCGGCGCGGCGCCGTCGCCGGCGTTGGCGGCGGCCGGGACGGCCAGCACGGACGCGGCCGCCAGCACGGCGGACGCGGTGATCAGTCGGGTTCGGGGGGTACGTGCGCTGCGGGGGGTGTTGCGCTTGATCCTCAACTCTTCCTCCGAGGGAATCGGGGGTCCGCTTGGGTGGGGCGGGCCCGTGAGGCGCAGCCAGGGGGGTGGAGCGACCTCCTTTCCGTCGTGACCCTGACAAGCGCTGCCGGAAGTATTCGCGCACTCAACAGTCGTCCGCAAGACCGCGTGACCCGCCGGGTGTTCGCCGACCGCACGGCGAGCGCGCCCCGCGCTCGGGGCCCTGGGCCGGCGTCGACACGGCCCCGGGGGAGCCACGCCAGGCTCACCGGGGCCACCTGCCCATCCCCTCGGGTCACCCCGTCGGACGGAGCACCGACCCGGTGGGGCTCGCCACTCTTTCGCGTCACGGTTCCCCGCTCACCGGCGGGAGCACCGAGCGGCTGCGGGCCGGGGTCGGGCGGAGGTGACCCCGGCGCGCGGGCTCGCCGGGGTCAGCAGCCGTCGCAGGGGCAGCAGCAGTCGCAGCCGCCGCAGCCGCAGTCGCAGTTGTGGCACCAGCCCTCGCGCTTCTTGTTCTTGCGCCACGGGTCGTCGTACTTCTCCCGGCAGCACACCTGGCAGGTGCAGAACAGCCCCAGCCAGACGGCGCAGCCGGCGATCGTGCCGCGCTTGCGGGGGTAGGGGTCGTGCGGCCCGTGGGGTGCTCCGTGGGGACCCCCCGGCCCACCGGGGCCGCCCGGCCCGCCCGGTCCGTAGGGACCGCCGGGGCCCTGCGGACCGCCGCCGTGGGGACCTCCGGCGTACGGGTTGCCGTAGCCGCCGGGCTGCTGACCGTACGGACCGCCGGCGTACGGGTTGCCCTGCTGCGCCGCGTACGGATCCCCGTACGCGCCGCCCTGCTGACCGGCGTACGGATCCCCGTAGCCGCCCCGCTGCTGGTACGGGTTGCCGGGGCCGGGGTGCTGGTGCGAGCAGGTGGGGCCGAAGGCCCGGTCGACCGCGTGCCGCAGCTCGTGCGCGAGCAGCATGTGCGCCAGCTTCCCGGCCCCCTCCCCGGCGAACTCCACCTCGCGCAGCGCCAACCGCACCCCGTGCACCGCGTCGTCGCACAGCCGGCGCACCTCGGCGAGATCGGTGCCGGTGGCCGCGATCGGGTTCCACGCCCCGGACTTGGCGTCGTCGGCGAGGTCCTCGACCGCGTCGAGCAGATGGGCGAGGCGCCCGAAGAGGCGGCCCGCCTCCTCCAGGGGCGCGCGGTTGCCGGGCTTCCCGGCCAGCACGGCGGTGTGACCGAAGGCGGCCGCGGTCGCCGTCTCGGTGGGCTCGGTGATGTGCAGCAGCGACGTGCCGAGGCCCGCCGCGCTCTCGACCTCCGTCTGCCGCCCGACCGCGTCGAGCAGCACGGCGGTGTCGAAGCCGAGTCCGGCACCGGTACGCGCTCCTGCCAGGTCCCACTTACGGGCGACTTTGCGGGCGGCCGCGGCGACCGGGCGGCGGGCCAGCAGCCCGTCCCGGTCGACGACGTGGTCGCGCACCTTGGCCGAGGCCAGCACCAGGGAGACGGTCGCGGCCAGCCGCGCGCCCTCACCCTGGGCCACCGGCGCGGTGCGCATCCCGCGCAGCGGACAGGGGCCGGCGGTGCGCCGCCAGCCGCCGGTGCGCTCCGACTGCGCCTCCACCAGCACGGAGATGACCAGTCCGTCATAGTTCGTGGCCACGCGGGCGAACTGCCCCTGTGCTCCCCGTAGCGCCAGGCACAGTCCGCACAGATGCGCCATCCACTCGGTGCGCAGCCCGGCGGACATGCGGTGCTGACAAGGCCGTACGATTCCGAACACGACTCCCCCGTTTCACTCGGACGACCCTGTTGTCACCCGTCCGGCTCGGCGGAGTCTATACATCCACCCCGTCACCGCCCGCAGCCAGGAGGAACTCTGACTGGCCGCCAAGCGTTATGCACCAGTACCGTCACGAAACACCGGGGCGGCGGCCAACCACTTGGCACACCATCCGCATCATGGACGACCATAGAGGAGCGGACAGTACACACGGTTTGTGAAAGGAGGCGTCCATGGGATCGGTGCGCAAGGCGAGTGCTTGGCTTGGCCTCGTCGACGACAGCGATGACGAGCGCTACTACGACGACGACTACGCCGAGGGGCCCGAGCCCAGCGACTCCTGGGTGACCGACCCGCGGGTCCGGGTGGCCGACGAGGCCGCGCAGGACCAGGGGACCCGGATCGCCACGGTCACCCCGGACGGTTTCCGGGACGCCCGCACGATCGGGGAGCTGTTCCGGGAGGGCGTCCCGGTGATCGTGAACCTCACCGCGATGGAGCCCTCCGACGCCAAGCGCGTGGTGGACTTCGCGGCGGGTCTCACCTTCGGTCTGCGCGGTTCGATCGAGCGGGTCGCCACCCGCGTCTTCCTGCTCACCCCCGCGGACTACCGCATCGTGAGCGGCGAGGCGGGCCGGGCGTCCGGCGGCTTCTTCAACCAGAGCTAGCGGCGAGGCCGCTCACCGGACCGCCCGGCACTCCGGCTCACCGGAACGCGTCGAGCCCGGTGAGCGCCTTGCCGAGCACCAGCTGGTGCATCTCCACGGTGCCCTCGTAGGTGAGCACCGACTCCAGATTGGTCGCGTGCCGCATCACGGGGTACTCCAGCGAGATCCCGTTGGCCCCCAGGATGGTGCGGGCCGTGCGGCAGATGTCGATCGCCTCGCGCACGTTGTTCAGCTTGCCGAAGCTGATCTGCTCCGGACGGAGCCGGCCGGCGTCCATCCGCCGCCCGAGGTGGTGCGCGAGCAGAACCCCCTTGTGCAGTTCCACCGCCATGTCGGCGAGCTTGGCCTGGGTGAGCTGGAAGCCGCCGATGGGCCGGCCGAACTGCTCACGGGTCCGGGCGTACTCCAGCGCGGCCTCGAAGCTGGCGCGGGCGGCGCCCATCGAGCCCCAGACGATGCCGTAGCGGGCGTGGCTCAGGCAGCTCAGCGGCCCGCGCAGCCCGGTGACCCCGGGCAGCACCGCGTCGGCGGGCAGCCGGACCTCGTCCAGCACCAGCTCACTGGTGACCGAGGCGCGCAGGGACCACTTGTGGCGGATCTCCGGGGCCGAGAAGCCGGGTGCGTCGGTGGGCACGGCGAAGCCGCGGACGCCCTCGTCGGTCTGCGCCCAGACCACCGCCACACCGGCCACCGAGCCGTTGGTGATCCACATCTTGCGGCCGGTCAGCACCCAGTCGGAGCCGTCCCGCCGGGCGTGGGTGCGCATGGCGGCCGGGTCGGAGCCGACGTCGGGCTCGGTCAGCCCGAAGCAGCCGATGACCTCGCCGGCGGCCATCGAGGGCAGCCAACGCCGCTTCTGCTCCTCGGAGCCGTAGCGGTGGATGGCGTACATCGCCAGCGAGCCCTGGACGGAGACCAGCGAACGGATGCCCGAGTCGGCCGCCTCCAGCTCCAGGCAGGCCAGCCCGTACTGGACCGCGCTGGCGCCCGCGCAGCCGTACCCCTGGAGCGACATGCCGAGCGCGCCGATGGAGCCGAGCTCCCGGGCCAGCCCGCGGATGTCGGGCAGCTCGCCGCGCTCGTACCAGTCCGCGATGTGCGGCAGCACCCGGTCGGCGGCCCACCGCCGCACGGTGTCCCGGACGGCGAGCTCCTCGGCGTCCAGCAGGTCGTCGAGGCCGAGCGGGTCGGCCGGGTCGAACGGCGGCAGGGCGGATGCGGACATGTACGGCCTCCGGCTGGGTGCGGCTCCCGTCACCGGGTGCGCGTCCCGCCCCGGCCTCCGGGTGATCACCCCGGCACCCCGACGCTACGACCGGGTAACCCCCGGCGTCCAGACCCGCCTCAGCGCAGGGACCGACACCACACCGGTCGGCACGCCGTCCCCGGGTCGCGGGGTGGCGTCAGTTGGACTCCGCCGACACCGCGGCCCGGTCGCACGAGGAGGGGGCCTCGCCGTCGGGGGACCCGCCGGGGGCGGTCGTGCCGCACTCCATCACCCGCGGCAGCCGGAGCGCCGCCACCGCGCCGAGGGCGAGCAGGACCGCGCTGACGACGAGGGTGACGCGCAGACCGTGCACGAACGCCTCGCGGGCCGCGATGCGCAGGGCGACGCCGGTCTCGCCGCCGAGCCGGTCGGCGACCTCGTACGCCTGGCCGAGCGACTGCCCGGAGATGGCGCCGTCGGCGCTGGGGACACCCGCGACATCGGCGACACGGGGCGCGTAGGCGGCGTTCATCACACTGCCCAGGAACGCGATGCCGATGCCCGCGCCGAGCTGATAGGACGTCTCGCCGATGGCCGCCGCGCCGCCCGCCGCCTTGGCGGGGGCCTCGCTGAGCATGGACTCGTACGAGGCGAAGAGCGTCATCTGGAGGCCGAAGCCGAGGACCACGAAGCTGCCGATGAGCAGCACGGGCCGGTCGTCCTCGCCCATGCGGGTGAGCGAGAGCACGGCGACGGCGGTGAGCAGGAAGCCGCAGGCGACCATGGCGCGCGGGCCGAGCCGTTGCAGCATCCGCGAGCCGAACAGCCCGGCCGCCATCGCGGCGAAGGTCAGCGGCAGCAGCCGCAGCCCGGTCTCCAGCGGGGTGAGGCCGAGCACGAGCTGGAGGTACTGGGCCGCTATGAGCTCCAGGCCCACCAGGGCGAGCAGGGTGACGACGATGCAGCCGACCGAGATCCCGAAGGCGGGCCGGGCGAAGAGGCTGAGGTCCACCAGCGGGTGCGTGCGCCGCCGCTGGCGGCGGACGAACAGGGTCAGCAGCAGTCCGCCGACGAGGACCGAGCCCAGGGTGCCGGTCTCCAGCAGTTCCCTGCCGCCGCCCAGCCGCTTCACGCCGAGGACGACCCCGAAGAGGCCGAAGGCGGCCAACAGCGCGCCGACGACGTCCCAGGGGCCGTCCCGGTCACCGGTGGACTCCGGGAGCACCCAGCGGCCGACGGGCAGGGCGACCGCCATCAGCGGGAGGTTGATCAGGAAGACCGAACCCCACCAGAAGTGCTCCAGCAGGAAGCCGCCGACCAGCGGCCCGCCGGCGGCGCCGATGCCGGCGACCGCGCTCCAGATGCCGATGGCCAGCGCCCGCTCGCGCCGGTCGGGAAAAGCCTGTCGCAGGATCGACAGCGTGGCTGGCATGATCATGGCACCGCCGACGCCGAGCAGCGCGCGGGCCACGATGAGGACCTGTGGGGAGTCGGCGGTGGCGGCCAGCGCGGAGGCGCCGCCGAAGAGCGCGTACCCCAACAGCAGGATGCGCCGGCGACCGACCCGGTCGCCGAGCGTGCCGAAGAGGATCAGCAGGGAGGCGCAGACCAGGGGGTAAACGTCGACGATCCACAGCAGCTCGATCGCGCCGGGCCGCAGATCCTCGCTGACGGCCGGGACGGCGACGTGCAGCACGGTGCCGTCCACGGCGACGAGCAGCAGGCTCACACAGAGAACGACCAGCACGAACCATCGGTTGCCGCCCGCGCGGATCCCGCGACCCTGCCGGGAAACGCCCGCCGACCGCCGTTCGCCGGCCGTGGTCGTCCCGGACATCTACGCACCTCCCTGTGTTGCTCGCGGCCGAGGAGCCAGGGTGGGCATCGGGTGCACGGCGTGAGCACGTGGTTCCGGGACCCTGGTGGCGTAGGCGAGTGAGACGTCAGAGTACGCGAGTCACCGCGTGCGTCGTGTGCCCCAGGTCATCTTGCGCCCACCCCTTCGGCCGCCAGCCATCCCATACGCGCGCCTCATCCCTTTTGTTCTGTGATTTGCGCAGGTCACCCAGGACTCCGGAATGACGCCGACCACACCTCTCGCCGCTGTTCGCCGACCTTGCCCCGTTACCCTCCTGCCGCCTCCGCGGTTATCCACAGGCGGCCGGGGCCCGTGCGGTCATGCCCGATAATCAAGATCGTGACCGAACTGGCCCGCCCCCTCGTGGCGACGCACGACTCCGCCGAGCGCGCGTCGGGTGCCGTGCTGCGCCGGGCCGCCCCGGCGCTGCTGGCGTATGCGGGGACGCGACTGCTGGGCCTGGCGGTTCTCGCGATCTGGGCGGCCGTGGCGGGCGAGAGCCCGCACCGGCTGCTCTCCGCCCGCTGGGACTCGCTCTGGTACGCGCGCATCGCCGCGGACGGCTATGGCTACTCGGTCTCCGTGCCCGCCGGCGCGGACGTCCGGGTCCACTCCGACCTCGCGTTCTTCCCCCTGCTCCCCTGGCTGGAGCGGCTGCTGGCGGAGATATCCCCGCTCAGCCACGCGGACGCCGGGCTGCTGGTGAGCGCCCTCGCCTCGTTGGTCGCCGCCTGGGGCATCTTCGCCGTCGGCGACCTGCTGTACGGGCGAAGAGCGGGCACCACCCTCGTCGTGCTGTGGGCGGCGCTGCCGGTCGGCATCGTGCAGTCGATGGCGTATTCGGAGTCGCTCTTCACCGCCCTCGCCGCGTGGGGGGTGTACGCGGTGCTGTGCGGGCGCTGGGTCACCGCGGGCGTCCTCGCCGCCCTGGCCGGGCTGACCCGACCGGTGGGCGCGGCGGTGGTGGCGGCGGTCTGGCTGACCGCGGCGGCCACGCTGCTGCCGGGCCGGCGCGGACCGCGCGACCGCGCCGAGCGGCGCCGGATGCTGCTGGGCCTCGCCCTCGCCCCGCTCGGCTGGTGCGGCTACGTGGTCTGGGTGGGGATCCACACCGAGAGCGTCACCGGCTACCTCGACGTCCAGGGCGGCTGGGGCAACGGTTTCGACGGCGGCCTGGCCTTCGCCGGCTTCATCGGGGAGCAGCTCACCGGTCCGACGTTCCTCGGCGGGGCCGCCCTGCTGGTCGGTGTCGCCCTGCTGCTGTGGCTGTACGTGGCGTGCGTGCGACAGCGCCAGCCGTTGCCGCTGCTGGTCTACGGCGGCGTGGTGCTGCTGCTCGCGCTGAGCGCCAAGGGCTACTTCGGCTCGAAACCGCGGCTGCTGCTGCCCGCCTTCCCGCTGTTGCTGCCGATCGCCCTCGCGCTCGCCCGACTCAGACCCGTGCGGGCCGGCCTGCTGCTCGGCGCGCTGGGCCTCGTCTCGGCGCTGTACGGAGCGTTCTGGCTGCACGGTTCCGGTCCCCCCTGAGGTCCGGCGCCCCGAGGAGCCCGGAGACCGTCGCACCGCCGCGTCGCCCTCGGGCCGGGGCGCGGGCGCGCCCGGGGAGTCGGCGCCGCCCGACAGCGACGAGATCCGGCCACCCGAGGTGCAACCGACGGCCGCCCGATCATCGTCCGACGAGTGGGCGACCGGCAGGGAAACTCCGCGGAACACCGTGCCTAATCCCCGATAAACCGCATCACACGAAAAGCGTAAAACGGCATCGAGCACACCTTAGGAAGGTCGTTCCGGGGAATGTTGAGAGGTCGCCCGCATTTCGCGGAATGGCTCGTTCCAATCCCTTGGACGAGACACACTCCACATCACATCGTCATCACAAACCGACGTGATCGGCGAAGTCCACCTGTCACGCAATGTAACGTCGATTGAGTGCGTACCGATGACAAGCTTCCTCGCACCGAGGAGCGCCCCAACGATCTCGCGCGACCGCGTATGACCCGTATCCGCTTCTGGCTCCTCGGGTCGACCCTCGCGGTCTACGCGGCGACCGTGATCGGCGTGCTCACCACCTCCTGGCTGGTGAAGCTCGACTGGCAGGTCATGCTGTTCCGGCCGTACAAGCAGTGGCCGGAGTTCCACACCTTCCTGGACTACTTCGTGGTGCTCGGACAGCGCGGCCCCACGGCGGTCGCGGTCGCCGCCTGGCTGGGCTGGTGCTGCTGGCGGCAGCGGACCCTGCGCCCGCTGCTCGCGCTGGGCATCTCGCTGCTGCTGCTGAACATCACCGTGGGCGCGGCGAAGCTCGGCATGGGCCGACTCGGCCCGCACTACGCGACGACCGTCGGCTCCAACGAGATGTGGCTGGGCGGCGATATATTTCCTTCGGGTCACACCGCCAACGCCGTGGTCACCTGGGGCGTGCTGGCCTATCTGGCCACCACCCCGCAGGCCCGCAGGGTCGCCTCCGTCATCGCGGCGATCTTCGCCCTGGGTGTGGGCATGACGACCGTCTACCTCGGCACCCACTGGGTGAGCGATGTGCTGCTCGGCTGGGCCGCGGGGCTGCTGGTGCTGCTGGCGCTGCCGTGGCTGGAGCCCGCGATGGCCCGCGCCGAACCGCCGCTGCTGGCGGTCTGGCACTGGCTGCGCACCCGGGTCACCACCGGTCGCACCCTGGTGCCCGCGCCCGTACCCGCCGCATCGCCCCTGGTCGGCGCGGTGGCCACGCCGCGCAGCGCCCAGGACGACGAGCTGCCGGCCCGCGAGCCGGTGAGCGTGGGAGGCCGTGGGCCCGCGCGGGCCTCGGAGGGCCGGCCGCACCATGCGCCCCGCCCGCACACCGCGCGCTCCGAGCGGACCCCGGTCACCCCGACCGGCAGCCGTCGGCCGCCGCACTCCGACCGGGTACCGCGCGCCGCGGCCCCGGTGGGTGGTCCCGCCACCGGCCGCGGGGCGGGTGGCTGACCCGTCCCAGTCCGCGGGGGCGGTACGCACAGCCCCACCCCGCACCACGCACCACGCGAACGGCCCGGACACCCGAGAGGGTGTCCGGGCCGTTCGCGTACGAGCCGTGGCGGGCGCGGAGTCCGGGCGAGCCGCGCTCAGCCCTTCCAGGAGCGCCGCACGACGCCGTCGGCGACCTCGAGGTTCAGCCGGCCGGACAGGTACTCCATGGTGAGCAGCGCGCCCGGCGGCACCGCGCGCACGGTGGACCAGCCCCGCTCGCGCGCAACCTCCGCGGCGGTTTCGGCGTCCATGCCGACGTAGCGGTCCACGGTGTCGTCGGGTTCGGGGACGGGGCGGGGTATCGGTGCCATGTCGCCACCGTAGGCGGGGGCCGCCGACGGAGGGAAGGCCGGTCACACTTGTGTCACAGAAAACACGCCCGGGTTCGCTTGGAGGCGGGTTACTCATAGCGGTCGCGAGTTGACGGGGGGAGGATAGTCCGACCTTCGTCCGGAAATCTCGCGTCGCTGCCTGAATTTCGTATCCGCGACACCCGCGAGGGCCCCGTCGGAGGTAATTCCGCGACCCGGCCGATATCGCGCCCCGCGGCATGGCCTCCCCACGATTCCGCCCCATCTCGCCGGGTGCTCGAGAGGCCCGCGTTGCGCCACTCGGAGGGCCTTGCCGCCGCCGGATGGGGCGCTCTCACACGCCGCCCGACGCGGCGCGCATCATGGCGTGAGCCCACAGCCCGTCAGATGGAGCCGAGGACGCGAGGGAGCCCGGATGGCGATGGACACCGCGCGGCCGACCGCCGCGCCGGCACGGGCACCGCGCCGCGGCCGGCTGCTGGTGGACTGGCTCACCACCACCGACCACAAGAAGATCGGCCATCTCTATCTGATCACGTCCTTCGGGTTCTTCCTGGTCGCCGGCGTGCTGGCGTTGTTGGTCAGGGCCGAGCTGGCCCGGCCCGGACTCCAGCTGATCTCGCAGCAGGACTTCGACGAAGCCTTCACCATGCACGGCACGGTCATGCTGCTGCTGTTCGCGACGCCCGCGTTCGCGGGGTTCGCCAACGAGATCGTCCCGCTCCAGATCGGCTCCCCGGACGTCGCCTTCCCCCGGCTGAACATGCTGTCGTACTGGCTGTTTCTGTTCGGTGGGCTGATCGTCCTGGGCGCCCTGATGGTGCCCTCCGGGGGCGCGGCCTTCGGCTGGACCGCCTACGCCCCGCTGAACAGCACGATCCACTCCCCGGGCCTGGGCGCGGACATGTGGGTCATGGGGCTGGCGCTGGCCGGCTTCGGCACGATCCTCGGCGCGGTGAACTTCCTGACCACCATCCTCGGGATGCGCGCCCCGGGCATGACGATGTTCCGGATGCCGATCTTCACCTGGAACGTGCTCTTCACCTCGATCCTGATCATCATGGCCTTCCCGGTGCTGGCCGCGGCGCTGCTGTGCCTGGAGGCGGACCGGCGGTTCGGGGCGCTGATCTTCGAGGCCGAGAGCGGCGGGGCGCTGCTGTGGCAGCACCTGTTCTGGTTCTTCGGCCATCCCGAGGTGTACATCATCGCGCTGCCGTTCTTCGGCATCATCACGGAGATCATCCCGGTCTTCTGCCGCAAGCCGATCTTCGGCTACCTCACCCTGATCGCCGCCACGATGGCCATCACCGGGCTCTCCGTGGTGGTCTGGGCGCACCACATGTTCGTCACCGGGGCGGTGCTGCTGCCCTACTTCTCCCTGCTGTCGTTCCTCATCGCGGTGCCGACCGGGGTGAAGTTCTTCAACTGGATCGGCACCATGCTGAGCGGCTCACTCTCCTTCGAGACGCCGATGCTGTGGGCGGTCGGCTTCCTGGTGAGCTTCCTGTTCGGCGGGCTGACCGGGGTCGTCCTGGCGTCGCCTCCGATGGACTTCCAGGTCACCGACTCCTACTTCGTCGTCGGCCACTTCCACTACGTGGTCTTCGGCACGGTGGTCTTCGCGATGTTCGCGGGCTTCTACTTCTGGTGGCCCAAGTTCACCGGGAAGCTGCTCGACGAGCGACTGGGGAAGATCCACTTCTGGACGCTGTTCGTGGGCTTCCACGTCACGTTCCTGGTGCACCACTGGCTGGGCGTGCAGGGCATGCCGCGCCGCATCGCGGACTACCTGGCCGCCGACGGCTTCACCACGCTCAACATGGTCTCCACCGTCGGCTCCTTCCTGCTCGGCCTGTCCACGCTGCCGTTCCTCTACAACGTCTGGAAGACCGCGCACTACGGGGTCCGGGTCCATGTCGACGACCCCTGGGGGTACGGCCGGTCGCTGGAGTGGGCGACCTCCTGCCCGCCGCCCCGGCACAACTTCGTCACCCTGCCGCGCATCCGCTCCGAGTCCCCCGCCTTCGACCTGCACCACCCGGAGGTGGCGCGCGCCGTGGAGGAGGGTCGGCGGCCGCCCAGGGCGCTGACCGACTGAGCCGACGGCGACCGGCGGGCCCGCGCCGAGTGACCGAGCCGGCGCCCGCGCCCCCGGGCCGCGCGGGGCCGAGCTAGCCCAGCGAGCGGCTCAGCCGGTCCCTGATCTCGCGGATCCGGTCGCCGAGCGCGGCGGGCTCGACCACCTCGAAGTCGAGGCCGAGCAGCACGATGTGGATCACCAGGACGTCCAGGTGGTGCGCGCCGGTGTGCAGCAGACAGCTGTGCTCGTCCACCGCCTCCAGCACCCCGTCCATGGCGGAGACGTGCCGCTCCGCCGTCTCGGCCGACACCCGCAGGCGCACGGTGGCCCGCTCCGCGTACGCGGCGACGGAGACGCCTCGGGAGACATAGCCGGCCAGGTCCTCGGCGGGCGGCCGCCGGGGCGCGAAGCGCGGGCCGTGCGGTGGGGTGGGCGTGATGCGATCAGCCCGGAAGGTCCGCCAGTCGGCGCGGTCCACGTCCCAGGCGACCAGGTACCAGCGGCGCTGGGCGGAGACCAGCCGGTGCGGCTCCACGGTGCGACGGCTGGTGCCGCCGTCGTGGTCGCGGTACGCGAAGCGCAGCCGCTCGCCGTCCCGACAGGCGCCGGCCAGCTCGGTGAGGACGGCCGGGTCGACGGTGGGCCCCGCGTATCCGCGCATCGGCACGGTGAAGGTGGTCAGCGCGCCGACCCGGCGGCGCAGTCGGTCCGGCAGCACCTGCTCCAGCTTGGCCAGGGCGCGCACCGAGGTCTCCTCGATGCCCTCGACCCCGCCGTACGCGGCCTGCCGCAGCCCGACCGCGACCGCCACCGCCTCCTCGTCGTCCAGCAGCAGCGGCGGCAGGGCGGCGCCGGCGCCCAGTTGGTAGCCGCCGGCGGTGCCCGGCGAGGAGTGCACCGGGTAACCGAGCTCGCGGAGTCGCTCGACATCCCGGCGCACCGTGCGCGGGGTGACCCCGAGCCGTTCGGCGAGGTCCGGACCGGACCATTCCCGATGCGCCTGGAGCAGGGACAGCAGACGGAGCAGCCGTGCGGAGGTTTCCAGCATGGGCCCGAGTCTGTCAGTCCTCGCGGACAGCTGTGGTCCTCGAGTCGCCGCGGCCTCGTGACTCCTCCGGAGGCCCGTCACACCGACCGCGGCGGCCGATCCGCCGGCCGCCGCGGTCGGCCCGTCACACTCAGCCGGCCGCGCTCACCCGCACCGACAGATCGTTGTCGGCGGTGTAGTACGGACCGGCCTTGACCGCCTCGTGAGGGGCGGCGAGGGTGCGGGTCGGGTAGGTGAAGATCTCCTTCTTGTCCGGGACGTCGTCCAGGATCCGCGCGATGCGCACCGGGTCCCCCGACCCGTCGGGGCCCGGGCTCAGCCACAGGTCCCACGCGTCCTCGCCGGCCTCCCAGGCGGCGGCCAGCTCGGCGTAGTCCAGGGTGAACCGGAACTCGGGCCCCTCCCCGGCCTCCACCGGCACCGTGCGCACCAGCGCCGCCGCGTCGCGGCACCGGGCCTCGACCACCGCGCCGGACAGCCAGCCGGCGGCGTCCGCGACCCGGTGCAGCCGCCCGCGCACGGTCATCCCGGCCTGGTCCACCACGATCTCCCCGGCCTCGGCGTGCGGGGCGCGCGACCAGCTGCGCACCGAGAGGTTGCCGTACTTGGTGGGGTACGGGATGCGGACGCCCAGCGGGGAGGTGCCCGGGTCCGGCTGTCGGTCGACGAGGGCGCGCAGATCGTTGAGGCCCGGGGCGAGCCGGGTCGGCGACTCCTCGCCATGGGCCACGTACGCGTCCCAGCGTCCCTCCGGCAGCTCGTCGGCGGCGGGCAGCACGGCGCGCGGCCGCCCCGCGCCGTCCGTCGCCAGCGGCAACCGCACCTCGTCGGCGGGGTCGCCGCCGCGGCGGCGCAGCAGCAGCGCCGCGTCGCGCGGGGCGGCCTCGGCCGGCCAGTCGGCGATGTCGAAGGTCAGTCCGCCGGCGGAGTCGGCGGTGCAGTCGACGCTGAGCGGCACGGAGGCGATGGTGGACTCCTCGGTGGTGGTCGGGGCGGTGGTCACGCGGCACGCACCTTCCGCAGCGCCGAGCGGCCGGCGTCCTTGGTGGCGAAGGCGTTGCTCAGCAGGGTGCCGCGGGTGCGGTGCAGGGTGCCGCGCAGCCCGCCGCGCGCGACCAGGTCGCCGAAGAGCGACTCGTAGCGCCCCGCGATCTGGGCCGGGTCGAAGCGGGCGGAGCGCTCCAGGGCGTTGGCGCCCATCCGCCGGCGCAGCTCGTCGTCGTTGATCAGGTCCAGCAGGGCCCCGGCGATGGCGCCCACGTCGCCGGACTTCACCAGCCGGCCGTCGACGCCGTCGTCGATGATCTCGGCCGGTCCGTGCGGGCAGTCGGTGGCGACCACGGGCAGACCGCAGCGCATCGCCTCGACGATGGTCATGCCGAAGGATTCGAGGCTCGAAGTGACGGCGGCGATGGAGCCCTTGGCCCACTCGGGGTCGAGCGGGTTGGCCGGTCCCATCAGGAAGACGTGGTTGTAGACGCCGAGCTTGTCGATCAGGGCGCGCAGCTTGGGCTGCTGGGCACCGCCGCCGTAGATCCGCAGCCGCCAGTCCGGCCGCTCCTTGATGACCTTGGCGAACGCCTTGATCAGCAGGTCGTACCGCTTGACCGGGGCGAGCCGGCCGGCCGCGATGACCCACTTGCCGCTGCCGTCGGCGGGCGGCAGCCCCGGCTCCGGCACGCTGTTGGGCACCGCCTCCACGCGCACCCCGGGCAGCCGCATGAGCTTGCGGTAGGTGCGGGCGTCCGCCTCGGTGACGGTGGTGACCGCGTCCAGCCTCGGGTAGGCGGTGCGCAGCGTGCGCTTGAGGGCGTCGGAGTGGGTGCTGAGGGTCAGGTGTTCCTGGCCCACCCGCGCCGGGCCGCGCCGGGCCTCCTTGGCGATGTGCACGTTGAGACCGGGACGGGTGCCCACCACCACATCCGCCTCCAGCGACCGCAGATGGGCGCCGATGGCGCGGTCGGTGAGGACGCTGTACTGCTTGTAGCGTCCCTCGGTGGCCGGGAAGACCTGGGCGGGACGGGTGTAGTCCGGGTCGTCGCCCTGGTAACCGGAGCTGTTCTTGCGGATGTCCACCAGGTGGCGCAGCGTCACCCCGCGGCCCGGGTCGAAGACCGGCTCATCCCGGTGGCGGAAGACCGAGACGATCTCCACGTCGTGCTGTTCCGCCAGCGTACGAGCCAGGTTGTACGTGGTCCGGATCGTGCCGCCGATCCCGTACGCGTTGTGAATCAGGAATGAGATGTGCATCCGTCCCCGTGTCCCACCGTTTACCGCCGATTCCCCGCGGACACACGATGGAGTCCGCCTACCAGAGGGTGAGACCGTCACGCGGGTTGCGGGGTTGGTCGCCATCACCGTCTTGTTCCAGAAGCGATGTGTAATCGGTAGCCGATTCGAGGAACCTTTGTGCCCGGTCTGTCATCCCGTCAAGGATCTCACGCCTCTGAGGGCCCGTACGCCAGCCGTCTCGGCACCGCCCGGGCGGGGTCCGGGTCCTCACGACGCGTCGGCCGAACGGGCTCGGCCCGGGCGCGCCGGCCGCGGTCTCACGGCTCGTAGGCCAGCTGCGGCACGGTGAAGCAGGTGCGGTTCATGTCCCCTTGGGAGACCCAGCCGCCCTTCCCGCCGTTCGCGTCGTCCTTCCAGCGTGCCACGGAGAGACAGGTGTGGTCGGTGGCGGGTGGCCGGGCGAGTTGTTCGAAGCGCACGGGCAGCAGCAGACCGCGCGCCGTGTAGGGCTCGGAGCGCTGGAGGTAGTCCTCGACACAGCCGCGGGTGAGCGCGGGGCCGCAGGACCTCGCCGCGTCGGTGAACCACATGGCGGCGGCCCAGCCCTCCAGTTGCCACTGCGACAGCGGCTTGTCACCCATCGCCGCGCGGAACTCCCGTACGGCGGGATGCCCGGTGTCGTCGTGGTTGCGGCTGGCGCCCGTGGCCCACAGGGCGTTGCGACAGTCCGGGGCGTCCTCGTAGTCGTCGGGCACGGAGGAGTCCCAGTTCTGGACGTTGGTCACCTTGGCGGTGAGCTCGACCCCGGCGGCGTCCATCGCCTGGCACAGCCGCGCGTTGCCGTGGGTGTCCAGGGCGTCGAAGACCAGGTCCACGCCGCGGGCGCGCAGATCCGCGGCCACCGCGCGGAAGTTGGGCAGCGCGAAGTCCACCTGCTCGGAGACGACGTCATAGCCCTCCTCGCGCAGACCGCGCTCGACCAGCCGGGCGTAGCCGGCGGAGGCGGACTGGTTGTACGAGACCACGGCGGCGCTGCGGGCCCCGTGTTCGCGCTTGAAGTAGCGGTAGACCTCGGTGCCGCCGTAGAGCCGCCCGTCCCAGCCCGGCTCCCCGTCGCGCGGGGCGACGCTGCCGTAGATCCCGTACAGGTGCGGATAGGTGTCGTACGCCGCGCCGATCGGCTGTCCGCCGATGTCGGGCACGCCGGCCCCGCTCACCCGGGGCGCGCCCGCGTAGTCCAGCGCGGTGGTGGCGACGAGGGCGAACACCTTCTTCTCCGTCACCAGTCGGTGGACGCACTCGTTGTTGCCCACCCCGCTGCCGCCGTCGTCACACGTCACGACCTCGACCGGACGGCCGTTCAGGCCGCCGTTCCGGTTGAGCCGGTCGAAGTACGCCCTGGCCCCGTCGCGCGGACCGGTGAGGGCGTTGCCGCCGACCGGGCTGGTGGCGCTGGTGATGATGCCGACCTTCAGCGGCTCGCCGGACGCCCCGTCACCGCTCGCGCCGGCCCCGGTCGGACCCCCGCTCCGTTCGCCGAACTCGCTCTCCGGCACGCGGCTGCCGCACGCCGCCAGCCAGGCCAGGACGAGCGGCAGGACGAGAAGCAGGAGGGTGAGGCGCCGCCCACGGTCAGCAGCCCGGCGCCTGGGGGGCATCCTCGCTCAGCTCCACCAGCCCGCAGAGGGTCTTGTGCGACACCTTCCACTCGCCGTCCTGGAGCACGGAGACGCCGGACGCGTCGGGCAGCACGGTGGCGCCCTTGAGCGTCAGCGCGTACGTCACGTCCGCGGAGGTCGCGGAGGTGAAGGTCACCTCGGTGACCTCCGCCTTGACCTGCTCGCCGCGCTGGTCGCCGCTGAACGCCTCCAGCAGGGGCTTCAACCGCGAGCCGTCCTGGAGCAGTTCCGCCTTCTCGTCCCTGGACGTGGCCGGGTCGAAGAACGTCTCCCAGTTCTCCTCGATCTCCTCCTCGGCGGCCTCCGGATCGGAGGGCTCGTCGCCGGTGGGCGACGCCGTCTTCGTCGGCGTCACGGATCTGGTGGGGGACGGCTCGTCCGTCCCGCCGCCGTCATCACCGCAGCCGGCCGCGCCCGCCCCGAAGAGCAGCAGCGCCGCCGTCAGCCACGCGGCCGTGCGCGCGCGTGCCGGTTTCGCAAGGGCCATCCGATTCACCACCGGGCGTCGTCGGTCGCCAGAGATCAGACCTCCGCTGCCGCGGAGATTCCGCCCCTTCAGGCATAGTGCATCGCTTCGCACGGAATTGCACGGTCAGCGGAGCGGATGCACAGTCGTCGGACAGCCAACAGTGCAGGGGGCCGTATGCGAACCGTGCAATGGGCGGGGTGGGCGGCGCTGGCTGGCGGCGCGGTGCTGTGCGTGGTCGGCTGGTACGGCATCTCCGGTGAACGCTTCGTCGAGCGACAGCTCCCCTATCTGGCCTCGTGCACCATCCCCGGCGCCGCGCTCCTCGTCGCCGGGGCCGTGCTGGTCGCCCACGGCGGGCAGGGGCTCGCGGCCGCCCGCGTGGCGGAGCTGCACCGGCTGCTGGTGGCGGAGGACGACGACGCGCGGGCGCCCGCCAGCGACGCCGCCACGGTGGAGGCCCACCCCGCGGAGGCCCACCCCGCGGCCGCTCCCGCCGGAGACGCCCGCGCCACGGAAACCACCACCCCGACCGCTCCCGCCGGAGACACCCGCGCCACGGAAACCACCACCCCGACCGCTCCCGCCGGAGACACCCGCGCCACGGAAACCACCACCCCGACCGCTCCCGCCAGGGACACCCGCGCCGCGGAGACCGCGGCCCCGACCCCCGCCGCCCGCACCGCCACCGGCCCGACGCCGGGCGAGACTCCCGCCGTGGAGACCGCCGGCCCGACCCCCACCACCCCCACGGCCACCAGCCCGACGCCGCGCGACGCACCCGCAGGCAGCCCTCCGGGGGCCGCGGGCCCGAGCGGTCCCGCAGCGGGGCCCCTCACCCCCACCACCACCGACGCGACGACCGCCGACGCCCTCGCGGGCCTTCTGGTCCTCCCGGGCGGGACCCTCGCGCACCGTCCCGGCTGCCCCCTGATCGACGGCAAGCCCGACGTGCTGCCCGCCGACCCCGCGGCCGTCGGCACGGCCGGGCTGACCCCCTGCCCGATCTGCGCGGCAGAGACCCCGTCCGTTCGGGACGGGCCCCCGGCCGGCCCGACGAGCGGGTCGGAAGCCGATCCGGGGTGCGGGCCGCCGGGACCCGGGGCGTGAGTCGTGGGCTCGCTCACGTACGAGCTCACCCTCGCCGGCCTCGCCGTGGGCAGCGCGGCGGCGCTGACCGGCATCGGGCTGATCGTCACCTATCGGGCCACGGGGGTGCTCAACCTCGCGCAGGGCGCGATCGCCATGGTGACCGCGTATGTGATGCGCCAACTGGTGGTCGAGTGGGACTGGCCGCCGTGGTGGGCCGCCGCGGCGAGTCTGCTGCTGTTCGCCCCCGGTCTCGGCCTGCTGCTGGACCGGCTGGTCTTCCGGCCGCTGGCCGCCGCCGGGGAGCGGGGCGAGGGCGGCGGGCCGGCGCAGACCCTCGTGGCCTCGCTCGGCGTCTTCGTCCTGCTGGTCGGCGCCGCGGGGCTGATCTGGGGGCCGGGGGCCCGCGACGACGCGCCCGCGCTGCTGCCCGCCGACCCCTGGGTGCAGCTGGGCACCGCGGTCGCGCTGGCCGCGGCGGTCGGCGCCGTCACCTGGTGGACCGGGCTCGGCCGGGAGCTGCGCGCGGTGGTGGACGACCGCCGGCTCGCCGCGCTGAGCGGGATCGACGCGGACCGGGTGGGAGCGGGCGGCTGGGCCTTCGGCGCGTTCACGGCGGGGCTCACCGGCGTGCTGCTGGCACCGCTGCTGCGGCTGGACCCGTACGGGCTGCCGCTGCTGGTCATGGAGGTGATGGCGGTCGCGGTGGCGGCGGCGCTGCGCAGCCTGCCGGTGGCGATCGCCGTGGCGCTGGCCGTCGGGGTGGCGCAGAGCCAGCTGACCCGGCTCCACCCCCGGGGGTGGGCGGAGCCGCTGGTGCAGGCCGTGGGCGCCAACCTGTTCGTGGTCGCGCTGCTGATCGCGGCACTGGCGCTGCCCGGGGTGGGCGGGCGCGGCAGCGTGTCCTGGGGCGCGGGGCTGTCCCCGGGCCGACTGCGGATGGACGGCGACGCGCGGGCGTGGATCGTCTGCGGCGTGCTGTTCCTGCTGCCGTTGGGGTTCGCGGGCTCCGACCTGCACACCTCGGTGCAGGTGCCGGCGATCGCCGTGGTGCTGCTCTCGCTGAGCGTGGTCACCGGCCGGGGCGGCCAGATCTCGCTCGGCCAGGCCGCGTACGCCGGGCTCGGCGCGCTGTTCACGGCGCTGCTGGCCGCCGGACGGTTCCCCGGCCTGCCCGCGCTCGGCGAGCTGGCCGCACTCGTGGTGGCGGTGGCGCTGGTCGCCCCGCTGGGCCTGCTCACCGGGTGGCCGGCGATCCGCCGCCGGGGGCTGGCGCTGGCGCTGGCCACGCTGGCCATCGGGGTGGCCGTCAGCCGCTTCGTCTTCGCCCAGCCGTACGCCACCTCGGGCCTGGGCCTGGGTCGCCCGCCCGGCTTCGGACACGACCGCGCGTACTACGTCCTCGAACTCGTTCTGCTGTCCGTCGCGCTGCTCTGCGCGGCGACGCTGCGCCGCGGCCCGTACGGGCGGGCGCTCGCCGCCATGCGCGACCACGAGGAGGGCGCGGCGGCGGCGGGGGTGCGGGTGCCCACGCTGAAGCTCACCGCCTTCGTGGCGGGCGCGGCGCTGGCGGCCCTGGGCGGCGCGATGCTGGGCATGGGCGTACGGGCCTTCGACGCGGGCGACTTCGACCCGGTCCGCGGTCTGCTGTGGTTCGCCGCGGTCGTGGTGCTGGGCGCCGACAGCCTCCTCGGCGCCCTGGCCGCCGCCGCGCTGCTGGTCGGCCTGGACGCGGGGGCCCGCGGGGGTGTGGCGGCGGCGGTGATCGGTGTCCTGGCCGTGCTCCTCGGCCGCTACCCCGCCGGCCCGCAACAGGCCCTGGACGCCGCTCGCCGCGCCCTCACCACGCATCGCCACGTCGTGCTCACCCCCGCCGGTCGACGCGCCCGCGCCCGCGTCCAGGCCGCGCTCGCCCTCGCCGGCGCCGGCGGCGGCGGCGGCGACTCACGGCGCCTGCCGCGCCTCGGAGGTCCCTCCGGGAGCACGGCGGGCCCCGGCGGAACCCACCGAACCGGCGGCGCGCCCACCGACCGCCGGTCAATCCGGCCGGGCCCCGTCGACGCGCCCCGCGCCGCGGCCCGGCCAGGCCCCTCGGACACCCCGGCCACGCTCACGGCAGGCCGGGACGTGAGGCCCACACCGGACGCGCGCGCAACGGGCCCGAGCCGGGCGGCCGGCTCGGACACATCCGCCGCACCGGACACACCCACAACGGGCCCGCCCGAGGCGCCCACACCCGACCCGTCCGCCGCGAGCCAGGACCGGGCGGGCACGCCGGACACGCCAGACGTCCGCCCGGAACCCCGGCGCCAGGGCACCCGTCCATGGCACCGACGGGCCCGAGACCACACCGCCACGCCACACACCGAGGGCGAGCGGGCCCGCCCCGAACCCCCCGAAGCACCTCCGCCCACCACAGACCACACCCCGACCCGGCCAGCCGCACCCGGCACACCGGACACACCCACAACGGGCCTGCGCGAGGCGCCCGCACCCGACACATCCGCCACGAGCCCGGGCGAGGCGCCCACACCCGACACGCCCGCTACGAGCCAGGGCCGGGCGGGCACGCCGGACACGCCAGACGTCCGCCCGGCGGCCCGGGGGCGGGGCGCTCGGTCATGGCGGCGACGCCCGGGTGGCCAGCCGGGCGGCGCGGTGACGCCGTGGGAGAAGC
The DNA here is from genome assembly GCF_029541745.1 of Streptomyces sp. LX-29. Lineage (NCBI taxonomy): Bacteria > Bacillati > Actinomycetota > Actinomycetes > Kitasatosporales > Streptomycetaceae > Streptomyces > Streptomyces sp. LX-29. The sequence continues at coordinate 6,386,347 of NZ_CP089746.1, read as the reverse complement.
CCGCCGAGCCGGCCGCCGCGGCGGGCTCTCGCGGTGGGCGGCAGGCGGGCGGGCGGGGCCGCCGGGAGGGCCCCGAGGACCGCGACAGCGGCGCCCCCGCCGCGCCCGGACCGGCGACCCGCCGGGCTGCGAACCGGCGCGGGTGGCGGGCGGGCGAGGCCGGGGCGGGACAGCGGGCGGGCGAAACGGGATCGGGCCGGCGGGCGGGCGAGGGGGGGTCGGGAAGGCGGGCGGACGTGGGGGGCGGGGCGGGGAGCGGGCGGACGGGGGCGGTTGACGGGGCGGGGGCTGCGGGTCACCTACGGCGGGGGTTTCACGGCCCTGGAGGGTGCGGACATCACGGTGGCGCCGGGACGGGTGACGGCGCTGGTGGGGCCGAACGGGGCGGGAAAGAGCACGCTGTTCCACTGTCTGTGCGGCACGGTGCGGCCGGACGCGGGGCGGGTGCTGCTGGACGGACGGGACATCACCCGTCGCCCGGACTACGCGCGCACCCGGCTCGGCCTGGCCCGGACGTTCCAGCGGCTGGCGGTCTTCCCGTCGCTCACGGTGGCGGAGAACGTCCTGCTCGGTGCCGAGCAGGGCCGGATGCGGGAACCGGCGGCCGCGGAGCGGGTGTTGCGGCTGCTGGGGCTGGACGGGCCGGTGCGGGACGCGCCGGCGGCGGAGCTGCCGACGGGAACGCTGCGCCGGGTGGAGCTGGGGCGGGCGCTCGCCGGCGGGCCGCGCGTGCTGCTGCTGGACGAGCCGGCGGCCGGACTGGACGCCGCCGAGACGGCCGCGCTGGCCCGGCTGTTGCGCTCCCTCGCGGCGGACGGGATGGCCCTGCTGGTGGTCGAGCACGACCTGGAGCTCATCGGCGGGCTCGCGGACGTCGTCTATGCGATGGAGGCGGGCAGGATCGTCGCGTCCGGGCCCGCGGCGCGCGTGTTGGCGCGGGTGCGCCCATGACCGTCGAGATCGCGCTGCGCGCGGCGCACGTGCGGTACGGACCGCTGGAGGCCCTGCACGGCGTGGACCTGGCGGTGCCGGCCGCCCATCTGACCGTGCTGTTGGGCCGCAACGGCGCCGGCCGCACCACCGCGCTGCGCGCGCTCGCCGGCACGGTGCCGCTCACGTCGGGCAGCGTGGTCTGGGGCGGCGAGGACGTCACCCGGCTGGCGGCGTACGCCCGCGCCCGCAGGGGTGCGTGCCTCGTCCCGGACCGGGGCGCGGTCTTCGCCACCCTCACCGTCGCCGAGAACCTCCGCCTGGCCGCCCGCGCCGCGCGGGACGACCCGGAGGCCGCGCCGCGCGCCTTCCCGGCGCTGGGCGCGCTGCTCCCGCGCCGCGCGGGCACACTCTCCGGCGGCGAGCAGCGGATGCTCGCCGTCGCCCGGGCGCTGCTGTCCCCCGCCCGGTTGCTGCTGCTGGACGAGCCGACGCAGGGCATGTCGCCCGAGGCCGCGGCCCGTACGTACGGGCTGCTCGCCGACGCGGTGGCGGACGGCCGCACGGTCGTGGTGGCGGAGCAGCGGCTGCCGGGCGGGGCGCCGGGCGGGCCCGACGCGGGGGGCGTCCCGCACGGCTCGGCCGCGGGCCGAGCCGGGGCCCGTCTCCCCACGGTCGTGGTCTACGAACTGCGGCGCGGCGCGGTGGTGTTCAGCGGGGAGGCGGCGGAGTGGCGGAGTCGGGCGGGAGGTCCAGCATCGTCCCCCGGGTCAGCAGGTTCGGATCGGGGCCGATGACCCTCACGTTGGCCTCGTACAGGGCGTGCCAGCCGCCGGGCACGCGGTAGTGCCGGGCGAGGGAGCCGAGCGTGTCGCCGGAGCGGACCACATGGGCCCGGCCGGACAACCCGTACCGCCGGGAGCACACCGGCCAGGCACGCCAGCCCTGGGTGGTCAGCACCCGCTCGGCGATCTCGATCTGCCGCTCGCGGGGGGCGAGGTCGGCGCGCGGGGCGTAGGCGCGCCCGCCGTGCTCCTCCCAGGTGGGCTGGGTGAACTGGAGGCCGCCGTAGAAGCCGTTGCCGGTGTTGATGTGCCAGTCCCCGCTGCTCTCGCACTCGGCGACGCAGCTCCACGGCCAGCCGTCTCCCTCGGCGCAGGACAGCCGCGGGGGCGCGGCGACCGCGTGGGCGAGGCCGGGGGTCACGGCGAGCAGCGCGGCCAGGTGCAGCACCAGGAGCACGGCGCGGAGGGCCGCGACGGGCAGGGCGGGGGCGGCGGTCGTGGCGGCGGCCGCGACGGGGGGCCGAGCGGGCGCGGCCGGCCGGCTCGGCGTCGGACGTCTGTGCGTCATCCGCACAAGCTAGGGGTGGATCCCCGGCCGTCTCGCTCCCGCGCGCGACGCGCCCGTGGCGCCACCCGTCCGGCGCAGCCGCCGCCCCCTCCCTCGGGTCACCGGCCCCGTCGACGCGCCCGACCGGCCCGGCGGCCCGCTTCGGCGGACCCCGGGCCGGCCCTGGGCCCGCTCCGGTCGGCGTCAGTCGACGCAGCCCGGAACGCTGCCCGGCGGACGGCAGTTGTTGGGCCGGTTGTAGCGCACGATGGTGTCGCTCAGCGTGACGGTGCCCGCCTGTTCGTAGATGCCGCCGCCGTCGTCCGCGCGGTTGTAGAGGACACGGCTCCTGTTGAGGGTCGACGTGCCCTCGTTGAAGAGGCCGCCGCCCAGCGCGGAGCCGCCGGGGGCGGCGCTGGCGGTGTTGTGGACGATGTACGTCTTGTCGGTCGTGAGCGTTCCGCCGATCGGGACCTGGATCCCGCCGCCTTCGGCGGTGCCGCCCGGCGCGTTGGCCTTGTTGTCGCGGACGGTGGTCTCGAACAGGGCCACGTCGCCCACCGGGCCGACCCGCAGCGCGCCGCCCTGCGCGGTGCCGCCCGTCGCGCTGGTGCGGTTCTCGCTGATCAGGCCGCCGACCAGGGAGAGCCTGGCGTTGCTGGCGATGGCGGCGCCCTGGGCGGTGCCGCCCGGCGCGGAGGCGGTGTTGTGCCGGAAGACGGTGTCGGTCACGACCATCGTTGACGTCTGCGGTACGGCGTTGGCGAGCGCGGCGCGCGCGGTGCCTCCTTGGGCGAACGCCTGGTTGCCGCTGATCTCGCTGTCGGCGACGGTCGTCGGGGCGAAGCTGGACAGCCCCGCACCGAACGCGAAGCCCCCGGAGTTGTCGGAGACCCGGACCTTGTTGTGGATCAGCCGGCTGCGCCGGACCGTCAGCGGGCCGTCGTTGGAGACGCCGCCGGCGTCCGCGGAGTTGAGGGCCGCGCCGGTGTAGCGGGCGGCGTTGTGGCTGACCACCGTGTCGTTCAGGGTTCCCGTGCCGTCGCTGTCGATGCCGCCGCCCTCGGCGAAGAGCGTGGCCGACTCGGCGACGTTACGGGTCACCAGGCTGTGGTTGACGGTCAGTACGCCGAGGCTGGAGATGCCGCCGCCGCACACCGCGAGTCCCGGGAAAGTCGGGCAGTCGATCGCCCGGCCGCCGGCGATGGTGATCTTGTTGAGTGTCAGATCGCCGGTGGGGGCGACGGCGAGGATGCGGAAGGCGGGCGCGGAGTGGACCCGCTTGATCGTGGCGTCGTTCCCCTCGATGGTGAGCTCGCCGGTGATGACGGGCAGGCCGTTGGCGGGGTTGCCCGGATCGGGGACCGCCAGCCGGTAGACACAGCGGTGGGCCAGCCGGATGATGTCCGGCCCCGGGCTCTGGTTGGCCGTGGTGATCGCCGCCACGAGCGCGGCGGCCGAGCACCGCACGCCGACGTCGCCGGCGCGCGCGAACGGGGCCGGCAGGACCGCCGCCGCGACCGTCACCAGCCCGGCGGCGACGGCGGTCCGGCGCGCGGCCGTGCGCGATCGCCCACCGCGGGCCGCGTTCCCCGCCCGGCCGGTCCGCCGGGACGTCAAGGGTGTCAAAGGCATGGGGGGACTCCCTCCTTCCGCGCCCGGGCCACCCGTCGGCGCGCTTCCACCCCATGCCCCGGCGGCCACCCGGTGTGGCCGCCGGCATGAGGCTCTGAAGAGAGCGGACCACGATCTTCCGGTTCGGGCTCCCGGGGTGGCCCGTACGAGCGAGCCGAGCGGTCCCCGTACGGCGTGGCGGCGTGACATGACGGCCCGTCGGCTCCTCGGACCGCGCCTCCCGGCACCGCCGCGACGCGGTCCCCCGACGCCCCGTCAACCGCCTCCGGCCCACCCGCGGCGTCCCCCCGCGGTGTGGTCCGCGCGTGACCACCGCCACGGATCGAGCGTTGTGCAGTACGCGCCGGCGGCCCGCACGCCCCGACGCATGCCAAGAGACCCCCGAGTCCGAGGAGCCCCCCGTGTCGCGCATGCTCGAGGTCAGCGACGACGTACGCGCCGAGATCGGCGACGATGAAGCCAACCGGCTGCTCGCCGGGGAGAACGCCCCGGGCAGCTACGACTGCACCTCCTGCCGCACCCCGGGCCACACCGAGCAGGAGCGCACCAGCACCGTGCTCTTCGTCGGTCAGGAGACCGCCGTCCTCGCGTTCGCCCACGCCACCTGCGTGCCCTCGCAGGTCGTCCCGGTCGCCGAGGAGCAGCTCCAGGGGGCCGTCCGGTCCTTCTCCGACGTCACCCCGGCGTCGGAGCCGGCCGCGCTCGCCCCATCGGGGCCGGGCCTGGAGGCGGCGCCCCGGCAGGCGGTGCTCAACGTCACCTGTGGGCTGGTCCTGGTCCAGGGCGAGCCGCGGCCCGCCCTGGTGGTGGAGCCGACCTCGGCCATCGCCCGTCCCGGCACCGACGGGCCCGGCGACGACTTCCTGCCGCTCCTCATCGAGCAGGGCTTCCGGCTGGTCGGCGACGTCTCCCGGGCGCCCTCCCCGATCGCCGGCTGGTCGGTGCTGATGGCCATGGGCCAGCTGCACGCCGTGCTGATGCCGGGCGGCTCCGGCACCGCCCCGGTGGCCTGGTGGCAGGCTCACCGGCCGATGCCGGTCACCGACGACTGGCGCACCGCGGTCGGCAAGTCCCCGGTGGTGATGGTGTACGCGGCTCCGGTCGGCTCCATCGGCAACCAGCCGCGCGAGGACCAGCTGCGCATCGCCCTGGACCGGGCCGCCGCGAAGGGCGCGCTGGTCGCCGCCGCCATGCCGCTGTCCGGCACATGACCGGCGCCGCCGCGCGGGCCGGGTGCGCCTCGCACGGCGTACCGGGGATGCCGCCCATGGCCCATTCGGACGTGCGACCGCATCCCCCCGGCGACCTGGTCGTTGGCACCTACGTGCACGCATACGACCCCGCCTCCCGCGCCTCCTACCAGCACCACATCCCCGGCATGCGGCCGTCGCAGGACGCGTCGGCCGACTACGCGCAGGCGCGGTCGGCCACCCCGATCTACGACGAGCTGTACGCGGAGTACCGGCGGCTGTTCCGCGCGCTGCCCGGCGACACCACGGGCGACGAGGACCTGGGCTTCAAGGGCTTCGCGGCCCTCGGCCAGACCGGCGGGTCGGGCTCGGCCGGCGGGGCCGCGTCGCACGGCTCCCAGGCCGAGCACGGCTCCCTCGGTGGCCACGGATCCTTCGGCACCGGCCACGGGTCCTTCGGCACCGGCCACGGATCCTTCGGCACCGGCCACGGATCCTTCGCTACCAGCCACGGCTCGCTCGGCGGGCACGGATCCTTCGGTACCGGCCACGACGCCTCCGCGCCGCACGTCGCGCACGGCACGCCTGGGTCCCACACCTCCCACGGCTCCCAGGCCCACACGCCCCATGCCCACTCCGGTCACGGGATGAGCGGCTGGCACCGGACGCAGGACCCCGGGGGCCACCCGCCGGGCGCCGATCCCACCGGCGGGCGGCCCTACCGCGGCTTCCTCCCCGCGGCGCTGCCACCCGCTCCACGCGACGGCAGGGGCCGCGGGTACTGACCCGCGGCCCCTGCCGTCATGGGAGAGCCCGTCGCCGGGCCTCCGTCACTTCTTCTTGCCGCGCTTCTCGCGCACCCGCACCGAGATGTGGATCGGGGTGCCCTCGAAGCCGAACTCCTCACGCAGCCGGCGCTCGATGAAGCGCCGGTAGCCCGCCTCCAGGAAGCCCGAGGCGAAGAGGACGAACCGCGGCGGCTTGCTGCCGGCCTGGGTACCGAAGAGGATGCGGGGCTGCTTCCCGCCCCGGATGGGGTGCGGGTGGGCCGAGACGAGCTCGCCGAGGAAGGCGTTCAGCCGCCCGGTGGGGATGCGGGTCTCCCAGCCGGCCAGCGCCGTCTCGATCGCCGGGACCAGCTTCTCCATGTGCCGTCCGGTCTGAGCCGAGACGTTCACCCGCGGCGCCCACGAGACCTGCTGCATCTCGGTCTCGATCTCGCGCTCCAGGTAGTACCGGCGCTCCTCGTCGAGGGTGTCCCACTTGTTGTACGCGATGACCAGCGCGCGGCCGGCCTCGACGGCCATGGTGAGGATCCGCTGGTCCTGCACGCTGATGGACTCGCTGGTGTCGATCAGGACGACCGCGACCTCCGCCTTCTCGACGGCGGCGGCGGTGCGCAGCGACGCGTAGTAGTCCGCGCCCTCCTGGAGGTGGACCCGCTTGCGGATGCCGGCGGTGTCCACGAACTTCCAGGTCTTGCCGCCCAGCTCGATCAGCTCGTCGACCGGGTCGCGGGTGGTGCCGGCCAGCTCGTTGACGACCACGCGCTCCTCGCCCGCCACCTTGTTGAGCAGCGAGGACTTGCCGACGTTGGGCCGGCCGATGAGGGCGACGCGGCGCGGGCCGCCGACGCCCCCGCCGAAGGTCTGCGCGGGCGCCTCGGGCAGCGCCTTGAGCACCTCGTCGAGGAGGTCGCCGGTGCCGCGGCCGTGCAGCGCGGAGACCGGGTGCGGCTCGCCGAGGCCCAGCGACCACAGCATCGCCGCGTCCGCCTCGCCGGACGGGCCGTCGACCTTGTTGGCGCAGAGCACCACCGGCTTGCCGGCCCGGCGCAGCAGCTTCACCACGGCCTCGTCGGTGTCGGTGGCGCCGACGGTGGCGTCCACCACGAAGACCACCGCGTCGGCGGCCTCGATCGCGAACTCGGCCTGAGCGGCCACCGAGGCGTCGATGCCCAGCACGTCCTGCTCCCAGCCGCCGGTGTCGACGACCTTGAAGCGGCGGCCGGCCCACTCGGCCTCGTACGTCACGCGGTCGCGGGTGACGCCCGGGCGGTCCTCGACGACCGCCTCGCGGCGGCCGATGATCCGGTTCACCAGGGTCGACTTGCCGACGTTGGGGCGGCCGACGACGGCGAGCACCGGAAGCGGGCCGTGGCCGGCCTCCTCCAGGGCGCCCTCGATCTCCTCCGCGTCGAAGCCCTCCTGCGTGGCGAGCTCCATGAACTGCGCGTACTCGGCGTCGCCAAGCTCACCGTGCTCGTCGCCGGTGTGGATGTGGTCGTTCATGAAGCCTGTTTCCTCGTCGTTCATCGTCCGTGCCGCTCCGGTGCCGAAGCGCCAGGTCAAGTCTTGCCTAGCGTCCGGTGGAACGCCTGGCGTTTTCCAGGTGGGCGGTCAGCCGCCGCTGGATGCGCTCGGTGGCCTCGTCCAGGGCCTTGCGGGTGCGCCGACCGCTGCCGTCCCCCGCCGCGAAGGCCTCGCCGAAGACCACGTCGATCCGGCCGCGCAGCGGCGGCAGCGCCGATACGAGCCTGCCCCGCGCCTCGGCGCTGCCGAGCACCGCGACCGGGACCACCGGCGCGCCGGAGCGGACCGCGAAGTAGGCGAGCCCGGCGCGCAGCGAGGCGAAGTCGCCCTCGCCCCGGCTGCCCTCGGGGAAGATCCCCAGCACCCCGCCGCGCTCCAGTACGCCCAGGGCGTTGGTGATCGCGGCGCGGTCGGTGCTCGCGCGGTCCACCTTCAGCTGTCCGATGCCCCGCAGGAACGGGTCCAGCGGGCCGACGAACGCCTCCTTCTTGATCAGGAAGTGCACCGGCCGCGGCGCCGTCCCCATCAGCATCGGGCCGTCGATGTTGTGCGCGTGGTTCACCGCGAGGATCACCGGGCCGGCCGCCGGCACCCGCCAGGCGCCCAGCACCCGCGGCCGCCACAGCCCGTACATCAGGCCGATGCCGATACGGCGGCCGAGCGCGGCCCCGCTCGCGGAGGGGACCGCCACCGCGGTCCGGCTCACGCCTTGGCCTGCTGCTTCTCTTCGACGAGGGTGACCACGCACTCGATGACCTGGTCCAGGGTCAGCTCGGTGGTGTCCACCTCGACCGCGTCGTCCGCCTTCGCCAGCGGGGAGGTCTTACGACCGGAGTCGGCGGCGTCGCGCTTGGCCAGCGCGGCCTGGGTGGCGGCGAGGTCGGCCGCCTCCTTGCCCTTGAGCTCGCCGCTGCGGCGGGCGGCGCGCGCCTCCGCCGAGGCGGTGAGGAAGATCTTGAGGTCGGCGTCCGGGAGGACGGTGGTGCCGATGTCCCGGCCCTCGACCACGATGCCGCGCTCCGCGCCCGTCGCGATGGCGCGCTGCAGCTCGGTGATCCGGGTGCGCACCTCGGCCACCGCGCTGACCGCGCTGACGTGCGAGGTCACATGCTGGGTGCGGATCGGGCCGGAGACGTCCACGCCGTCGACGGTGATCGTCGGGCCCGACGGGTCGGTGCCGGAGACGATCTGCGGCTTGTCGGCGGCGTCGGCCAGCGCCACCGGGTCGTCCACGTCGATGCCGTTCTCCAGCATCCACCAGGTGATCGCCCGGTACTGGGCGCCGGTGTCCAGGTAGCCGAAGCCGAGCTTGGCCGCGACCGCCTTGGAGGTGCTGGACTTGCCCGTGCCTGCGGGGCCGTCGATCGCGACGATCACTGCTGCCGGAGCGGTCCGGGCGGCGGTTTCCACGGTGACAGACACCTTTCTCATGCACGGGGGCGGAGGGCGGGGCCCGCTACCGAACCCCATGACCTCATCTGTGAACCTCGGACAAGGTTACTGGTTCACACGGCCGCCTCGGACAGCCACGGGGTCACTGCCTGATCGACCAGCCCCGTTCCCGCAGGGTCGCGGTCAGGCCCGGGGCAGCCTGGGGCTCCACGGTGAGCTGGATCAGACCCGCCTGCTGGCCGGTGGCGTGCTCGATCCGCACGTCCTCGATGTTGACCCCGGCCCGGCCGGCGTCGGCGAAGATGCGGGCCAGCTCACCGGGCTGGTCGCCGATGTGGACGGTCACCGTCTCGTACGCCGCCGGGGCCGCGCCGTGCTTTCCCGGCACCCGCTCACGGCCGGCGTTGCCGCGCCGCAGCACGTCCTCGATGCCGGCCGCGCCGCCGTCCCGCTCGTCCTCCTCGGCGGACTGGAGCGCGCGCAGTGCCCGTACCGTCCCCTCCAGGTCGGAGGCGACGGCAGCGAGCACATCGGCCACCGGGCCGGGGTTGGCGGAGAGGATGTCGAGCCACATGGCGGGGTTCGACGCGGCGATCCGGGTGACGTCGCGGATGCCCTGCCCGCACAGCCGCACCGCCGTCTCGTCGGCCTCCTCCAGCCGGGCCGCGACCATGCTGGAGATCAGCTGCGGGGTGTGCGAGACCAGCGCCACCGCGCGGTCGTGGGCCTCCGCGTCCATCACCACCGGCACCGCCCGGCACAGCGCCACCAGCTCCAGGGCGAGGTTGAGCACCTCGGTGTCGGTGTCCCGGGTGGGAGTCAGCACCCACGGCCGGCCCTCGAAGAGCTCGGCGGTGCCGGCCAGCGGGCCGGAGCGCTCACGGCCCGCCATGGGGTGGGTGCCGATGTAGCGGCTCAGGTCCAGGCCGAGGGCCTCCAGCTCGCGGCGCGGCCCGGCCTTGACGCTGGCGACGTCCAGGTAGCCGCGCGCGACGTCGCGGCGCATCGCGTCGGCGAGGGTGTGGGCCGTGTGGGCCGGCGGTACGGCGACGATCGCCAGGTCGACCGGACCGCCCGGCTCCTCGTCCGTGCCGGCGCCGAGCGCGGCCGCGGTGCGGGCCTGGGCCGGGTCGTGGTCGGCGAGGTGGACCTGGACGCCCCGGCTCTGGAGGGCCAGCGCGGCCGAGGTGCCGATCAGTCCGGTGCCGATGACGAGGGCGGTTCTCACTGGGCGATGTCCTTGCGGAGGGCGGCCGCGGCGCCGAGGTAGACGTGCGCGACGGCGGACTTGGCGAGCTCGGTCTCGACGTGGGCGAGGATGCGGACCACGCGCGGCATGGCGCCGGCGACATCCAGCTCCTGGGCGCAGATCAGCGGCACGTCGGTGATGCCGAGCCGGCGGGCGGCGACGGCGGGGAAGTCGCAGTGCAGATCCGGGGTGGCCGTGAACCAGACGCTGATCAGGTCCTCGGGCTCCAGGCTGTTGCGCTCCAGGATGGCGGTGAGCAGCTCGGCGACCCGCTCATGCATGTGCCCGGCTTCGTCCCGGTCCAGTTGGACGGCCCCACGGACCGCTCGTACCGCCACGTCCTCGCACCCCTCCGCACTCTGTTCGTTTCCCTGATCAGCCTAACGACCAGGTCGGCCCGGCTGTCGCAGCGACCGGCCAGCGAGACGGGCGGGCGCCTTCTCGGGTACAACCATGGGCATGATCTACCACCTGGTGCGCCTCGACGACTGGCTGGTCGCGCCCGACCGCCCCTACGCCCCGGCCTCGCTCGCCGAGGACGGCTTCGTGCACTGCTCGCCCGACGAGAGCACCACCCTCGCCGTCGCCAACGCCTTCTTCCGCGAGGTGCCGGGCCCGCTGATGGCGCTGATGATCGACGAGCACCGGCTGGACGTCCTGGTCCGCTGGGAGGCCGCCGACCCGGAGCCGCCGCCGGGGGTGGGGCCCGAGGTCCTCTTCCCGCACGTCTTCGGCCACATCAACCGCACCGCGGTGGTGGGAATGCTGGAGGTCGAACGCGACGCGGAGGGCCGCGCCACCGGCCTCGCGGTCTGGTCTTAGTCTCTGAGGCTCGGTTCGCCTCCGGGCGCTCTCAGCGACTGCCGACGGTCGACCGTGCTCGCCTGCTCGTTCCTCACAGGCTCCGCGCGCTCTCCCTTTCGGCAGCCGCGCGCCCTTCGGCTCACTCGCCGGTCCGTACGGGGGCCGGAGCACGTCCGCCGCGGTGCGCGGAGCGCGCGCCGTGCGCGGGTGGGGCCGACCAACCCGCCGCGACGGCGCGCGACCACGACGGTGCTGACCGGCGGAATCATCCGCCCACCGCGACCACCATCGGCCACGGCCGGGAGCACGGCACCCGTACGGTCGCCCGCGGTCTCTAGAGCTCGACCTCGCGCATCAGCATGCCGACCTCCGTGTTGGTCAGCCGCCGCAGCCAGCCGGACTTCTGGTCGCCGAGGGCGATCGGGCCGAAGTGGGTGCGGACCAGCTTGTCGACCGGGAAGCCGGCCTCGGCGAGCATGCGGCGCACGATGTGCTTGCGGCCCTCGTGCAGGCTCACCTCGACCAGGTAGTTCTTGCCGGTGTTCTGGACCACGCGGAAGTGGTCGGCGCGGGCGTAGCCGTCTTCCAGCGGGATGCCGTCCTTGAGCCGCTTGCCCAGCTCGCGCGGGAGCGGGCCCTGGATGGCGGCGAGGTAGGTCTTGCGCACGCCGTACCGGGGGTGGGTGAGGCGGTGCGCCAGCTCACCGTGGTTGGTGAGCAGGATGATGCCCTCGGTCTCGGTGTCCAGGCGGCCGACGTGGAACAGCCGGGTCTCCCGGTTGGTCACGTAGTCGCCGAGGCACTGGCGGCCGTCCGGGTCCTCCATGGTGGAGACCACACCGGCGGGCTTGTTGAGCGCGAAGAACAGGTACGACTGGGTGGCCACGGTCAGCCCGTCGACCTTGATCTCGTCCTTCTCCGGGTCCACGCGGAGCCCCTGCTCCGTGACGATCTCGCCGTTGACCTCGACGCGGCGCTGGTCGATCAGCTCCTCGCAGGCCCGGCGGGAGCCCATGCCGGCGCGGGCGAGGACCTTCTGCAGCCGCTCGCCCTCCTGCTCCGCGCCGGGGAAGGTCTTGGGCGTCTTGATCTGCGGCTTGTTCGCGTACCGGTCCCGGTTGCGCTGCTCGATCGTGGCGTCGAGCTCGCGCGAACGGGCCGGGGCGCCGCTGCGACCGCTCTGGGGGCCGCCGCGCCGGGCGCCCTGGGGGTTCTGCGGGGCCTTCGGGCCGCCCTTGGCGCCACCGCGTGCGGCCGTGCCACGACCGCGGCGCTGGCCGCTCTCCTCGGCGGGGCCGCCGACGTCGTAGCGGCGCTCTTCGGGCCGGGGACGGCGGGGACGCTGCCCCTGCCTGTCGTCGCGCTGGTTGCCGGCGCCCCGGTAGTTACCGCGTCCGCTGTTCTTGCCGCTGCCGCTGCTTCGCATCAAAGTTCCGTCTTGTCGTCTGCGTCGGTGTCCGGTGCGTCCGGATCGAACGACGGCACACCCTCTTGCGTCTCGGCCTCGATCGCGTCCGCCTCCGGGAGGAAGGGCGCGAGCTCCGGGAGCTCGTCCAGGCCACGAAGGCCCATCCGCTCCAGAAAGTAGTTCGTCGTCGTGTACAGGATCGCACCTGTTTCGGGTTCCGTGCCCGCCTCGGCCACCAGACCCCGCTGGAGAAGGGTGCGCATCACGCCGTCGCAGTTCACCCCGCGCACGGCCGAGACGCGGGAACGGCTGACCGGTTGGCGGTAGGCGACCACCGCCAGGGTCTCCAGCGCGGCCTGGGTGAGCCGGGCCTGCTGGCCGTCCAGGACGAAGCCCTCGACGGCGGCGGCGTAGTCGGGCCGACTGTAGAAGCGCCAGCCGCCGGCGACGAGCCGCAGCTCGAATCCTCGGCCCTGGACGGTGTACTCGTCCGCGAGGGCGCGCAGCGCGTCGGCGACCTCCCGCCGCGACCGCTGGAGGACCTTGGCCAGGTGGTCCTCGGTGGCGGGCTCGTCGACGACCATGAGCACCGCCTCCAGGGCGGGCTTCAGTTCGAGGTCGGCGACCGTCTCCGGGTGCTGCTCGCTCATGCCGTCTCCTCCTGCGGCTCGGGGGCCCGTACGGGGGCTCCGTCCGGCTCCCGGTGCTCCCGGTGGTCGGGATCCCGCCCGTGCGTCTCGTTCGCCTCGTGGGGTTCGTCCGGCTCGTCCCGGGTGGGCTCGCGGTCGAACTCGTCGGTGACCCGCGGCTCGGCGCCCTCGCCGCCGGCCCAGCGGACCGTGAGCGCGCCCAGCGCCTCCTCCTGGTCCAGGGTGACCGCCTTCTCGCGGTAGAGCTCCAGCAGGGCCAGGAAGCGCGCCACGACGGTCAGCGTGTCCGGCGCGTCCTCGACCAGTTCCTGGAAGCTCGCCTCCCCCGCCGCCCGCAGTCGCGCGACCACCACCTCCGCCTGCTCCCGGACGCTCACCAGGGGGGCGTGGATGTGATCGACGTAGACCTGGGGCTTCGGCCTGGGCTGCATCGCCTTGACGGCGAGCCGGGCGAAGCCCTCCGCGCCGATGCTGATGACCACCTCGGGCAGCAGCTCGGCGTGGTGCGGCTCCAGGCCCACCGTGCGCGGGTGGCGCCGGGCCTCGTCGTCCAGCCGCCCGCTGAAGATGTCGGCGATCTGCTTGTACGCGCGGTACTGGAGCAGTCGCGCGAAGAGCAGGTCCCGGGCCTCCAGCAGCGCCAGGTCCGCCTCGTCCTCCACCTCGGCGGCGGGCAGCAGCCGCGCGGCCTTCAGGTCCAGCAGGGTCGCGGCCACCACCAGGAACTCGGTGGTCTGGTCCAGGTCCCAGTCCGGGCCCATCGCGCGGATGTGCGCCATGAACTCGTCGGTCACCTTGGACAGCGCGACCTCGGTGACGTCCAACCGGTGCTTGGAGATCAGCTGGAGGAGGAGGTCGAAGGGCCCCTCGAAGTTGTCCAGCCGCACGGTGAAACGCCCGCCGGCCTCCGTCGCGTCCTCGCCGTCCCCGGCGGACCGCCGCCCGGTCGGGGCCTCGGCCGCGCCCTGGGTCTCCGGCCGGATCTCCGTGGCCGGGTCCGCCGCCGCGCCGGCCTCCGGGCCCCCGGGCGCCGCCGCCTCGTCCGGGCCCTCCGTGGGCGTGGGGACGGGCCCGGTGCGGGGCTGCTCCGCCTCGGCCGGCACCGTCGAGGGCGCCTCCGAGGGCGCCGGAACCGGCCCCGTGCGGGGCTGCTCCGCCTCGGCCGGGCCTTCGGCGGGCCTTCGCGGGTCAGCGGCCCCCGCGTCGAGCGGATGGGCACCCGGGCCGCGGCCGAGGCTTCGGCGGGGTGGCCGGGGCGGCGGGGCGGGGGCGGCGTTCATGGGCATCGCGGACGGTCCAGGGGGCGGAGGCGCGGAACGGGCCGGCGACCCGTACGAGCGGGCAGGCTACCCGCCGCACCCCTCAGCGACCGCGCAGGCGGCGTACGAGGATGCTCGCGTCGCCGCGGGACTCCAGGTCGGCGAGGACGACGGCGACCGCCTCGCGCACGATCCGGCCCCGGTCCACGGCGAGTCCGTGCTCGCCGCGCAGAACCAGCCGCGCGTGCTCCAGGTCCATCAGCTCCTCGGCGGAGACATAGACCGTGATCTTCTCGTCGTGGCGCTCGCGGCCGCTGGGTCTGCGGTTGGCGGCGCGTCCGCGGCGGCGCGGCTGGCCGGGGCCGGCCTGGGGGTGCCCGGCGGCGCCGTCCGGCGCCTGCCGGCTCTTGGGCCGCTCCGCGGCGGCGCGCCGGTCGGCGGGCGCCTCCGGCGCTCCGGCCTCACGCCCGGCGTGCTCGGCCGTGCCGGCACCGGCGGCGGCCTTCGGCGCCTCCCCCTCGGCGGCGTCCGCGGCCGTGGAATCGCTCTCCGCGGCCGGCGCGGGCACCCGCCCCTCGCCGTTCGTCTGGCGGCGGGGGGACGACGGCTGCAGCGCCATCCCCCCGGTGGTGCGGAACAGCTCGTCGGCGCCCGGCAGACTCACTCGGCGGGACACCGGGCGAGCACCTCCCTGGCGAGCTGGCGATAGGCGGCGGCACCGACGGAGTTGGACGCGTACGTGGTGATCGGCTCGCCCGCGACGGTGGTCTCGGGGAAGCGGACCGTACGGCCGATGACCGTGTGGTAGACGTGGTCGTCGAACGCCTCGACGACACGCGCGAGGACCTCACGGCTGTGCACCGTGCGCGAGTCGTACATCGTCGCGAGGATGCCGTCCAGTTGGAGGTCGGGGTTGAGCCGCTCCTGGACCTTCTCGATGGTCTCGGTGAGCAACGCCACACCACGCAGGGCGAAGAACTCGCACTCCAGCGGCACGATCACCTTGTGCGCGGCGGTCAGCGCGTTGACGGTGAGCAGGCCCAGCGACGGCTGACAGTCGATCACGATGTAGTCGTAGTCGGACATCAGCGGCCGCAACGCCCGCTGCAGGGTGGACTCGCGCGCCACCTCGCTCACCAACTGCACTTCTGCGGCCGACAAGTCGATATTACTGGGGAGCAGGTCCATGTTGGGCACGGCCGTCTTCAGCAGCACCTCGTCGGCCGACATGCCCCGCTCCATGAGCAGGTTGTAGACCGTCAGATCCAGCTCCATCGGGTTGACTCCGAGGCCGACCGACAGGGCGCCCTGGGGGTCGAAGTCGACCAGCAGCACCCGGCGTCCGTACTCCGCGAGGGCCGCGCCCAGGTTGATGGTCGAGGTCGTCTTGCCGACTCCGCCCTTCTGGTTGCACATCGCGATGATCTTCGCGGGGCCGTGGTTGGTCAGCGGGCCCGGGATCGGGAAGTACGGGAGCGGCCGGCCGGTCGGGCCGATGCGCTCGCGGCGTTGACGTGCGGCGTCCGGCGCGAGGGTGGCCGCGTACTCCGGGTCCGGTTCGTACTCCGCGTCCGGGTCGTAGAAGTGACCGTCGGGCAGGTCGTCGTAGTCGGCGAGCGCGGGATCCGTGCCGCGCTGATCGCCGGCCATGGCGTTCACGTGTTGGCCGTCCATGCTCTGGCTCTGCTGGGCTGTCGTCATGATGCTCTGGTGGGCTGCGAAGGTCTGGACAGCGACGGAGCCGACAGCCGAGAGCCCGGAGGGTGCCTGGCCCCGCGCAGCCGATCCTGGTTGACCACCCCCGGGAGAAAATGTCGACTCATTCACAAGTCGTCCTACCTCCTTGGTGACCAGGAAATTTCTAGATTGGTCAGCGTGACACCATGCCGACGGTTGGCGACTCTATGGCGTGTCGGCGTCTCACAGCAACACAATCCGCCGGACACGGCACGATGTGTCGGCAACCGAACACCCGGATGTCAAGGGCGTAAGCACCCCGAGCCTGTTGGTTCATCGGGCACCCTAAACGACTAAAGAGTGACATTCGCGGCTAGTTGATCGAGTAGCCCATCGATGGGCAAAAGGGACTTTTCAGACATGGCTACGGCCGGGTCCCGCTCACTCGGCAAGACCCGGCCGCATGCGTCAGGTTGACGGGGCTCGTTGACGCCCCGTGTTGACGCCGATTAGCCCAGGAGGCTGTTCAGCTCGACGGAGGGCAGCCCGTGCGCCTCGGCGACCGGACCGTAAACAACCTGTCCCTCATGGGTGTTGAGGCCCTTGGCGAGCGCGGCGTCGCGGCCCAGCGCCTCCTTCCAGCCCCGGTTGGCCAGCTCCACGATGTAGGGCAGCGTGGCGTTGGTCAGCGCGTAGGTGGAGGTGTTGGGCACCGCGCCCGGCATGTTCGCGACGCAGTAGAAGACCGAGTTGTGAATCTTGAAGGTCGGCTCGGCGTGCGTGGTCGGACGCGAGTCCTCGAAGCAGCCGCCCTGGTC
The DNA here is from genome assembly GCF_029541745.1 of Streptomyces sp. LX-29. Taxonomy (NCBI): domain Bacteria; kingdom Bacillati; phylum Actinomycetota; class Actinomycetes; order Kitasatosporales; family Streptomycetaceae; genus Streptomyces; species Streptomyces sp. LX-29. The sequence goes on along the minus strand of NZ_CP089746.1, from coordinate 6,369,691 downwards.
GATCGCAATGTCGACAAGGACACTTCCCGGCTTCATCCGGGACACCAGCTCGTTGGTGACCAGCTTCGGCGCCTTGGCGCCGGGGATCAGGACCGCGCCGATGACCAGGTCGGCCTCGAGGACGGCCTTCTCCAGCTCGAAGGCGTTGGAGACGATCGTCTTGACCTTGGTGCCGAAGATCTTGTCGGCCTCGCGCAGCTTGTTGATGTCGCGGTCCAGCAGGGTCACGTGGAAGCCCATGCCGACGGCGATCTGGGCCGCGTTCCAGCCGGAGACACCGCCGCCGATCACCACGGCCTTGGCCGGGGCCACACCGGGGACACCGCCGGGCAGCACGCCGCGACCGCCGGCCGAGGCCATCAGGTGGTAGGCGCCGACCTGCGGGGCCAGGCGGCCCGCGACCTCGGACATCGGGGCGAGCAGCGGCAGCGCGCGGTTGGCGAGCTCGACCGTCTCGTAGGCGATGGCCGTGGTGCCGGACTCCAGCAGGGCGTCGGTGCACTCGCGGGAGGCGGCCAGGTGGAGGTAGGTGAAGAGGGTCTGGCCCTTGCGGAGGCGGTGGTACTCCTCCGCGATCGGCTCCTTGACCTTCAGCAGCAGGTCGGCGGTGGCCCAGACCTCGTCCGCGGTGCCGAGGATGGTCGCACCGGCGGCGACGTACTCCTCGTCCACGATCGAGGAGCCGACGCCGGCGCCCTGCTCAACGAAGACCTGGTGGCCGTTGCGGACCAGCTCGTGCACGCCGGCGGGCGTGATGGCCACGCGGAACTCGTTGTTCTTGACTTCGCGGGGGATGCCGACCTTCACGTCGATCACGGTCCTTGAATCTGGGGGTTAAGGTAAAAACCGGACATATACAAATATGCCGGAAGGGGCAGCGGCGATCGCCGTGCGACCAGTTTAATGAAGGACGTCGTGCTGTCTAGCCTTTGTTTGCATCAATCTTTCGCGGTGCCACTACTGATTTCGTAGGTCGGCTCATTTTCGCCTTCCGCTCCGGGCTCTCCAGCGACGGCCCTCGCGGCACCCGAGCGCTCCACGGCCCCGCCCTTCGGCCGCCCCGACCCGCCCGCGCCCCGCCCCGCCGGGGCCTCTCCCCGGCTCGTCGTGGGTTCCGCTTGCCCCGCCGCGGCCTCCGGATCCGCCACCGCCCCGCCCGGCGTTCCCACCGCCCCGCTCGCCGGCCCCGCGCCCGCCGCGTCGCCGTCCTCCCCCGCAGCGGCCAGCAGCCGCTCCGCCGCACCCCGGTGCAGCCGGGCCGCGCCCGGGTCGCCCAGCCGCTCCAGGGAGTCGGCGGCCCGCAGCCGCACCGCCGCCTGAAGCCGTACGTCCTCCGCGCGCCGGGCCGCCTCGATCGCCTCCAGGCAGGTGCGCAGCGCCTCGTGCGGCCGGCCGGCGTACTCCTGCACCCGCGCGGTCTCGCTCAACGCCCGCGCGTGGCCCGGCAGATCGCCGAGCCGACGGCACACGGCGGCCGCGGCCCGCCAGGCGCGCAGCGCCTCGCCCCACTGCCCGGCGTAGGTGCGCACGGCCCCCAGACGTCCGTACAGCCGCGCCTCGTCGGCCAGTTCGCCCCGCGACAGGCGCAGCGCCAGCGCCCTCCCGTACCAGTCGGCGGCGCGGTGCCAGTCCCCCAGTTCCTGGTAGGTGCTGCCGATGGACTCCAACGAACGCCCGGTCGCGTACGGGTCGCCGACCACTCGCGCGGCCTCCAGCGCCTCCTTGTAGCGGACCAGCGCCTCCCGGGTCCGTCCCGCCCGTGCGTCCAGGTCGCCGAGGTTGAGCAGCGCGGCCGCCTCCTCCAGCTCCAGTTCGCGGCGGCGGGCCACGTCGAGCACCAGCTGGTGCAGCCCGTACAGCTCGGGCGCGGCAGCCTCGGTGCCCCGGTGCGCGGCCAGCGCCTGCGTCAGCCCCGAGAGCAACCGGCGGGCCAGCGTGTCCAGTTCGCCGTCGGCGACCGCCAGCCGGGCGCCCTCGAGCAGCTCCGGCAGCCGCTCCGTCAGCCAGCCCTCGGCCGCCTGCGGTGAGGGGAACCGCAGCGCCCGGGGCAGCCCGGCGAGCTTCTCCCGCGCCGCCCGGTCACCGGGGCGGGCCGCCAGCCGGCACGCGTACAGCAGACGCACGGTCCGCTCCAGCATCCGCGCCCGTGCCAGTTCCACCTCCCCCGAACGCTCCCGTTCCAGCTCCGCCCGGAGCAGCGGCTCCAGGCACCCCGGCACGCGGTGGCGGGCGACGGAATCCGCGGACGGCTCCCGTGCGGGCCCGACGGCGTGGGGGGCGGCGACGGGATCCCGGCCACCGGCCGCCGCCCCGTTCCCGGCCCGCTCCGGGCGGGGCAGCGCCGTCAGCAGGCCCAGGGCGGTGAAGTCCTCCAGCGCGCCCTGGGCGATCGGCACGGAGCAGCCCGCGAGCGCGGAGGCGGTGACGGCGTCGACGGTGCCGTCGGGGGCGAGCGCGAGCAGCCGGAGCATGCGGGCCGCCGGTTCCGGCAGCTCCTCGTGGACGAGCCGGAAGGCGCGGGCCAGCGGCCGGGCGCCCTGGTCCTCGGCGCCGGCCGGCTGGGCGCGCAGCCGTCTGGCGAGGTCGGCCACGGACGCCTTGGGCCGGGCGGCGAGCCAGCCGCCGGCGAGCACCAGCGCGGCGGGCTGCGCGTCGCACAGCCGCACCACGGCCTCGGCCGCCTGCGGGTCGTTGGTGATCCGGGTGGACCCGGCGCGTCGGCTGAGCAGCTCCACGCCGGCCGCCTCGGGCAGCCCGCCCAGGGTGCAGGGCCGTACGTCCGGGATGCCGGTCAGCGGCCCGCGCGAGACGGCGACGACCAGGCAGTCGGGGGCGTCCGGCAACAGCGCGTCCACCTGTTCCGCGCTGCCGGCGTCGTCGAGCAGCAGGATCATCCGCCGCCCGGCGAGGGCCTTGCGCAGCAGCTCGGAGAGCTCGTCCTCCCGCGCCCCGGGCGGGGCGGTGACGCCGACGGCGGCGAGGAAGTCCCGCGCGGGGCGGGCGGCGGGCACCGGGACGCCGCCGGAGGTGGTCAGCCGGGCCCGCAGCAGCCCGTCCGGGTAGTCGCCCCGCAGCCGGCGGACCAGCGCCTCGGCCAGCGAGGTGCGTCCCGAGCCGGGACGACCGGCGATGAGCAGCACGCGTCCGCGCGCGGCCTTGCGGCCGGCGAGGGTGTCGAGGCCGGTCCGGTCGATGTCGGCCCGCAGCGCGTCGAGCTCGCGCTCCCGTCCCAGGAACCCGCCGTCGCCGGGGCTCGCCTCCGCCTCCGCGGGCGCGTCCGCGGGGCGCGGGCCGGCCGCCCCGCCCCGGCGCACGGGTTCGGGTGGCCGCCGGTTCCGCGTCGCCCTTGCGGCCCCCTCCGTGCCGACCACCTGCTCCGCCACGGGCTCACTCCCGTCCACCTGCGCTTTCCCACCCGCCGCGGGCGCGGTCAGGGTCGGCATGAGCGTAGTTCACTCGGCGTCAGGTCTCCGGCACTCCCGGCCGACACCCGCACGGAAACATCACCTGAACGGATCTACGGATCGTCAGACCGTAGGGAGATGCGACCGGCGGCCCGCTCGGACCCTCACACCGGGGCCGTGAGCGGCTACGCCTCGAAGGGCCGGGCCGGCCAGGGGGCCTCCGCCGGGCGCAGGCCGTCGAGGCCGAGGTCGGTGGAGAGCGCCGCGTGGAGGGAGAGCACGCCCGCCGTGAGACAGGTGTTGTGCAGCTCGCCGGCGAGCACACCGCGGACGAGGTCGGGCAGCGGCACGCGCGCGAGCTCCATGTCGGCCTCCTCCTCGGAGACCTCGAAGCGCTCGCCCTCGACCTCGGAGAGGCCGCGCGCCAGGAAGATCCGTACGGCCTCGTCGCAGCCGCCGGGGCTGGTGTAGACGTCGGTGAGGACGTGCCACTCCTCGGCCTTGACGTGCGCCTCCTCGTAGAGCTCGCGCTGAGCCGCGCGGAGCGGGTTCTCGCCGGGGACGTCGAGCAGTCCGGCGGGGATCTCCCAGAGCCGCTGTCGCACCGGGTGCCGGTACTGCCGCAGCACGAGGACGCGGTCCTGGTCGTCGACGGCGACGACGGCGACCGAGCCGGGGTGGGTCTGGTAGTCGCGCAGGACGGTGGAGCCGTCGGGCATGACGACCCGGTCCGTGCGGACGCCGGTCTTGTTGCCGGTGAACGGGGTGGCGGTCTCGACGACCTCCCACTCCTCCGGGGTGTCCTGAATGCCCATGTGCGTCCTCAGCGTCCTCTCACCAAACGGCAGTGCCGGGGCGCGGCCCGCGGAACGGGACCACACCCCGGCACCCACCGTATCGGTCAGGCTCCGAACGCCCGCACGTCAGGCGCCGGCGGCCTGCTGGCGCTCGACGGCGGCCTTGACCAGGCCGGCGAACAGCGGGTGCGGCCGGGTCGGCCGGGAGCGCAGCTCGGGGTGGGCCTGGGTGCCGACCAGGTACGGGTGCACCTCGCGCGGGTACTCCACGTACTCGACCAGCTTGTTGTCCGGGGAGGTGCCGGAGAAGACGATGCCGGCCTTCTTCTCCAGCTCGCCGCGGTAGGCGTTGTTCACCTCGTAGCGGTGGCGGTGGCGCTCCTCCACGTACGGCTCGTTGTTGTAGACCTCGCGGACGATCGAGCCCTCGGCGAGCTTGGCCGGGTACATGCCCAGCCGCATGGTGCCGCCCATGTCGCCCTCGCCGGCGACGATGTCCATCTGCTCGGCCATGGTGGAGATGACCGGGTCGGCCGCGGCGGCCTCGAACTCGGTGGAGTTCGCGCCCTCGATGCCGGCGAGGCTCCGGGCCGCCTCGATGACGATGCACTGGAGGCCCAGGCACAGACCCAGCAGCGGGATCCGGTTCTCCCGGGCGAAGGTGATCGCCCCGACCTTGCCGTTGACGCCGCGCTCGCCGAAGCCGCCGGGCACGCAGATCGCGTCGACGTCGCCGAGCTGCTTGGCGGCGCCGGCCGGCGTCTTGCAGTCGTCGGAGGTGACCCACTTGATCTTGACCCGGGCCCGGTTGGCGAAGCCGCCCGCGCGCAGTGCCTCGGTCACGGACAGGTAGGCGTCCGGCAGGTCGATGTACTTGCCGACCAGCGCGACGGTGACCTCGTGGTCGGGGTTGTGGACGCGGTCCAGCAGGTCGTCCCAGGTGGTCCAGTCGACGTCGCGGAACGGCAGGTCCAGCTTGCGCACCACGTACGCGTCCAGGCCCTCGGTGTGCAGCACCTTCGGGATGTCGTAGATCGACTTGGCGTCGATCGCCGCGACCACGGCGGCCTCGTCCACGTCGCACATCAGCGAGATCTTGCGCTTGATGGAGGTCGGGACGTCACGGTCGGCGCGCAGCACGATGGCGTCCGGCTGGATGCCGATGTTGCGCAGCGCGGCCACCGAGTGCTGGGTCGGCTTGGTCTTCAGCTCGCCGGACGGGCCGATGTACGGCAGCAGCGAGATGTGGACGACGAAGACGTTGTCCCGACCGACCTCGTGGCGGACCTGGCGCACGGTCTCCAGGAACGGCAGCGACTCGATGTCGCCCACGGTGCCGCCCACCTCGGTGATGACGACGTCGACGTCGTCGGTGGCCATACGCCGGATGCGGTGCTTGATCTCGTTGGTGATGTGCGGGATGACCTGCACCGTGTCGCCCAGGTACTCGCCGCGCCGCTCCTTGGCGATGACCTGCGAGTACACCTGGCCGGTGGTGACGTTCGCGGAGCCGTCCAGGTCGACGTCGAGGAAGCGCTCGTAGTGGCCGATGTCCAGGTCGGTCTCGGCGCCGTCGTTGGTGACGAAGACCTCGCCGTGCTGGAACGGGTTCATCGTGCCGGGGTCGACGTTCAGGTACGGGTCCAGCTTCTGCATGGTGACCCGCAGGCCGCGCGCCTTGAGCAGCGCACCCAGGCTGGAGGCGGTGAGCCCCTTGCCGAGTGAGGAAGCGACACCCCCGGTGACGAAGATGTGCTTGGTCGTCGTGGGCTTAGTGGCAAGTGCCAAGAGGGGGCTCCCGTGGTCGCGAGGTGACGTGCGGTCCGGCCTCCGGCCCGGAGTTTCCGGGGGTGCCGTCGCTGCGGTTCGGGGGTTTTGCGCCCACCGGTCCACGGGCTACCAGGGTATCAGCGCCCTGGAGCGGTCGCGTCCGGTGACGCGTGTGAAGGGTGTGCGGAGGGTGTGCGGGCCCTGGGGCGTGAGCGGGGACGGGCGCGGGAAACACGCGCGGGACAGGTGCCGAAAATCCGTGCGGGAACCCGCCCGGAGAGCCGGTTCTGTTCGGTCACTCGAACGGTCGATCCTGGATGAAGCCACGATGTGGGACGGCTCCAGCGGATCTCTGTTCTCCGTCGTATCCTGCTCGGACACATGCTGCGAGCCGCGGCCGGCAAGGCACCTACAAGGCATCTACCTGTACGCCCCGGAAGAAGAGCTCGTCGAGTAACTCCGAGACCGCAAGAGCGCCCCGCGGGGCGAGGCCGTTCGAATGGGGATGCACGTGGCCGGGCGCATCGAGGACTACGCACTCATCGGTGATATGCAGACCGCCGCCCTGGTCTGCCGGGACGGCACGGTGGACTGGCTGTGTCTGCCGCGCTTCGACTCGCATGCCGTCTTCGCCGGCCTCCTGGGCACCGAGGAGCACGGTTTCTGGCGGCTGGGCCCCGCGCACGCCACCGGATCCACCCCGCCGCAGGCCGACCGTCGGCGCTATCGCGGCGACTCCCTGGTGCTGGAGTCGGAGTGGGACACCCCGCGGGGCACGGTCCGCGTCATCGACTTCATGCCGCCGCGTGACGGCGCCCCGCAGCTGATCCGCATCGTGGAGGGGGTCAGCGGGCGGGTGCCGATGCGCTCCGCGCTGCGGATGCGCTTCTCCTACGGCTGGGTCGTGCCCTGGGTGCACAAGATCGACAACCGGACCGTCGCCGTCGCCGGACCCGACTCGGTGTGGCTGGACACCGAGGCCGACACCTACGGCAAGAACCTGACCACCTACTCCGACTTCACCGTCGCCCCCGGCGACCGCATCGCCTTCACCATCAGCTGGCAGCCCTCCCACAAGGAGCCGCCGGCCCTGCCCGAGCCCGAGGGCTCGCTGGAGGCGACCGAGGAGTTCTGGCGCGAGTGGGTCGAGCACTGCACCTACCACGGCCCCTACCGGGACGCGGTGGTCCGCTCGCTGATCACGCTCAAGGCGCTCACCTACGCGCCCACCGGCGGCATCGTCGCGGCGCCCACCACCTCCCTGCCGGAGGACATCGGCGGCTCCCGCAACTGGGACTACCGCTTCACCTGGTTGCGGGACGCCGCGATCACCCTCTCCTCGCTGCTGCGCACCGGCTACCGCGAGGAGGCCCGCGCCTGGCGCGAGTGGCTGCTCCGCGCGGTCGCCGGCGACCCGGAGAACCTCCAGATCATGTACGGCATCGCGGGCGAGCGGGAGCTCGCGGAGGCCGAGCTGTCCTGGCTCCCCGGCTACGAGGGCTCGCGCCCGGTGCGGATCGGCAACGGCGCGGCCGGCCAGCTCCAGCTCGACGTCTACGGCGAGGTCACCGAGGCGCTGCACCTGGCGCACATGACCGGGCTCGCCCGCAACGACTACGCCTCGCTGCTCCAGCTGAAGCTGATCAACTACCTCGAGGACCACTGGGACGAGCCGGACGAGGGCATCTGGGAGGTGCGCGGGCCGCGCCGGCACTTCGTGCACTCCAAGGTGATGGCCTGGGTCGCCGTCGACCGCACCATCAAGCTGATCGAGTCCGGCGACGTGGACGGACCGCTGGACCGCTGGCGCGAGCTGCGCGACGAGATCCACCGGAACGTCTGCGAGAAGGGCTACGACCCGCAGCGCAACACCTTCACCCAGTCCTACGGCTCCAAGGAGCTCGACGCCTCGCTGCTGCTCATCCCGCAGATGGGCTTCCTGCCGCCGGACGACAAGAGAGTCATCGGCACCATCGAGGCCATCCAGCGCGAGCTGTCCACCTCCGACGGCTTCGTGCTCCGCTATCCGACGGCCGGCGAGGAGGCCGGGGTGGACGGCCTGGAGGGCGACGAGGGGGCCTTCCTGGCCTGCTCGTTCTGGCTCGCCGACGACCTGGCGATGATCGGCCGGGTCGACGAGGCCCGGAAGCTGTTCGAGAAGCTGCTGTCGCTCCGCAACGACCTGGGGCTGCTCGCCGAGGAGTGGGACCCGCGGCTCCAGCGCCAGGTGGGCAACTTCCCCCAGGCGTTCAGCCACGTTCCGCTGATCGACACGGCGCTGCGGCTGACCGCCTCCGGCGCGTACGGCGGCTGACCGTATGCACACTGGGCGCGACAGCGCTCAATCCGGCTCCGGAGACGCGGGCCTCACCGAGGCGGGATCCGAGGCGGGACCGCGGGACGCGCACGCTTCGGCGGCGGCCTCCCCCGACGAAGGCTCCCGGGACGGGACCGACCCGGCCGGGGCCTCCCGAGGCGGTTCGGAGGCCCCTGAGGCACCGGAGGCCATCACCCAGGGCACGATCACCGTGGCGCGGGCGCTGGAGCTGCCCGCGCTGCGCCGCGGCCTCCCGGAGGTGGTGGTCGCCGGCGACCGGCTGTCCCGCCCGGTGCGCTGGGCGCACGCCGGCGAGACCCCCAACATCGCCTCCCTGCTCAAGGGCGGCGAGCTGCTGCTGACCACGGGGCTCGGGCTGGGGCCCCGCCCGGCCGAGCAGCGCGCCTTCGTGCGCACCCTCGCCGAGCGGGACATCGCCGCGCTCGTGGTGGAGCTGGGCTCACGCTTCACCACGCTGCCCGCCGCGGTGGTCGACACGGCCCGCTCCCATGGGCTGCCGCTGGTCCAGCTGCACCGCGAGGTGCCGTTCGTGGCGGTCACCGAGGAGATCCACACCGAGATCGTCAACGAGCACTACGCACTGCTGCGCCGCGCCGAGGAGGTGCACCGCCGGTGCACCCAGGCGTTGCTGCGCGGCGGCGGGGTGCCGGAGATCCTGCGCCTGCTGGCGGCCTTCGCCGGCAACCCGGTCTTCCTGGAGACGCCCGACGGGCTGCTGCTGTACGCGGCCGGTCCCGGCCCCGCGGCCCAGCCGGGCACGGCCGACCCGCTCCAGGTGTGGGACGGGCTGCGGGCGCAGCGCGCCGACCGCCGGCCGGAGCCGCCCGCCGGCAGCGTGGTCGCGGACGTCCCCGGCGGCGGTCCGGGCGGCGGCCCCGGCGCCGTACGGGCCAGGCTGACCGTGCTGCCGGTCGCGCGGCCGCTCGCCGCGGTGCACCGGATCGCGGCGGAGCGGACGGCGGACCTGCTCGCGGTGGTACTCCTCCAGGCGCGCCAGGAGGAGGAGCTGGCCGCGCGCGGCCGCGGCGACTTCCTCACCGACCTGGCGGAGGAGCGGATCGAACCGGCGGACGCGCCCGCGCAGGCCCGGGTGTTGGGCTTCCGGCCGCCAGGGGACGGCCCGCTGCTGCCGATGGTGATGCGCGTGGGCTCCGGCCTGCCCGGGGCGGGCCCGGCGGGCGCCCCCGGGGAGAGCTGGGCGGCCCTGGCACACGCCGTGCACGAGGAGCTCTCGGCGGTGGGCGCACCGGTGCTCATGGGTGTGCGACTCCCGGAGGGCCGGATGCCGCTGCTGGTCGGGCTGCGCGACGCGGCCGAACGCGGCGCGGTCGCCGACCGGGTCGCCGCCGCGCTGCGCGCCGGGGTGGAGCGGGCCTGGCCGGAGCGGGCCGGCTCCCGTCCGCCGGTGGTGGTCGTGGGCGTCGCGGGCGGCTGGGCGGCGGTCGGCGCCGAGCTGCGGCACGCGGCCGAGGCGGCCAACGCCGCCCAGGGGCTGGCCGACCGGCCCTGGCACGATGTGCGGCGCACGGAAGTCGACGTATTGCTGTGGCGACTGCGCGAGCACGGCGACCTGGCGGCGTTCGTGGACCGGGTGATCGGCCCGCTGCTGGCCCATGACCGCACCGCCCGGCCGCCGCTGATCCCCACGCTGGAGGCGTATCTGGCGCACGCCGGCCGCAAGGCGGAGACCGCGCGCGAGCTGCACCTCAACCGGCAGACCCTCTACGACCGGCTGGCCCGCATCGCCCGGCTGCTCGGCAGCGACCTGGAGGACCCCCAGACCGTGCTCGCCCTCGGCCTGGCTCTCCAGGCCCGCCGGCACGTCCAGTGACCGGCCGCCACCGCCCCGAGTGAACCCCACGCCCCGCGCGCGTGCACACGCGTGGGTGACCCATCCACTCCCTGGCTTCGCGCTCCTCGCGCGTGTGCCCACGCGTGGGTGACCCGGGGCGCCCGCGGGCGGCACCGGCCCGTCCTGCCGCGCGCGTGCACACACGGGCGTGACCCGCGCGGACGCTGTCCGCCAGCGCGGGCACGCGCGTGGGTGACCTATCCACTCCCTGGCTTCGCGCTCCTCGCGCGTGTGCCCACGCGTGGGTGACCCGGGGCGCCCGCGGGCGGCACCGGCCCGTCCTGCCGCGCGCGTGCACACACGGGCGTGACCCGCGCGGACGCTGCCCGCCAGCGCGGGCACACGCGTGGGTGACCCATCCACTCCCTGGCTTCGCGCTCTCCGCGCGCGTGCCCACACGGGGTGACCCGCGCGGACGCTCTCCGCCTGCGCGGGCACACGCATGGGTGACCCGGCGTCCGCGGGCGGCACCGCCCGTCCTGCCGGGGCGTGCACACACGTGGGTGACCCGTCCCGGCCCCGACCGCGCCGGCGCCCGCGGCGGCCCCTCTCCTGACCTCCGATCCCCCACCGGCGGGCCGACAGGTCGGCAGGTCGGCAGGTCGACACGGAGACACGGCAGGTGCCTCACCGCCCTCGGTGCGGGCCGAGCCCTGCGCCGCGGCCGGGAGGCCGGTTCCCCGGGCCCGAGCCGACCACGCGTCCCGAGGTCAAGGCGCCCGCCCCGAGTAGCGATGCCGCCAGATCCGGTCCCGGCCGGTGGTCGACACGGAGACCTGGCAGGTGCCTCACCTCCCTCGGTGCGGGCCGAGCCCTCAGCCGCGGCGGGGAGTCCATTTCCCGGGCCCGAGCCGACCGCGCGTCCCGAGGTCGAGGCGCCCGCCCCGAGTGGCGATGCCGCCAGATCCGATCCCGGCCGGGCCCGGCCGGTCCCGGCCTGCCTCGCAGGGCCGCATGCCGGCCCTCCGAAACCGCCTCCTCGCCCGTGGACAGGCCCATCCGTCACGCCCGGCCGGCCGGCCCCGCCCCGAGCCACCCAGCCACCCAACCCCGGCCAACCTCGGGCCATCCCCCCGACCGAGCCCCAGCCCGGCCCTGCGGCCCTGGCCACGGCCGCCCTGCCTCATCGCCCGGTCGGCGCTCCCGCCCGTGCTCGGCCCTCACGGCCGAGGCGCGAGCCCGAGGCCCCTCCC